>CAJUNI010000079.1:2403-9143 GCA_910587945.1 uncultured Parvibacter sp.
GAGCGGGAGGCTGCTCGTGCCTCGTAGTGGGCTCGGATACCACCGGCTCGCTTTCTAGTACTTCTTGAATCATGTCTGATTTCCGCGTAGCCGATGCCACTAACAGCTCATTGATATCGTGGGCATCCATAGACGATAACGCTAATTGACGCTCGAAGGCGTAGCCTAAGTTCTCCACTACTACCAAGGCAATAAACACGATTACGAGCCACAATAACCAAGCCGTCAGTACCCAAATCTTTTCCGTAGGAGAAAGGGTTACGACAACGGTGAAGATAAGCGGAACCGCGATCGCTATCGCCACTAGGATGCGAACAATACGAGGATAGAGCCCCTTCCAATGCTCATAGCGTTTCACCAGAGCCCGATGATAGGCCTGGTTATCTGAGAGGGCTTTAACAATCTGCGAGAAGCGATAGGGCCGGGTAGGAGCTTCGACGTGTTCGCCGTTAAAGAGCGCCCCTTTGGCAATTTGATTGCCTACCATTTCGTTCACATTAGCCAACCGGGGTCGCAAGAATAGTCCCACCAATAAGAAGAGCACAAAGAACAGGGCCAGCACAACCAGGTCCTGAACGTAGGCCGATTCGTAGAAACCGCAAATTGCCTCCCGCATGGCACCAATGCCATAGGTAAAGGGAAGGTAGGGATAGATCGCCTGGAAGAACGGGGCCGTCATCTCAATGGGATACAGACCCGACGCACCAGGGATTTGGGCAAACACCAAGATGATGCAAATACCTTTGCCGATATGCTGCAATGTAAGTGAGAACGCATAAATGATCGAAAGGTAGGCCAAGGAAGCTGCTGACGCTGCCAGCATCAAGGCACCCACATTAACGGGGTCAATGCCAATGACCACCAACCCTGCGCAACAAATCAATGCCTGTAACACCACCATGATGGCGAAAAGCAAGAATCTTCCTAAGTAGCGCTGATTGAGGGTCAGGTTTTTGATGCCGCGATCGTCCACTTCAAGCTTCATGATAACCATGAGCATGAAGGCGCCAATCCAAAACGTGAGATTCATAAACAAGGGCGCCATAGCAGCGCCATAGACTTTGATGGGATAGAGCTTTTCTGTCTCAATGTTTGTTGGAGCTTTCATAAATGACGAGATGCGACTTGCATCCAATCCATCTACTCCCAAGAAGCTTTCATAGAGTCGAGCTTGGCCAAGCGCAGAAATGTCAGTCTCGAGAGTCTCTAGCTCTTGGTCCACCGATTGAAGAAGGCCACCGGTCTCTTGAAATGCCTGAGAAGCTAAGATCAGAGCGTCGTCCACATTGTTCAGCGATGAGGCTACTTGGCCCAGTAGCTCTTGGGCGGCTGAGGTGGAGGTCTTAAGGGTAGAAAGCGTACCGGTCAGCTGCGACACCGAGCTCTGGAGGCTGCCAACGCCGGTACCGGACAGAACCGCAAGTCCATTCTGGGCAGCCCCCAGGGCTTCTTGGGTTTTACCATCAACCGTATCTGCTAATCCCGTGAGTGTTTCTTTCGTCGAACCGAATGAAGAAGTGAGGGTTTTAACGGTGGCAGAAGCTTCTTCAAGATGCTGCTGGAGGCTATCCAGCTGCGCCAGCGCCTCTTCCAATTCTTCCCTGCCCGTAGCATCGGCAGGCAAACTATCTAACAGCCGATGAAGCTCTTCTCCTAACGCGGCACTTTGAGTGAGGGCATCGTCAATGCGACTTTGAGCCAAGACGATATCAGGCTCCACGCGATCTATGGCATCGCCCACTTGATAGGCAAGGGTCTTAGCATCCGCAGAAATTGAACTTACCGCCGAAAGCGACTGCTGTAATCCAGGAACGATGGTTGCCGAAAACCCTTGGAGCGATTCATTGAGGCTCTGACTTAAGGCCAGGGCATCATCCAAGGTTTCTCCCAGTGCGCCTAAAGATCCCGCGGCACTCTGCAAACCATTGCCAATCTCAGCAACCGACGCTCTACTCTCTTGTGATTGAGAGGAAAGAGTAGACAGGGCATCAATAGTCTGACTGAGCTCTGCTCGCGCTTGAGAGACACGTGAAGTACCCGCTGAGGTGGCATCATTAATGGAGGTCTCGGAACCTACAATGGCATCATTGACCGTTTCTACCGCCACATCACTCACGGTAGAAACAAACGTGGCATTGACCGTTTGATCAAGGGTTGAAGCGCCCGTATCCGTAATCTTCGGCGATACCGGACCCAGTTTCTCATTCACATAATATTGAATCTGCGGTTCTTCAAAGGTGCCTGAGGTGATGGTCAAAAGCTTAGCCGTGAAATCCTCAGGCAGCACAAAAACCGCATAGCAACTCCCCGCATCCAAGTCATCCATAGCCTCGTCATAGCTTTTGAATTGCCAATCGAGCTGGTGGTTTTGCTCAAGTTCTTCAACGATACGATCCCCCACATTAAGGGAGCCCGTCAGTTCATTAGAGCCACCTGCGTCTTCGTTGACGACCACTACCTTAAGGGCACCGGTGTTCTCATAGGGGTTCCAAAATCCAATGACGTTGTACCAGGTATAGAGGGAGGGAAGGATAAGCAGTGCAATGACAACGACCATCGCGGCGGGGGTTTTAATAAGGCGCCCCACATCGCGGATGAATACCCGCCATACATTGCCCATTGCTTCCTACACCTCCTTAGCTCGAAAGATGAATTCTACCCCAACTGTAGAATAAATTCGTCAATGGAGCAGTTTCTCGTAAGCCAAGCGTGGCCCTTCAGAATGTTGAACGATACCGCAGTAGCGGTAGCCCATCTGCTCAATAAGATGCTGCATGATGCTATTAGCCTCGGCCGTATCAATGCGCAAGCTTTGAATACCCTCTTCCAAGGCCAACTGTTCCGCCTGTTCAAATAACGCCCGAGAACATCCCTTACCCCGCGCAGCTGTACCGATAGCCATACGATGAATGGTTCCGTAAGGCCCGCTTGTAAGCCACGCGCCATCAATCACGTCATAGACCGGCTCTCCCGCAAAATCAATGCATACATAGCCGATGATGGCGTCGCCCTGAACCAACACCCATCCCGTTTGCGCTTTGGCATCAGCCACTAAGGTCTCTCGAAAGGGATAGCCTTTTTGCCACTGAGTAGACCCTGATTCTCGCAAAAACGTCCGCGCTTGTTCAATGATTTCCATGGCCTCATCTACACGCTTAAGGCGCAAGCGCTCCATTTGCATCTCAGCCACGACGCCGTTCCTTCCCAGAAGGCCGCTCAGGCGCCTTCTCTTCCCTATCCTCTTGTGACTCCTGGGTTTTGTCCCCGAGCAGCTCATGGAGAAATGCCGATACAGGCTCTAAGAGCGCATCGCCTTCGACTCCCGCAAAATACTTAGCTGGTACGGTGAGTTTTTGTTTGTCAGCCAGATAGCGCGCACCGTATCGCTTGAGTTTAATCATGAGATCCCTCGGAACCACTACCGGTTCTACTACCAAACGTCCTCCCACCATAGACACGGTTTTAATGCCGTGCTCATGGGCATAAGCCTTAATCCGTGACCGGGCCAGCAGGTTACGTGCCGCTGCCGGCATGTCGGGATGCTTCTCCAAAAGCTCTTGGGCAATAGCCTCAACGGCAGCTTCATCGGCAGCGCTCGCAATACGGCGATACCACAACACCCGCTCATCAGCGTCGGGAATATATTCATCCGGTAAGTAGGTATGACCCGGCACATTGACCGTGATATCTGAGAGTGCGGGCGGCAATCCATCTCCGCTTGTGCCTTCTCGCGCATCAACCACCGCCTGCTGAAGCATCTGCGCAAAGAGGTCAAAACCTACCGAAGACATATTTCCGGACTGCTCGGCACCCAGCATAGAGCCCGCGCCACGGATTTCAAGGTCGCGCATGGCAATACGCATGCCACTTCCTAGCTCCTGATGCTCATCAAGCGCGGTCAGACGGGCTTGAGCTTCTTCAGTCAACGCTACATTATCGGGGAACATGAAGTAGGCGAAGGCTTGGGTAGAAGAGCGGCCGACGCGCCCTTTCAGCTGATACATCTGAGCCAACCCGAGCCGTTGAGAATCTTCAATGATCAACGTATTGGTATGAGGATTATCGATACCCGATTCAATAATGGTGGTGGCCACCAAGACATCCAGCTCGCCTGCGGAAAAATCTTCCATCACGCGCTCCAGCTCGTCTTTGGACATCTTGCCGTGGGCGACGCCAATGCGGGCTTCTCCCGCCGCTGCCTGAACACGAGCCACCGCATCATCAATTGAACGCACGCGATTGGACACGTAATAAACCTGTCCCCCGCGGGAAAGTTCATAGCGAATGGCCGCCGATATCACATCAGGATCCCATTCTCCTACATGAACTTTCACGGGACGACGCTCATCGGGGGGTGTGAGAATCAAACTCATGTCACGAACCCCGGACAAGGACATTTGCATCGTACGCGGTATGGGAGTGGCGGACAGCGTCAGCACATCAATATATTCGCGCAGATTCTTAAATTGCTCTTTATGACCCACGCCAAAGCGCTGTTCCTCATCAATGATAACCAGTCCTAAATCATGGGGGTTCACATCCCGAGACAAGAGACGATGGGTACCAATGAGCACTTGCACTGAGCCATCGGCAAACCCTTCGAGGGCTGCTTTTTGCTGCTGGGGTGTCCGGAAGCGCGAGAGCACCTCCACCTTCACGCCAAACGGCTCAAAGCGCTCTTTAAAGTTAGTGTAGTGTTGCTGAGCCAAGATGGTGGTCGGACAAAGCACCATCACCTGCTTCTTATCCTGGGTTGCCTTAAACGCCGCCCGAAGAGCTACTTCCGTTTTACCAAAACCTACATCACCACAGATCAAGCGATCCATAGGACGACCCGATTGCATATCAGCTTTCACATCGGCAATGGCTGCCAATTGATCCGGGGTCTCTTGATAGGGAAACGCCTCTTCCATCTCTCGCTGCCAGGGTGTGTCCGGACTAAATCGGTAGCCTTGGGTGGCCGCCCGTCGCGCATAGACATCTACCAAGTCAAACGCTAATTTCTTCGTGGCTTTTCGGGCCTTAGCCAATGCTCGCGACCAGTCGGAAGTGTTGAGGCGAGTAAGCCGCGGAGAAGCACCCTCGGGTCCCACGTAGCGGGTAACGCGATCAAGCTGTTCTACCGGAACAAAGAGCTTATCCCCTTCTGCATACTCCAGTTGTAAATAGTCGCGCTCTACCCCATCAATTTCGCGGCGCGCCAGATCCTTAAAAAGCGCAATACCATGGGCAGCATGGACGACATAATCTCCTGACTTATAGGGGAAGGTGATCTCAGTAATATCCACCACTTTACGACTACGAGAAGCGGTTTGACTCCCTTGGGTATCGGCCAAAGAAATGAGCGCTAACCGCGCCTTGGGGATAATCATACCCAGCGGAATTTCCACATCCACCATATTGACCACACCCCGACGGAGCAATCGTTTGCCCGTACCATCCACGTCGGGTTTCATGAGATCCTCGCAGCGATCCTGAATCGGAATGCCGCGGTCGACAAACTCAAGCTCAATATCTTTGCGCGCTCGATAGTTCGGTGCGCTAAACACTACCGTATCCTCATTGCGCACCAAACTGGCCACGCGCACAAAAAGCTTGTCAGGAGAACCCGCTACATCAACCCGCTTGACCGGGAGCTCATCATCAATGGTGCCCCCTACCCGCATAATGGATACATAGGTAGCCCGTACCCCTGAGCCAAAATCAAGGGCCGTGGCCTGCTCATAGAGACCTTGGGTACCAAGACCGGAACCCTTTGCCAAGGCCGCAATCTCTTCATAGCCATGCTGAGCATCATCAAAGAGGGATCGCGGTTCCACCAAAGCCGTGGTCGTCTGCGGACCCGCAAAAGCGCCGAGCGTTACCGGCTTCTCAAACAGATAAGGTAACAGCGCTTCATACCCCTCAAAGCGCAAGCCCTCCTCCAGGTGCTCTAACAAGGCGCGCAACGCCGGATTGGTTAAAGCCGGGGTTGCCAGAGCCTTTCGCGCACGGCCCAGATTTGCTTTCGTGAAGGGGAATTCCACCACCGGATAGATTGCTACCGAGTCCATGGCGGAGATGGTTTGCCCTGTGGCAGGCACAATGCGGCGCAATTCATCCACTTCATCACCAAAGAAGTCAATGCGCACCGGGTAGCTGAGATTCCCCGGGAACACATCAACGGTGCCACCGCGCACGGCAAAGGTACCAGGACCATCTAGCTCGCCCGTATTCTCATAGCCGCGCTCCACCAATCCCCGCTCAAGCAACTCGAGGGAATCCTCACCCGTTTCGTCGTCGGAAGCAAATTCCTCACCAGCCACGAGGCGCAAGGGCTTACACGCCAGAGAATCCACAGGAGCCATCGTGCGAATAAGAGACCGCGCCGATGCTACCACCAGCACAGGCTTCTGTTCATAGAGCGCATCAGCGGCAGCCATACGCGTTGCAATAACCCGCGGGTCTGCCGCCTTAGCGTTATAGGGCGTATCTTTGCGCTCGGGAAAACGCAGAACCTGCTCTTCGCCAACGTAGGCAGCAATACTTCGACTATAGGTTTGAGCAGCTTCTTCTCCGGCAACCACCACTAGGGTCGCTTTAGGGTTTCGGGCAAACTCCGCAGCTATTAACAAAGGGCGCGCCGAGGAAGCCACCCCTAAGGTTGCATCTTCGTTAGTATCGAGCTTCCCCCAGAAGGTCTCGAGGCAACCGGATTTTTGAATGATGTGAGCAAGGGAATCAATCAGCATACCTAGTCC
>CAJUNI010000080.1 GCA_910587945.1 uncultured Parvibacter sp.
GCGTACATAGTAGACGCCGGGCCAGGTAAGCGCTTCGGCCTCTGCCGCCGCTAAGCCCTCAGCGTCATAGGAGAATTCCACTGCGACCACTGAGCCCAGGCCTTGCTCACCTTCGCGCACTTCCTTTTTGGGAGTGATGCGCACCACGCCATTGTGGGTCAAAAACATGCCGCATTGGTCGGCTTGGGGGCTGGCTTTGGCCTCAGCAAGCCACTGATCAACGGAGGGTTCGGGTTTTCCCATAGCGAGATCCTTTCCATAGCGGCCCCAAAGGCCGAGATTTTTCGGACATCAATCGTCACGGCCATAAATACTAGCAGATTACTAGACTAATACCGAGCACAATAGCAACAAGGCTGATGAGGGCGCCTTCTCGGGGGACACGGAGAACGTCTTTCGGGGTGCTGATTTCGGGAAGGGGGGAAAGAGTAGTTGCCCTCAGGAGTTTCATCGACGGTGACTTGGAACCTACCACCGAGCCTAAGCGGGCTTGGGACGCAGAGAGGGTGTATAGGCGTCCTTTCACGGAATAATGGGAAAATTGCCTCGGACGTTGCTTGTTGGAAACAATGGGCTTGCTACTATGGGCGCACAGAACGGCAGTGATGCCGAAATTCCGTCTAAACTAAGCTTCATGCGCAAGCTTGATTGAAGGAGTGTTATGTCTCTTCCCGCATCCGATTTAACTAAGCAGCCCGATCAGCGGACGACCATGGATTTGGGGGCAGTGCTTCCTCAGACGGCCGAAGTAGTGGATGGTCACTTGTGGGTTGGTGGCGTGGATATGGTGGATTTGGCCCATACCCAAGGCACTGCTCTCTATGTGTTTGACGAAGCGGATCTTCGTAGCCGTATGGAGCGCTATCGCGAAGCGTTTCGAGCTCGCTATCAAAACTCCGATGTGATCTATGCCTCAAAGGCGTTTTTAAACAAGGAAGTACTGCGCATTGTGCAGCAGGAAGGCCTGTGCCTGGATGTGTCGGGCGGGGGAGAGCTGGCCTGCGCTCAGTCCGTGGGCTTCCCCATGGAGCACGTCTTTGTTCATGGTAATAACAAGACCCCTCAGGAGCTGGAAGAAGCTATTGCTGCCGGCGTTGGTCGCATTATTGTGGACAGCCGCATTGAGCTTGCCCGGGTGAATGAAATTGCGGGACGTCTGGGCAAGGTGCAAGATATCTATATGCGTATCACCCCCGGCGTTGAAGCTGATACCCACGAATACATCCGCACGGGTTGTGAGGACTCCAAGTTTGGCTTCACCATGCTCAACGATTTTGCCTATGGCTGTGTGGCCGACGTGTTGGCAGCGCCCCATGTGCGCTTGGCGGGCTTGCACTGCCACATTGGCTCGCAAATCTTCGCCCTCCATTCCTTTAAGGAAGCAGCTGCGGTCATGGTGGAATTCATGGCGCGCATTCGGGAAGGCTATGACTATCTCATTGAGGAGCTGGACCTCGGCGGTGGGTTGGGTGTGGCCTATTTGGCCGAGCACGAGCCGCCTTCCATCGAGGAGTTTGCGGAGGTTACCTGCACGGCCGTTATCCAGGAATGCGAAGCGGCCCAGTATCCTCTGCCACGTTTGCTCGTAGAGCCTGGCCGCAGTTTGGTGGCCAATGCGGGACTGACGCTTTATACGGTCGGTATCCTGAAGACGTTGCCGGGCATTCGCAAATATGTGGCTGTAGATGGCGGCATGTCCGACAACATTCGCACGGCGCTCTATCACGCAGACTACGAGCCCACTATTGCCAATAAAGCCGATCAGCCGCGCACTGAAATTGTCACCCTTTGTGGCAAGCATTGCGAAAGCGGCGATGCGGTGGTGGTGGATATGCCTCTGCAAACGCCGGAGCTAGGAGACATTGTTTGCGTGTTTGGTACCGGCGCCTACAACATGACCATGGCTTCCAACTACAACGGTCAACCGCGCCCGGCCGTGGTGTTTGTTAAGGACGGCAATGCCCGGGTGGTAACCCGTCGTGAAACCTATGAAGAGCTGCATCAGCGCGATCTCTAAGGGTGAGGGATGTCGGCCGCATGGCGGCCGCCCTCGGTAGAACTTGAGAGTATGGCCGAAGACCGAGGAGTTTCCCTGGGTCTTCGTGCATTTCTAGGCCATAATGAGCTCTAGAAATAACACCGCCACAACTAAGGACCACTGACTGGTCTGAAGGGAGCAACATGAGCGTAAAGATCGGATTGGTTGGTACGGGCACCGTCGGTGGCGGTTGCATTGACATCATTCAAAAGCATCGCGCCGATTTTCAGCGGCACTTTGGCGTGGACATTGAGCTGGTGCGCGTGTGCTCCTTAAATAGCGCCGAGGCAGAAGCCCACGGGGTAGGGGATCTCTTCACCGACAACTTCCACGAGATCTTGGAAGATCCCACCATCGATATCGTGATCGAGCTTATTGGCGGCACCACCTTTGCTAAAACTGTGGTCATCGGCGCCCTTGAGGCGGGCAAGAATGTGGTTACGGCCAACAAAGCACTTATGGCAACCTATGGCCAAGAAGTTATGGAAGCTGCCGCTGCCGCCGGCAAGGAAATTGCCTTTGAAGCCTCTGTGGGCGGTGGCATTCCCATCATTGACCCGCTCAAGCATTCCCTTATTGCTAACGAGATCACGTCGGTTATGGGTATCGTGAACGGCACCACCAACTACATGCTTACCCGCATGGCTGATAACGGCATGGACTACGCCGAGGCCCTGAAAGAAGCTCAGGACAAGGGCTTTGCTGAGGCGGATCCGTCGGCAGATGTTGATGGTTTGGATGCTGCCGCAAAGATTGCCATCCTGGCTTCTATTGCCTTCAATTCCCGCGTAACCCTGGGCGATGTCTATGTTTCGGGCATCACATCCATCTCTCCGGTAGATCTTGAGGCGGCCCGAGACATGGGTTACGTGGTGAAGTTGCTGGCCATTGCTCATCGTCGCGAAGACGGCGTTGATGTTCGTGTTCATCCCACTATGATCCCGGTTGACCATCAGTTGGCTACGGTAAACGGCGTCTACAACGCCATCTATGTAGTGGGCGATTTTGTGGGCGAAACCATGTTCTTTGGTGCGGGCGCTGGTTCGGGTCCTGCCGCGAGCGCGGTAATGGGCGATGTGCTGGAGGTTGCTCGCCATGTACAGCAGGGGGTAGCACCTATCGTGGGTTGCACCTGCACCGACGACCTGCCTATTTTGCCCATGGATGATCTGGAAATGAAGTACTACATCCGCTTCACCGTGACCGACCGTCCGGGTGTGCTCGCTGCTATGACCAGCGTATTTGCTAACCATGATGTGAGCGTCCATTCGGTGGTGCAGCGTGGCCATGGTCAGCAGGGTGCCGTGGATGTAGTCTACGTAACTCATACCGCCCGTGAATCTGCTGTGCGTGCGGTCATGGATGAAATCGCGTCCTTAGACGACGTGCTGCAGGGTACACCCTCCCTCATTCGCGTGGAGGAATAGCGCCTTATATGGATACGCCTCTCGGGATTATCTTTGATTGTGACGGGACTCTGGTGGACTCCATGGGAGTCTGGCGCGAGCTGGAAGAGTCCCTTACCAATCAAGGGGGCTTCACGCTTTCGAAGGCCGACACCGATATCATCACGACGCTTTCTATCCCCGAGACGGCTGCCTACATTCATGAGCATTTCGGCCTGGGAGCTACCGCCGCAGCGGTAGAGACCATGATCAACGAATTTATGCTGGACTATTACTCTCACCGAGCCTGCCCGCGTCCCGGTGCGTTGGCCTTTGTCCAGGGCCTGCACGAGCAGGGCGTACCTATGGCCGTGGCCTCGTCCACGCCCTCAGAGCTGCTCATTGAAGCGATGAAATCCTGCGGGTTTGCTCCCTACATGAAGGCCATTGTGTCGGTGGAAGATGTGGGCTCCTCTAAACGCAGTCCCGAAGTCTATGATGCTGCCCGCGCATCCTTGGGTACGACGCGGGCGCAAACCTGGGGCTTTGAGGATGCCACCTATGCCTTGGTTACCTTGAGCCAAGCGGGCTATCACACTGTTGGTATCTATGATGACGATAAGGCTGGTACCTGGGAGGATTTGGTGGCTACGGCCGACGTTGCCATTCAAAGTTTTGAAGAACTGACATCCGCTGGTTTCATGGCTGTGGTAGCTAGTCTCTATAATGAAAAGCTAACTAAATGAATCCACGATAGAGAAGCTATAAGCCAGCCATCAAGCGAGGTAGAACAATGACATCCCAAAATGAGTCAGCGACCGGAGCAAAAATTGACTCAAATGAGTCAGGGACCGTAGCCGAAATTGACTCAAAAAGTGCGGCCTCAGAGCCGGCGGTAGAAGATGCCTGCACGCGCCCTGAGTGCGCGGTCTCGAAGGTCCAGGAGGATGAAAAGGCCCTGGCTGCCGATATGAAGCGGGATCTGGGACAGTTGGCCCATGATGCAAAAGAGTCTCTCAAGCAAGGAGCCGCTGCGGGTATTGCGGAGTCTCGCGAAGAGCTGCGTATTGATAAAGAGGAAGCGCACGAGCTCAAGGAAAAAGACGAAGCTACACTCAAAGAAGTGGCTCACGATATCGCTCATCCTAAAGAGGGCATCGAAGCGCTTAAGGCACCGCTTGAGCGGTCGGTAGGCAAAGCAGCCCATCGCTTGCAAGAGCTGGAACATCCCAAAGAGCTGGTCCATGAAATCCACGAACACATAGAAGACTATGCCGATGAGGCAGCGGAAGTGCGTGCGCAAATTACCTCAAATATGTGCGGGCCCGTAGACAAAAAGAAACTACCGCGCTCCATGAAGGTCTTTGGCATTTTGTGCATTGTGGGCTTTGTGCTCACCGCTCCCGCCATTGTGGAAACTATTTTCGATGCCATCAACCTATTCCGCGCGGGCGGCATAGCTGATGAGGGCATGACGGCCATCGTGATTACGTTTATCGCCTTAGGTGACGTGGTCTTAATGGCCTTAGGCTTCTTGCTGTTGGGTATTCGCCTTTTGCGCAATGAGCGAAGGTTTGCGGCCCTTACCATTGATGGTCTGTTTATCTTGATGGTGCTGGGTATTCTCTGCTCCATTTTGACCAAGGGCATCAGCCTTCGTTTGATCTTCTTCGGCATTGTCTTGGTGCTGTTGGTTGCTCTGCAATCCTACATTGACCCGTCCTTGGCTGAAGAGCGCGAACTGCGCCGGCGCCTGCGCGATATGGAACTGCGTGATGAGGCCGAGTCCGGCAAGCTAGGGCTCGACCAATCGGGTAAGGGCTACATCACCTTAAACTTCTACAACCTGTTCTGGATCTTTGTGGTGTGCTCCATCTTGGGTCTCATTATTGAGACGGTCTTTCATATGGTCTATGTGGATCCCGGCCACTACCAAGATCGAGCGGGCTTACTGTTTGGACCGTTTTCGCCCATTTATGGCTGCGGCGCGGTGTTGATGACCATCTTCCTCAATCGCTTCCACAAGTCGAATGTCATTATCATCTTCTTTGTGGCGGCTATTATTGGAGGAGCGTTTGAGTATTTCACCAGCGTCTTTATGCAATACGCCTTTGGCGCGGTGGCCTGGGATTATACGGGTATGTGGCTCTCTATTGGGGGTCGCACCTGCGGTGTCTTTATGGCTATGTGGGGCTTGCTGGGCGTGGTGTGGATCAAACTGCTGCTGCCCCTGTTGCTGCGCATTGTGAATTTGATTCCATGGAACTGGCGCTATGCGGTCACTTCAGTATGCGCGGCCTTGATGTTGGCCGATGCCATCATGACGCTTCAGGCGTTGGACTGCTGGTATATGCGCTTATCGGGCATGCCGATAGCAACCCCGGTCGAGCAGTTCTATGACGTTCATTTCGATAATACGTTCATGGCCGATCGCTTCCAGTCCATGACGATTCATCCCTCCGACACCGTACGTGGTGGTAATTAGGCGAAGAGAAGCTAAAGGGCAGGTGGCCTGCGGGCTCGCAATGGCCTGAATCCGCTGGCCTGAGGCCGCGGAGCTTCAGGTAGGAAGCTGGCGAACTGTTGGCCGCCTGAGGCCGTGGGCCTTTAGACACGATGCTGGCGCTTAATCCCAGGGATTCGGTTCGAAGAAGGGGGTTATCTCCGGCCGGTCGGAGTAGGGGTCATAGCCGTCGTCGTCTTCATTTTCTGCCCGACAAAAGGGATCCGGAGCTTGGTGTAAGGATGACTTGGCCGCTACCCTTGTCGGCTGGGCTGCTGCGCTTCCGGTGGCCGCACCGCTTGACAGTCCCGCCTCGCGGGCTGCTGCTTTTTGGGCGGCAAGCTCGCTCGGGAGTGGCGTGCGTTCGTAGTGAACGTGAGGAGCGGGTTTCGGGAGATTGGTGGACGAGTCTATTGTGGCGGGAGCTGTTGTCGGAGCGGGCTCTGGAAGGATAGGGGACGGGACTGCCGTGGCGAAACCCGCCGTCGAGGCAGGCTCAGAGACGCTGGATGACGGGATTGTTGCGGTATCTGCCCGCGGGGCAGGAGCATCCTCCGCGCTTTCAGCAGGGGCGGCTTCCGGGGTGCGCTCGCTGTGCGCCGAGCCGTCCAGGCTGTAGGGCGTCGTTTGGTAGACATAGTAGTTCAGCCAATTGGTATAGAGCAGCTGGGCGTGAGCGCGCCAGGTAGATTGTGGCACCGCTTCAGGATTGTCCTCGGGAAAATAATGGAGGGGGAAGGGAGCATCAGGACCTTTGGCCCGGTCGCGGGCGTATTCGGCTGCCAAGGTGTTGGCGTCGTATTCGGGATGGCCGAACACAAAGAAGTTCTGGCTGTCTTTGCTTTTGGCAATATAGACCCCTGCTTCCGGGGAATCAGCAATAATCTCAAGATCTGGACAGGCCTCAATGGCCTCTGCACTTACTTCGGTGTAGCGCGAATGAGGGGCTGCAAATTGGTCGTCAAAGCCGCGCACTAAGGGGGAGGTTCGCTTCACCAAGCGGTGTTGAAACACCCCGGTTCGCTTTGCGGGCAGTTCGTATTTGGGTACGCCGTAGTGGTAGTAAATGCCTGCTTGAGCACCCCAGCAAATGTGCAGTGTGGAATGCACGTTGGTTTTGGACCATTCCATAATGGCGCAGAGTTCATCCCAATAATCCACGTCCTGGAAATCGAGCTTTTCCACCGGTGCGCCGGTGATAATCAGCCCGTCGAAGTAGCGGTCTTTTACCTGGTCAAAGGTGGTGTAGAAGGTCTCTAGGTGCTCTTCGGGTACGTGATGGGCATCATGGCTTGAGGTATGAAGCAGCTCCACATGAATTTGTAGGGGCGTATTGGCCAGCTTCCGCAGGATTTGTGTTTCGGTGGTAATTTTGGTGGGCATCAGATTGAGCAGTAAGAGCTTCAAGGGCCGAATGTCCTGATGCATAGCCCGATGCTCGGTCATTACGAAAATATTTTCGCTTTCAAGAGCCTGGGTGGCAGGCAATGAATCGGGAATACGAATGGGCACCATAACCTCCTTGAGTACTGCAGGCAAGTCACCCGACAGACCAAGGAAGGGCGGCTTGTTATAGGAAGATAATAACCATGCCCAAAAGAATGCCAGCCATCACAGCAAAAGCCGGTGTCTTTGAGCGGCACAAAAGGTAGGCCTCGGGAAGGATTTCGCCAAAGACCACGTAGAGCATAGCGCCGCTGGCAAAGCCCAAGCTGGCGCACAGACCAAAGGGTCCAATGTCGCCCAACCAGAGTCCCAGCCAAGCACCGAGGAGGGTAGGGAGGCCACAGGCAGCCGTCAGCAACACCGCTTTGGTGCGACCCATGCCACCGCTGATCAGCGGAACGGCTACCGCCATGCCTTCCGGAATGTTGTGCAGGCCAATGAGTACGGCCATGATCATGCCCGTGCCCAGCATGAGGTCATCAGAAATGGCGAAGCTCGCACCAATAGTCATACCTTCGGGGATGTTGTGCAGGGCAATGGCACAGGCCATAACAATGCCCGCGACCACCAAAGAGGCCCGGGAGCCACCTTCGCGCAGGTGCTCGTTTAAGTGGTCGGCATGAATGAGCTCGTCGATATCATCATGGGTGTTGGGGTGGGCAGCATCGGCCGTGTGGGGGACCTCTTTGCGCGTGTGATTATCAATAATGTAATTCAATCCGTAGACCACGATCACACCAAGCACAATGGCCAGCACTACAAGGAATACCCCGTGATCAGTCAGGGTTTCGCTAGCCTCAATGGCTTCAGCTAACAGATCGAAACACACCATGGCGGTCATAACACCACCGGCAAAGGCCAGAAGAATACTTACGACGCGATTGGACTCGCTTTTAAAGAGAGCTCCAACCACACCGCCGAGGCCAGTTCCTCCTGCTCCAGCAATAAGCGTAACTATGGTGACAAAGGCAAACGGACTCAATGATTCCACGGTGATCCATCCAATATCGACAATAGGTTTGTCTCTATCATAGTGGAGTGCATTGTTTTATGGAGGTAGGGAAGGTTCTCTGTCCCATTGTTGTAAGGGAAAGGAACCCCAAAGGCTCCCGAGGAGACCTCAGGCAGTGGTGTAGGGGACCCGGATCACTCAGAGGGGCGAGGTCGACAGGGATCCGAAACTTCCGCCCCTGCGACCTTGTTACCTTGTTCCTTTGGGCTCGAATGCGAGAGATTCAAGGATAGGGATGCGCTAAAATATCCCCTTGCCTAAGCGAATGTGGGGAAGGGGGCCTCCTTCGCAGTTCGGTTTCGGCCGACAAGGCGCCAAGGCGAAAATCAAAGAGAAACTACGTACTGGCACTCGGGACTGAACTCCCGTGGAGGGAACAGGTTTGTCTTCGTTCGCCTTTGCAGGGCGCAGGATGTTGGATGAGATGACAAAAGTCATCTCCGCCTAAGGGGGTTCCGTTGGAAGCAATGCTTGAAAAAACTTCCTCTTCGTCGGCAGGTACAACACCAGAGAAAATAATGATTGGAACCAGCGGCTACGTCTTCTTCATGACGTGGCTGTTTCTGCTTTTTATACCTAGTGTGGGAGGGGTTGCGGGTGTCTCCGTTCCGCTTCATGAGTGTCTGCTGCGCGTGGCATTGTTGGTGGCTATGATGGCGGCTCAAGGGGTGGGACGCTGTTTTGCCGACAAGCTCGTAGGACGGCGCGTCATGATCGGTATGGCGTGCATGGGGGCCGTGCTGGCA
>CAJUNI010000081.1:0-216 GCA_910587945.1 uncultured Parvibacter sp.
ATGTTAAATTGCCCCGGAGGCGGTGTCGTCTTGATTTGCGCTCGTAAAATGGGGCAGTACGGGCAGCATAAAAGACTGTGGGGCGTTACCCTTCAGAAAAGAGGCATCATGGCCAAGCATATTTTTGTAACCGGCGGCGTGGTTTCGTCACTGGGCAAAGGAATCACTGCCGCATCCCTCGGTCACCTTCTTAAGGCGCGGGGCTATAAGGTAACG
>CAJUNI010000081.1:226-9014 GCA_910587945.1 uncultured Parvibacter sp.
TAAATGTTGATCCGGGCACCATGAGTCCGTTTCAGCATGGTGAGGTGTTCGTGACTGAAGATGGCCACGAAGGGGATTTGGACCTTGGTCACTATGAGCGTTTCATTGATGAGAACCTTTCCCGGGAATCCAATTTTACTCAAGGATCCATTTACCAAAGCTTGATTGCGAAAGAGCGCCGGGGGGACTTTTTGGGAGGAACGGTTCAGGTTATTCCCCATGTGACAGAAGCTATTAAAGAACGTTTGCGCCGAATTGCCGATCATTCGGGCGCTGATATTGTTATCTCGGAAATTGGGGGCACTATAGGCGACATTGAGAGCCAGCCCTTTATTGAAGCTGCTCGGCAGTTCAAAATGGAACATGAGCCGGGCGATGTGTTGTTTGTCCATGTGACCCTCGTGCCCTATATTGCGGCTGCTCATGAAGTAAAAACGAAGCCGACCCAACACTCCGTCAAAGAATTGCGCTCACTAGGGGTGCAGCCTGATTTTATTGTGTGTCGCTCGGATCACGAGATCACCGACAGTGTGCGTAAAAAGATCGCCTTATTCTGTGATGTGGCCTTGGATGACGTCTTGGCTTGCGTAGATGCTCCCTCCATTTATTCGGTACCGCTCACCTTGCATGAGCAAGGCTTTGACGAGAAGGTGCTCCATAAGTTGGGATTGCCCCTCCGATCCATCAATCTCAACCCCCTCAATGAGTATCTGGCTCGGGCACAAAACTGCACAGATACCGTGGATATTGCGGTGGTGGGAAAGTATGTCAGTTTGCCCGATGCCTATCTTTCGGTCATTGAGGCTTTGCATGCGGCAGGGGTTGCCCAAGGAGTAACCGTGACCGTGCACCTGATTGATGGTGAGGAGTTAGCTGCCCAAAATGCTCAGGAAGTGTTGGGCGCTATGGATGGCATTTTGGTGCCCGGAGGCTTTGGGCAGCGAGCCTTTGAGGGAAAGATTAGCGCCTCACGCTATGCTCGTACCCATCAGGTGCCCTTCTTGGGAATTTGTTTGGGCCTGCAAGCAGCAGTTTGTGATTTCGCCCGTGATGTAGCCGGCCTTGAGGGGGCGACTTCGGCGGAATTCATGGAAGAAATTGCTGCTTCGGCTTCTGAGACCGATGCGGAGCAGTTGAGTGTAGCTACCGCAGCTGCCGCGGTACCGCTCGTGATTGACCTTATGCCTGAGCAGGCGGATGTGGAAGACAAGGGAGGCACCATGCGTCTCGGAGCGTACCCTTGTAAAGTGGTAGAGGGCACAAAGGCCTATGCGGCCTACGGCGAACCCCTCATTTATGAGCGTCATCGTCATCGCTTTGAGGTAAACAATGCCTATCGGGAGCGCTTGGTGCAAGCGGGACTTGTGATTGCTGGCACCTCTCCTGACGATCGTTTGGTAGAAATGATAGAGTTACCTCAGCATCCTTGGTTTGTAGCAAGTCAGGGACACCCGGAGTTTAAGAGCCGACCGACCCGCCCTCATCCGCTGTTTCGCGATTTTGTGGCCGCAGCCTGTCAGCATCGCAGCGACTCCTAACCAGCATGATTGAGGTTCTATGCTTGATGAGGCTATCCGCGAATATCTTTCCTATTTGCGCATAGAGCGCGGAGCGTCGCCTCATACCTTAGCAGCCTATGAGCGGGGCTTGGACTGCTATCAAGCTTTTCTTGGCTCAGAGGGGGTAGCCTCTCTTGATGAGATTGATCCGCTGCTGGTTTCGGCCTACGAGCAATCCCTGCGGAAGCAAGGCCTTGCTCCCACCAGTATTCGTCAGCGGCTCTCGGTGGTACGCGGGTTTCATCGATTCTGCGTTCGTGACGGGAATGCCAAAGTAAACCCGGCCGAAAGTGTGCGCGCGCCGAAAGTGCCGGCCCGCTTGCCTGATGTTCTGTCGGTGGAAGAAGTGGGTGCATTACTCGATCGCCTGGATGATGAAAGCCCTCAGGGGCTGCGCAATCGTGCCATGCTGGAAATCCTCTACGGCTGTGGTTTGCGTGTTAGCGAGCTTACGGGCCTAAACCCTGCAGATCTCTTTTTAGAGGATGGATTTGTGCGGGTATTCGGGAAGGGAAGCAAAGAGCGCATTGTTCCTATTGCGGGAGCGGCACTGCGAGCAGTGCAGGTCTACCTTGCGTCCGGTCGGCCTGCCTTAGCTGAAGCAGCTTCCGGCCGTCCCTCGGAGGCACTTTTCTTGAATAAGCGCGGGGGACGCATTACGCGTCAGTCAGTACATAGCATTGTGGCTCGGGCGGGGGGTGCCATTGGTCGCGAGGATCTCCATCCTCACACCCTTCGTCATTCCTTCGCCACCCATCTTCTCGAAGGCGGCGCTGACTTGCGTATCATCCAAGAGCTCCTCGGTCATGAGAGCATTTCAACAACCCAGATTTATACCCACGTAGATCGCTCTCACATTCGTGAAGAGTATCGCCACGCCCATCCGCGGGCGTCATGGACGGCTCAGTAGATCCATTCCAACCAATAAAAAGGACTGAAGGGGAGTGCACTGCCGCTGCCCGGCCCCATTGCGGCCGTTTGCCCGGCGAAATGAGGGCGATGCCAAAACTTCTCCCACTCTGCCCCACCACGTTACCAAAAATTCAAAAACTACATTTTGGGACTGCGGTTATTTCCGACCACAAGATATTGATTCCGCTGCAAAACAAATAGAACCTCTGTTCGTAAAAATGCCCCATGACCTCGCAAAATGCGGGGCAAAGTGGGGCAAAATGATTGCGAAGTGGGGAATTGTGGGGTACTATGCAACCCAAGAACTTTTCGCGAAGTAGTTGGATTGGGGCTATGGCCGGAACTGATATCAAAGAAGGAGCTGTTACCGAACCGCAATATGCGGTGGATCTCAACGGGCAGTTTTCCTTCAAGGTAGACAGCAAAGGACGCATGGCGCTTCCCGCTAAGTTTCGTAAAGTTCTTCCTGAAACTCTTGTGGTCGCACGGGAGCTCAAGGATGACTGCGTCTATGTCTTTGTGAAGTCTGACTTTGACCTGTGGGTGGATAAGTTGTTCCAGGGTCGCTTCGGTGGCTATCAGGAATCTAACCATCAGCATGTCGAGTTGCGGCGCAAATTGAAGGGTCGGGCCTTCGAGGTAGAAGTGGATGCCTCGGGGCGCATCATGATCCCTCAAGATGTACGTCGGGCAGTAGGCATCGACAAAGACGTGATCATTTTGGGCAACACGGGCCGCTTTGAGGTTTGGGACGCGAAGCGTTTCGAGCAGGTTGACAGCGAAGTCGACCTGGGGCTGCTCTACAGCTAATCGAAAGACGTGAGCGAAATGACAAACGAATATCGGCATATTCCCGTCCTGCTAGCCGAGTGCCTCGAGCAAATCGCACCCCAAACACACCAAACGCTTGTGGACTGTACACTCGGCTTTGCAGGGCATTCCCTAGAGCTTGCGAAAGCGCTGGGGCCTGAGGGACTTTTGATTGGTATCGACCAAGACGAAGTAGCTCAGGCTGAAGCGGCTCGCCGGTTGGCGGCCCTCCCTGATGAGGTTCGTCCTACCATCGAGTTATTGCGCGGGAATTTTGGGGATTTGGACGAACTGCTTGTGTCTGCAGAAATACCAGGAGTAGATGGCTTTCTTTTCGACCTTGGCGTGTCCTCCATGCAAATTGATATGCCTTCCCGAGGCTTCTCCTTTAAGGAGAATGGCCCCCTTGACATGCGGATGGATCCGGGTAAACAAACCTTAACCGCAGAAGAGATCATTAACACCTCAAACGAAACAGATCTCGCTCGGATCATTCGCGCAAACTCGGATGAAAAGTGGGCCAGCCGTATTGCCTCATTCATTGTGGAAGCTCGTGCCCACGAGCCCATAACCCAGAGCGATCAATTGGTGGAGATCATCAAGGCAGCGATCCCGGCATCTGCTCGCAGAGCGGGAGGCCATCCTGCTAAGCGGACATTCCAAGCACTCCGGATCGAGGTCAACTCGGAGCTTACGGTTTTGCGTTCAGGATTGGACGCGGCAGTACGCTGGCTGAATCCGGGGGGAGTGATTGCGGTCATAAGCTATCACTCGCTGGAAGATCGCATTGTGAAAGACACGTTCCAGTCGTTTGCTCATCGCTGCGTGTGCCCACCAGATTTGCCGGTGTGCGCCTGCGGAAAAGAGCCGGTACTCGATATTGTCACGCGAAAGCCCATTGTGGCTTCGCCCGAAGAAGTGGAACGGAATCCGCGGGCTCGGAGTGCGAAATTGCGAGTGGCGCGGAAACGGTAAAGGATTTCGATGACCTCAGGCTTTGAGCAGGATACCTGCTTGAAGCCTGAATCATCTCAATGACGTTGTGGCTTGTAGGTTCACACGTTAGCTAGGCAAAAGGGGAGGTGGCATTGTGGGAGCAGCGGCAGCCTATCAGCGCTATGCAGAATCCGACTACGAATACAGTGCCTCTCCGTCTATTGCAGTTGTCCCCGGAGGACATCCGCGCGGTGCGGGGGCTCAAGAGGCCTCTGCGTTACTTCAGGCAGCGCGACTCTGTGCGGTGGTATTGGTGGTACTGGCAGTGCTGGGCATTGCTCGGGTGGCCATTGAATCCACGACAGTTGTAGCGGGCCTGGAATCCCATCGTCTTTCAGCACAAATTGAAGTGGCGCGCTCTGAAGGTAGCTCCCTTGAAGTGAGTCAGAGCGCCTTGTCCAACCCCTCGCGTATCCGGGTAGCGGCAAAAGCGATGGGCATGGACGTGGCCGAAGCTACCACCTTTGTCGACCTTTCGGGAGATGTGGTCGTCCAAGATAGTGCGGGTAACTTATCGTTGGCAGGCTCCATTGCTGCGGCAGGAAGTGCAGGGTAATGACTCCTCGTAATTCCCGCGGTTCTCGAAGCCGCTCTTCTTCATCATCGTCATCTTCACGCGCCGGTTCTAAAGCCGGCGCGTCTGGTGCATCAAAGCAAAAGCAATCCCGGCAACGCACGGGTTCTTCCTCGGGTCGGGGAGCATCGCGGGCGGCCGCCTCTTCGCTCGCCTTAGAGGGTCGCTCCCGGGTAATATTGGTTCTCTTCGGCATTTTGGCCCTGCTCTTTTTTGGGCGCTTATTCTTTTTGCAGGTGATCGTTTCCGATCAATACACTGCCCAGGCCCAAGAGACGCGCACGGTTAATATCCCCACAACGCCCCGGCGCGGAACTATCTATGACCGTAATGGCATTGTGTTGGCTATCAGCGTGGATGCTACAACCATCTATGCAAACCCGAAAGAAATTGAGAACCCTGATCACACGGCCATGGTCTTAGCCGAGGTGTTGGGGGGCCAGGTTTCTGATTATCGCACTATGATTACCCGGCCAAATACCACGTTTTCCTACGTAAAGCGCCAAGCTGATGTAGAAGAAGCTGATCGGTTGCGTGAAGAGAAGTTGCCAGGCATCTATTTCATTGATGACAGCCGCCGGGAGTACCCCAATGGCTCCATTGGGGGCCAAATTGTGGGTTGCACTGACTGGGATGGTAATGGGCTCACTGGTCTTGAGCTGCAATACGACGACATCCTTAAAGGAACAGCGGGAACCTATAGCGCTGAGTGGGGCAACCCGGCTAAGTCCAAGGGCGCACTTCCAATTCCTGGAGCCGTGCGAGAAGAAACGCCGGCCGTCGATGGCCAAGACATCATGGTTTCGGTGGACATTAAATTGCAGAACAGTGTTGAGCAGGCCTTAGCTCAAGGGGTGGAAGACCTCGGCACCGATGAGGGAAGTGCCGTGCTGATGGATGCAAAGACCGGCGAAATTTACGCTATCTGTTCGCTTCCCTATATGGACCCGGGCAATATGAATGATGCAAAAGCAGGGTCTGACCAGGTAAAAGCTATTACACAACCTTTTGAGCCCGGTTCTATTTTCAAAACGGTATCGGCCCTTACGGTGCTGGAGTCAAAAGCTATGACGCCGGAGTCGGAGTTGTTCTGCCCCTCCACCTTAGAGGCTGATGGCTATACCATTTCCGACTCCAATGAGCGTGATGCCGCCGTCTATAGTCTTCGCCAAATTCTTGATCACTCTTCCAACATTGGTATTTCGCTGGCAGTAGAGCAGTCCACCGGTTTTCGTCCGCTCTATGACAATATCGTGGCTTGGAATCTTAATGATCGGACCGGGGTTGACTATCCAGGTGAGGCCTCTGGCTCGCTTCAGCCCTATGAAAACTGGGCCACGATTACCGGCTATAACGTAAGTTTTGGTCAGGGTATTTCAGTAACGCCGTTGCAGATGGTGCGGTTCTACGGCGCGCTCATTAATGATGGCTATGAAGTAACCCCTCATTTCCTGCTCTCCAAGCCTCAAACCGGGGAAACCTATGAAACGGAATCGGTGCAGGTGATTGAGGATAAGCAGGCCCTTGAAGATGTGCGTTCTATGCTTCGGACGGTGGTAGCAGATGGTACGGGTACTGCAGCTGCCATTGATGGATTTACCGTGGCGGGGAAAACCTCTACGGCAGAAATTGCCGATCAAGGAGTCTACAAAAAAGGGATCTATAATCTGTGTTTTACCGGCTATCTTGATAATTCCTCTTCGAGTCTTGTGTGCTTTGTCGGCGCTAATGAGGTGGAGGGCATGCGTCAGACTACGAAGATATTTAACGATATAATGACCACCGCTATCGACCAATACAACATTACCCCGAACGAGGAAGCCTGATTATGAAAACCTGTGCCGAGTTATTCGCATCTATCGATTGTACGATTCTCGGAAATGCCCAGGAAGAGGTAACTGGGCTTGCCTATCGCTCGGATCACGTGCAGCCAGGAGATGCGTTCTTTTGCATTGTGGGTACGGTCTCTGATGGCCATGGCTATGCCCAAGACGCCATCGATCGCGGTGCTAAGGTGTTGGTGGTAGAGCGCAAACTTTATTTAGCGGACGCTACCGATGTGACTGAGGTAGTAGTGGCCGATTCTCGTAAGGCTATGGCTGAAGCGGCCGCGCGCTTTTATGATTATCCGTCGAAAGATTTTTCTTTAGTGGGCGTTACCGGCACGAACGGCAAAACCACTACGACCTATTTGGTGGAACACATTGCGCGGGTGCTCGGCCGCAAGACGGGCATCATTGGCACGGTGGGCAATGTGATTGGTGACGTCCACGAAACGGCGGAGCGCACCACGCCTGAATCCCCGGATTTGCAGGCACTCTTTGCTCGTATGCGTGATGCGGGGTGCGAGGTCGTAGCCATGGAAGTAAGCTCCCATGCCCTTGATTTGGTGCGCACGTGGGGAGCCAATTTTGCGGTTACGGCGTTTACGAATCTGACCCAGGATCACTTGGACTATCACCACACCTTCGATGCCTATTTCGAGGCAAAAGCACTGCTCTTCTCTCGCGATTATCCGGCTCGTCGGGTAATCAGTATTGATGATCAATGGGGACGGGAGTTGTGGCGCCGTTGTTCAGACCGCGGAGACGACGTCATTACCACAGGCTTCGACCGGGCAGCACAAATTCATCCGCGCTCGGTAGACTATGGGGCCACAAGCACTACCGTTGAGTTGGAAGTGCGGGGAGCTACCATCACCTTTACCTACCCGCTCGTGGGTAAATTCAATGTGGAAAACATCATGACGGCTTTTGGTGTGGGGCTTATGCTGGGTTGGCGCCGCGAGGATATTGCCGCAGCCTTAAGCGATGTCCCGGCGCCTCCGGGTCGTCTGCAACGTGTTCCTGGCGATGGGGGTGCCCAGCTGTCGGTGTATGTGGATTACGCCCATACGCCTGACGCGCTTACTAAGGCTGTTTCCACCATCAAAGAGCTCGGCCATGGCCGGACCATCGTAGTCTTTGGCTGCGGAGGTGATAGGGATGCCACCAAGCGGCCTATCATGGGACGTGCCGCCTTGGATGCCGATTACGCTATCGTAACTTCTGATAATCCCCGGACGGAAAATCCTCAAGATATCATTGATGACATTGTGGCTGGCATGACCGAAGGTCAGGGTCGCTTCGAAGAGATTCTCGATCGCGGCCAAGCTATTGCCGCGGCCATTGATCGAGCCGAGCCTGGCGATGCCATTCTGATTGCGGGTAAGGGCCATGAAACCTACCAAATTGTGGGCAACACCACCCACCCGTTCGATGATCGTCTGGTAGCCCAAGAAGCTCTTGAACGTCGCGCTGCTGCGACCCGGTAACAAGGAGATGTCTCGTGCGCCTCAATGCAAAGCAAATAGCCAATTGCACGGGTGGCCGTTTTTTGGTCGATCCCATTGATCCGACTACGTTGTTGGTAGGAGTTACCTGGGATTCACGAGAGGTGCAACCCGATTGGCTTTTTGTGGCGCTCCCCGGAGAGCGGGCTGATGGCCATGATTTTGTACCGGCAGCTTTGATGGCGGGGGCTCAAGGGGTCTTGGTAACCCGCCCCTTGGACGCTAAAACAAACTTACTCGCCCAAGAAATGGGTGCTGCTATTATTGAGGTGCCTGATACGCGCAGTGCGCTGTCCGATTTGGCTCGGGAGTGGCGCCATCACCTGCGAGGACGCGTCATTGGTCTTACGGGTTCCGTAGGCAAAACCACTACCAAAAATCTCGTCCGCGACGTGGCTTCGGCCTTTGGTTCTGTGGTAGCTACCAAAGGCAATCAAAATAATGAGCTCGGTGTGCCGCGCACGATTCTTGCTGCCGACCCGGAAACGGCTGTGGTGGTAGTGGAAATGGGTATGCGTGGCCGGGGTCAAATTGCTGAGCTCTGTGATTTGGTCCGTCCTGACTGGGGTCTTATTACCAATGTAGGTACGAGCCACATAGAGCTTC
>CAJUNI010000082.1:0-2112 GCA_910587945.1 uncultured Parvibacter sp.
CCGGGGCAATTTAACATAGGCGTAACTCAGAAGCCTATTGGCCGCTATAATCACCTAGAACCCTATGGCAGCGGCTAGGAGGAACAACTAATTATGCATAGCGGCTTTGATAACGACAAATACATCAGCCTGCAAGCCGAACATATTCGGGAGCGCATTGCTCAGTTTGGCGGAAAACTCTACCTTGAGTTTGGCGGCAAGCTTTTTGACGACTATCACGCATCCCGGGTACTTCCCGGATTTGAACCCGACTCAAAAATTCGCATGCTCCAAAGCTTGTCGGACGATGCCGAAATTGTGATTGCTATCAATGCCAACGACATCGAAAAATCCAAAGTACGTGGCGATCTGGGTATCACCTACGATGACGATGTTCTGCGCCTTATGGATAGCTTCCGCTCCATGGGATTTATGGTGGGCTCAGTGGTTATTACTCGCTATGCTAATCAACCCGCTGCTGACTTGTTCCGCAAGCGTCTTACCTCCATGGGAATTACCAGCTATCTGCACTATTCCATCCCCGGTTACCCCTCCGACATTGACACTATTGTGAGCGAAGAGGGCTACGGGCGAAATGACTACATTGAAACCAGCCGACCGCTGGTGGTGGTAACCGCACCAGGTCCCGGATCAGGGAAAATGGCCACCTGCCTCTCCCAGCTTTATCACGAGGGAAAGCGCGGCATTACCGCTGGCTATGCAAAATACGAAACCTTCCCTATCTGGAATCTCCCGCTTACCCATCCGGTCAATATTGCCTATGAGGCCGCTACCGCCGATCTCAACGATGACAACATCATCGACCCCTTCCATTTGGAAGCCTATGGCACTACCACCGTCAACTACAATCGCGACGTAGAAATCTTCCCCGTTCTGCGGGCTATCATGGAGCGTATTGCCGGCGAGAGCCCCTATCGCTCCCCCACTGATATGGGAGTGAATATGGCGGGCATGGCCATCGTGGATGATGAAGCCTGTTGCGATGCCGCGCGCATGGAAATTGTGCGACGCTACTTCCAAACCGCGGTCGAACTCAAACGCACTGGTATCGGCGAGCGCACCCTCGAAAAGATCGAGCTTCTCATGAATCGCGCCGGGATTACTCCGAACTACTCCCCGGCCCGTACTGCGGCTCTTCTGAAAGAAGAAACCACGGGAGCTCCAGCTGGAGCTATGGTGCTCCCCGACGGCACGGTTGTTACGGGCAAAACAGGCAACCTCTTAGGAGCCGCATCCGCCCTGCTTATGAATGCCCTGAAGGGAGTATCTGGCATTGACGATGAGCTCTATGTCATCTCCGATGAGGTTCTTGAGCCCATTTGCCATTTGAAGACCGAGCACCTTCACAGCCAGAATCCGCGTTTGCACTCTGATGAAACGCTGCTGGCACTCTCGGTAAGCTCGGTGGAGAATCCCATTGCTGCTCAGCTCATCGACAACGCTGACAAGTTGCGCGGCTGCGATGCCTTTTTCTCGGTCATTATTTCTGCCGCCGACGAAAAGCTCTACCGCACTTTAGGCATCAATGTCTGTTGTGAGCCCAAATACGAACAGCATCGCTACTACCACAAGTAAGCGACCCTGCCTGATAATCCGCGCAAACCTAAAAACCACCTCGCCGGCCATTCGGCCACGGACGGGGTGGTTTTTTATGGGATAGCGAGCGTGTTTTCGAGGAAGGCTTCCATAAAAAGCGGCGCGGGCTCGCAGAAGGCGTCCGGAAAAGCTAACGGGCGGTCCTAGAAAAAGGCTTCCGCCGAACGCTGATAAAACGCTTGGGGATGTTCTTTGAGCAGGATAATATCCTCCGGACCCTTCTCAACCCATACCCGGCGCAAGGCTGAGGGGAAGGTGATGAGTTCCCCATCTACAAACAGCGTTGGCTCTCCACGACGCTGGGAGTCCAGAAGCTCCACTTCCACTACATCTTGTCTATCCGTGAGAAGCGCGCGAGCGCTGGTGGTGTGAGCCGCCAATGGAACCACTACCATGCCTTCAAATCCAGGGGCCACCAACGGTCCTCCCGCCGACAGAGCATAGGCGGTTGACCCGGAAGCCGAAGCAATAATGAGGCCATCGCCACTTAAGGTCGCAATGGGGCATCCAGAGACG
>CAJUNI010000082.1:2122-3408 GCA_910587945.1 uncultured Parvibacter sp.
ATTACATAGCCCAACGATCCCCGTGTCAGGGCTGCTTCGTTGAGGGCGAAGAACTGGCGTCGACCGATCAGACCTCCCACATTTGCCTCAGAAAGACCCTGGGGATCCGTCTGCTCCCGGTAAGCCTGGACAGCCTCAACGCTCAGCTCGTTTGACCCTCGATCAAATCCAACCCCATCATCTATAAAGGGATCTTGCTCCCCTTCACACAAAACGTTCACCCTTAGAGTTGAACGCCGTTCCTGATAGAGCTCCCCTGCCAAGGCTGCTGTCAAAAGCTCCGCAATTCCGCGATCTGCATCATTAGCCAAAAAGCCGAGATGACCGTAGTTGATGCCTAAGATAGGCACTGAGCGATGGTGGAGAAGATGAGCGGTGCGCAATATGGTGCCATCGCCACCCAGCACGACAGCGAGAACAATATCGTCTGGAAGCAATGAGCGTTGGGTGCTGCGTTGCCAATCCGTTTGGATTGCCGCTGAACTCAAGGGAATACACTCAAGATGAGCTGAGGCGCAAAATGCCTGCACCAAAAGAGCCGCATCCGCGGCCTGTGGATTGGAATTGTTGCACACGAGCAGCAGATGCATAAGGACCGTCTTTCCGCTTTTGTTATGATGGAGGCATTATATCTGAAGGAGTTGAAAGACTACCGATGGCTGACAGACCTCAGGGAAACTACCAACAACGGGGGCGCCACCAAGGGGCGAAGCCGCACTATGGATCGACCCCGCCCTCCCCTGCTCCCGGAGAAACCGGGCGTATTCCCATCAAAGGACGCCATGCGGGAGCCGATCATACCGCATCCCGACTTCCTCAAAACGATCCGTTCGCTCCTCGTCCTAGCTCCAATGAGTGCCCAAGAACCACGACCTCATCACAGCCGTCAGTCCGTGGACGTCATCGAGGAGTAGACCGCTCCACTCAATCCACAGGCCCGGCTCCAGGACTTACCGGCGTCATTCCTGTAATCGGGCGCCATGCGGGACTCGATCGCACTGATCCCGATGGCATTTATCAGCGTTCCGCTACCGAGGAAGCAGATATTGAATTCAGCGAGCAAGAAGCGGAGAGTACTGAAGGGTCCAGTCTCGAACAGCGACGCCAAGCCGTAGGCGCCTCGGCTTCCCTCATCAGTATTTGCGTCATCATTTCACGCATTACCGGGTTTGCGCGTACCTGGGCCATGGCCTTTGCCCTTGGGGCCACGTTTATCTCAAGTTCCTATCAGGTGGCCAATAACCTCCCTAATATGCTCTATGAACTGGTCTTGGGCGGCATGCTTG
>CAJUNI010000082.1:3418-8969 GCA_910587945.1 uncultured Parvibacter sp.
GTCTACCTTTCAGTCAAAAAGTCCTTAGGAGAAGAACGGGGCAATGCCTACGCCTCCAACCTTTTAACATTGGTGGTGTTGATATTAGGTATCGCCAGCTTGCTTTGCATGCTTTTTCCCGCCCAGGTCATCTTCACCCAGACGTTCTATTCCGACCAAGAAGAGATGGCACTCTCGGTATTCTTCTTCCAGTTCTTTGCCATCCAAGTGGTGTTCTATGGCTGCTCTTCGGTGATATCGGGCCTTCTGAATGCCCATCGCGACTACCTTATGTCGTCACTCGCCCCCGTGTTCAACAACCTGATTGTTATCGCGTCATTCCTTATCTATAGCGCCGTCGCTACCCAGGATCCCCTAGCGGCGTTCTACGTTATTGCCATTGGAAACCCACTCGGTGTGTTTGTCCAAATGGCTATTCAGATTCCTTCACTTCGGAAGAATGGTATCCATCTTCGGCCGCGCATCGACTTCCACGATCCCGCTCTTCGGGACACGTTGCGCTTGGGTGCCCCTGCCCTCTTTGTGACTATCTGCTCCTTTGCAACGGTATCAGCCCAGAATGCTGCCTCCTATGTCTTTGCTGATAATGGACCTTCTGTCATTGCCTATGCCCGGCTCTGGTTTACCTTCCCCTACTCGTTCTTAGCTGTTCCCGTGACCACCGCTATGTTTACGGAACTCTCCGATATGGAAGCCGATGGCGACACCAAAGGCGTCATTCGGGGTATTATCGATGGCTCATCCCAGATCATATTCCTCATGGTGCCCATGGCACTGTTTTTGGTAGTGTTCTCTCAACCGCTGGTTACGCTCTATCACATTGGCGCATTTACAGAAGAAAGCATTGGACAAATTGCGCGCTACTTAGCTGTTATGGCCCTGGCGCTACCATTCTACGGCGTCAACGCCTATCTCAATAAGGTCTTTAGTAGCATCCGGCGGATGGGGATCTTCTCTCTCATCAATTTTGTAGCTGTTGCCGCTCAAGTAGGTGTCATTGTGGCAGCGGCCTTTGGTTATCAGCACGGCTATGGGTTTACCCTTGAATCGGTAGCGGCCTCCACTGTCGTATCCTATGTCCTCGGCGACATTGTGGCCTTTATCTATCTGCGCGCCCATTATGGATCCATGGGACTGCGCACCATGATGCTCGTCATTCTTCGAAGCCTCGGCTTTGGTATTCTTGGTGCCGCTGCTGGGTTTGCTGTTACATCAGCCTTAAGCGCCCTTTTCGGGCCCCTTAATGGATCAATCCTCCAGGCACTCGGCTATTTGCTTGCAGGCGGCCTCGTAGGCTGTGTGGTGGCCTTTGGACCTGCGGTTGCCCTCCGCTCGCCTGAGGCGCTCTTCATTACCAGCATCGTCGATCGTCTTCGCCGTCGAGCTTCCTAAGCAACTTGACCCCAAAAAACCTTAGAGAGGTCGCGGATAGTCCGGTTCCTCTGTAAGTACGCGCACCCCAGAGTCGGTGATAGCGACCGTTTTCTCAAAGTGGGCAGAAGGAAGACCATCGCGGGTGCAGACCAGCCAGCCATCGGGCTGGAGCACTGTGCGATAGGTACCCATGGTTACCATGGGCTCAATAGCAATAACCATGCCCGGTTGAAGCACTAAGCCGGTATGGGGACGACCGTAATTACGCACCGTCGGCTCTTCATGCATCACGCGCCCAATGCCATGACCTGCATATTCGCGCACCACCCCATAGCCCGCTCGTTCAGCTACTTTTTGAACGGCATGACCAATATCACCCAGCCGGTTACCACTTTGAGCTGCAGCAATACCCGCCCAGAGACTTTCTTCTGTCGTGGCCAGGAGTTTTTCCCAGTTAGAATCAATAGTGCCAACTCCATAAGTCCACGCATTATCCCCTACCCAGCCATCCACGATGGCACCGGTATCAATGGAGATAATATCGCCCTCTTGGAGAATCCGCTGCTTCGAGGGGATACCATGAACGATCTCATCATTAATAGATGCGCATATGGTTCCCGGGAAACCGCCATAGCCTTTGAAAGCAGGAATCCCACCCTCTTCACGAATGAGTGTTTCTGCAATCTCATCGAGTTCCGCCGTAGATACTCCTGGCTTTACTGCCTCGCCAACTTTGCGAAGGGCTTTAGCAGAAAGCCTCCCCGCTTCAGCCATAGCGTCAATTTCATCAGGGGTTTTAAGGGGAACGGAAGAACGGCGAAGCATGAAAACTCCTAACCGGATAAAGGGTGATAAAACACACAGGAGCCATAATAGCAACAAAGCCCCGCCTTGCTGAGTACAAGGCGGGGCTTTATAAGGCGTGAGGAAATTAGTTACTCAGCGGTTTCCGTATAGGCACGGTTCACCGAAGAGTCCACCGGAACGCCCGGGCTCATGGTGGAAGAAACCATAATCGATTTCATATACTTGCCCTTAGCAGCAGCCGGCTTCATACGGAGAATCTCGTCATAGACGGCGCCGTAGTTTTCAGCCAATTGCTCCGGGGTAAAGCTTGCCTTACCCAAGATGACATGAGCAATACCATAGCGGTCAGCACGGTACTCCACGCGGCCACCCTTGAGCTCATTGATAGCCTTTACCACGTCGTTGGTAACGGTACCGAGCTTGGGGTTAGGCATAAGGCCACGGGGGCCGAGGATTTTACCCAAACGGCCAACCTTGCCCATCTGATCCGGAGTAGCCACAGCGGCGTCAAAGTTGAACTCGCCAGCCTGGATTTGAGCCATGAGTTCATCGGTGCCTACGATGTCAGCACCAGCTTCTTGAGCGGCACGAGCAGCTTCGCCCTCGGCGAACACAGCCACGCGAACGTTCTTACCAGAACCGTTAGGAAGGCTTACGGTTCCACGAAGTTGCTGGTCTGCTTGACGAGTGTCAATGCCCAGACGGAAGTCGCCAGAGATGGTCTCGTCGAAGTTTGCCGTAGAGATTTCCTTCAAGAGGCGCATAGCCTCCAGAGGAGCAACCGGCTCAGCAGGAACTTGAGCCAAAGCTGCTTCGTATTTCTTAGAATGCTTAGCCATAATTCTTTCCTTTCGTGGTATCTATCGGGCGCTTCTTCGCCCTTCCACTTAATCCGCTTAATTACAAAGCGGTTATTACTAGTCGTCGATGGTCTTGCCCTGAAGCATGGCAGCAACCTTACGAGAAGGCACATACTTCTTCTTCATCGGGCGACCTTCAATGCGCACACCCATGGAGCGAGCGGTACCCGCAATGATTTCCATGGCAGCCTCAACGGTGTTTGCGTTGAGGTCGGGCAGCTTGATTTCAGCAATCTCGCGAAGCTGATCCTCGGTCAACGTACCCACAGACTGAATCTGCGGAATACCTGCACCGTGCTGAATGCCAAGCTTTTCCTTGATAAGCACAGCTGCCGGAGGAGTCTTGCACACAAAGGTGAAGGACTTGTCCTCATAGACCGTGATCTCTACAGGAATGATGGTGCCTGATTGATCTTGGGTCTGGGCGTTGAACGCCTGGCAGAACTGCATGATGTTGACGCCTTGAGCGCCAAGGGCGGGACCTACCGGAGGAGCCGGATTTGCGGCACCAGCCGGAATCTGGAGCTTAATAAAGCCCGTTGCTTTCTTGTCAGCCATCTGACTGCCTTCCTTTCAGATGATCGAAATTCATTTCCTCTATCGCCAAAGCTCTTTCAATGAGAAGCCCCGGTCCACTCGGGCATTAAAAGAACTTGGAATACTCAACTCTAGATTCTGGATACCTGGTCAAACGAAAGCTCCACCGGAGTTTCACGACCGAAGATGGAAACCATAACCTTGACCTTGCCTGCATCAGGCTGTACCTCAGAAATTGTTCCATCGAATTCTGCCAAGGGACCAGAAACCACTTTAACCGCCATACCAACTTCCAGATTTGTTGAAGTCTTCTTCGGGGCTTCGTGGCTGGTACGTTTCATGATCTTGTTGAACTCTTCGCGGGTGAGAGCCTGGGGGTTACCTTGGCTTCCCACAAATCCCGTTACACCAGGGGTGTTGCGTACCGCAGCCCAGCTGCGATCGTCCAACTCCATCCGCACAAGAACGTAACCCGGAAACACCTTGCGCTCGGTTTCTACCCGACGGCCACCGTCCTTGATTTCTGTGACGGTCTCAACCGGGATCTCAATGCCGAATACATTGTTCTCAAGACCCATGGTCTCAATGCGGGTTTCAAGGTTGCTCTTGACCTTATTCTCATATCCAGAATAGGTGTGCAGCACATACCACTTCTTAGTCATGACTTCCTCCTAGATACCAGAGATAGCCACCAGAAGCGGCGTAATAACAACGTTATCCAACAGTGCGACAAAGATGCCGAAGAACAGCAACGCCACCACGACGACCCCACTCCAACGCAGTACGTCAGTGCGAGACGGCCAGGTGACACGCTTCATTTCCGCCTTTACATCGCGGAAGAACTGGAAGCGCTTCTTCTTAGGCTTCTTTTCCTCCTTCTTGGCATTCTTGACCGTTGCCTCAGGAGTCTTTGTTTCTTCAGCAGCGCTTTTCTTGAACAGACCCTTTTTAGGAGCCTCTTCGGTAGCTACTGCTTGCTCGACCTTCGGCTCTACCTCTTCAGCAGAGCGCTCCGCTTTGCGCTGCTGACGAGCGGCCGATGCTTTCGCTTTTTGGGTCTTGGATTTCTTTGCCATGAATAACCTTTGCGAACTGCGAACAAATACCTATCTTATCGCCAAAAAAGCAGCCGCGGGGCTGCTCCCTAAAACAAGCTGGCACGCCAGGAAGGACTCGAACCCTCAACTTTCGGTTTTGGAGACCGACGCTCTACCAATTGAACTACTGGCGTATGCCTGTTTCTTTAGCCTGATCCTCTATCGAGTCTCACGATGCATGGTGTGATGACCACACCACTTGCAATACTTCTTGAACTCGATACGGTCAGGATTGTTCTGCTTGTTCTTCTTGGTCGTGTAATTGCGGCGCTTGCACTCGGTGCAGGCCAAAGTGACCAACGTACGCATGAATTCTCCTTTACCGATACGACGAACGCACGCTTCAATCATACACATGAATGGTGAAGTCGGCGGCCGCACCCGCGGGGGTAACGGCCGCCGCCTTGAAGCGCAATGCTTAGAGTAACGCTATTTGATGATCTTCGTCACACGGCCGGAGCCAACGGTACGACCACCCTCGCGGATAGCGAACTTGAGGCCCTCTTCCATAGCGATGGGGTGGATGAGCTCGCCCTTGATGGTGACGTTGTCGCCAGGCATAACCATCTCAGTGCCCTCGGGCAAGTGAGCCACACCGGTGATGTCGGTGGTACGGAAGTAGAACTGCGGACGATAGCCATCGAAGAACGGGGTGTGACGGCCACCTTCATCCTTGGTAAGGATGTAGACCTGACCCTCGAACTCGGTGTGAGGAGTCACGCTGCCGGGCTTGCAGAGAACCTGGCCACGCACGATCTCTTCGCGCTTGATGCCACGGAGCAAGCAGCCGATGTTGTCGCCAGCCTGAGCCTCGTCGAGGAGCTTGCGGAACATTTCGATGCCGGTGCAAACGGTGTTCTGGGTCTCCTTGATGCC
>CAJUNI010000083.1 GCA_910587945.1 uncultured Parvibacter sp.
ACAGACGCCCCCCACTCCGATGCCAATCCGCGCACCGCGGCCTAAGGTTTTCTTCGGAGCGGGTTTGGGTGGCACATAAGCAGCTCTTTGAGGAGCCGGGGTGTAGCCGGGCTGCGGTGCAGGCGTGGGGGCGGGTTTGGCGCCTTGCGGAGCCGTAGATGCGGCAGCGGCTGGGGTTGCATCTTGAGAAGGCACTGATTCCGAGGCTGGTGTGCCGGCGCCGTTAGCCTGCGCCCCTTGATCAGGCCGACGGAGCGGAGCACCGCAACCGCCGCAGAAGACCGCACTGTCCTCTGCCTGTTTTCCACATTGGGGACAAAACATAGCAATTCCTCTTTCTACTTCTTCTACTCTCTTTTGGATAGCCTACCATTAAATAGAAGGTTCGCGCTCGCCTGGCGCTCCTTTTCTGGCGACCCACGTTTATGAATCACTAGATTCTGTCAGCTTAGGTGCTAGGGCCCCAAGAGATTTGCGCAATTTTCTGCAGGAGCTTTGAGGGGCCTCGGTGCTTAAGCCCTGAGTTTTGTCCACTCATGATGTTTCTAAGAAGAGGGTTTATTCCTATCCCTAGGAAGGTCTGCATCCAAGGGTCCGCGATGAAATCTCTACCCTCAGTTTCCTAGCGGATGCCACCTTTATGTCCTCGCGCTCGAGGTGGCTTTGTTCGATTCGTATTACGTGATTGCGGTCGAGGGTGATGCGACCCTGCGCCCGAGCCCCTAGCCTGGTCCTTCCGGTGCGACTTCGAAGGGGCTACCGAAGAAGCGGGGGCTTGGTTTCCTCGCTTCCCCGCTGAGGAACCTGCCATCGCCTTTCCCCGCTGGCCCTTCCCCTTAAAACCGGACGGGTTGCTGTGCCCCTGAGAATCCGAACCGCCAGCCTTCTTTCGTTTTCCCTGAGAATCCGAGGCAGAAGCTTTGCCGGATTGCCGTTTCGAGTCTGAGGCGCTGGCCTTCCTTCGTTTTCCCTTGGAGCCGGAGGCGCCAGCCTTTCCCTGCTGATCTCGCGAAGCCGACTCGGGGCGCACGAGGCACTGCTTATCAAAGCCAATGAGGTTCCCTCTTCCCGCCCGCCGCAAGGCCTCTCGCACCAAGTCGGCATTACGGGGATTTCGATACTGAACCAAGGCTCGTTGAAGGGCCTTCTCATGGGGAGAGCGTGCCACATACACCGGCTTCATGGTGCGCGGATCTACCCCGGTAAAATACATGGCAGTAGCCAACGATCCCGGCGTGGGGTAAAAATCTTGCACCTGCTCGGGATTAAAGCCCATATCTCGACAGAATTCCGCCAATTCTACGGCTTCGGCAAGCGTCGAGCCCGGGTGTGATGACATCAGGTAGGGCACTACATACTGTTCTTTCCCCGCGCGCTTACACTCGGCATAAAAGGCGTCGACAAACCGTTCATAGACCTCGTGGGGAGGCTTTCCCATGACCTCAAGTACCGCCTGAGAAACATGCTCAGGCGCCACGCGCAACTGACCACTCACATGATGGGTTACTAACTCGCGCAAAAACGTGGGGTCGGGATCTTTCATGCAGTAATCAAAGCGCACCCCGGAGCGGACGAATACCTTTTTCACGCCCGGTAATTTACGCAACGCGCGCAGGGTATCCACATAGCCTGTGTGATCAACCTCGAGCTTTTTACAGGGCTGCGGAGAAAGGCACCGGTGCTTTTTACAGGCGCCCCGGGTGAGCTGATCCTTGCAAGCGGGCTGGAAGAAATTGGCCGTAGGACCCCCCACGTCGTTGATATAGCCCTTAAAGTTGGGAGAAGCAATGAGCTCTTTCGCTTCCTCCACAAGCCCTTCTTTACTGCGAGGCACCACAATACGCCCTTGATGGAAGGTAAGTGCACAAAACGCGCACTCCCCAAAACACCCTCGATTGGCGGTAAGCGAAAACTCCACTTCTGAGAGAGCAGGCACACCACCCGCAGCCTCATAGGACGGATGGGCACGGCGCTCAAAAGGCAATCGATAGACCGCATCAAGCTCTGCGGTAGACAGAGGTTCCGCGGGAGGATTCTGAACCACAAATTCGTGGGGACCGTAGGGCTCCACCAAAGTCTGCCCCATAAAGGGATCAGAATTCTCATATTGAATCGCGAAACTTTCAGCAAACCGTAGAGGATCCGTTTTCATGGAACTAAAGGAAGGCAGCTCGCGATAGTCATAGACGGCATCAAGGCTACGGGTTCGATAGACCGTCCCCGGAATAAAGGTGAGGTCTTTGATGGTCAAGCCACTTTGCAGGGCTTCCGCAATGGCAATGATCGAATGCTCCCCCATGCCATAGGAAATCAAATCAGCATTGGCATCCAGTAGAATTGAGCGCTTCAGGGAGTCAGACCAATAGTCATAGTGGGCAAGCCTGCGCAGAGAGGCTTCGATGCCCCCTAAAATGATGGGACTATCCTTGTAGACACGGCGTATCAAATTACTGTAGACCACCACCGCATGATCAGGACGAAGCCCTGCTACCCCACCGGGACTATAGGCATCTTGATGGCGCCGCTTTTTGGCTACGGTGTAGTGATTAACCATGGAATCCATATTGCCTGAGGACACCAAGAATCCCAACCGCGGCTGGCCAAACACTTGAATCGACTGCTCATCTTTCCAATCGGGCTGGGAAATAATGCCCACCGAGAAGCCATGGGCTTCGAGCAGGCGTGTAATAATTGCCATACCGAACGAGGGATGATCCACATAGGCATCCCCGCATACATAGACAAAATCGAGTGTGTCCCAGCCTCGGGCTTGGGCTTCTTCTTTGCTGAGCGGCAAAAACGAACCCATAGTCATTAGCCCTCAGTAATGCGTACATAGCCCGCAGGGGATGTAGCCGTAAGCGACGAATGTCGAGAGCGCTTGGGTACCAAGAGACGAAGGGCGCAGGGCTCAACGCCTAGATTAAATACCCGTCCATGGAGTTTTTCGCCATCCGCTTGGGCAGGAGGCTCAGTCTCAAATGCCAGTTGAACCCGATGAGCCCGCAAGAACTCCAAGGCTTTAAAGGATGTATGGTGTCCTTCTTTCGCCATAAGCAGAATGCTTACGGCCTTAAGCCGAGATAACGGCGGCTTCGCAATAGCAATATCAAGAAGGCCATCCACCAGCGAAGCCTTCGGGGTGATCTTAAAACCTCCGCCATAACTTACCCCATTTTGGACTGCCAGGAGATACATAGAACCTTCTTGTGGCGCTCCCCCATCCACCACCATGGTGTAATTCAGAATATCCAAATGATTAATGAGCTGATTCATAGAGGCGCTTAAATACAAGGGAAGCCCAGTGCGCCCCGTGCGTTGCCGACGCTCAACCGTCTCAAGAGCAATAGCAGCATCAACCCCAAAGGAAACCGTCTCCACGAAGTATTGATCATTACAGACGCCCACATCCACCAACGCTTCGCGCGCATCCATCAACGCAGCAATGGCTTTTTCCACCCCGCGAGGCATCCCAATGGTCTGGGCATAATCATTGCCCGAGCCAACGGGAATAATGCCAAACGCCGGCCGTTGTTCCGCGGGAATCGTCATGAGCCCATTGACTACTTCGCTGATAATACCGTCGCCGCCTAAGGCGAGTACCGTATCAAAGGATGAAGCCCCGGCTGCTATTTCTATGGCATGCTTGGGCGCTAAGGTAGTGGCCACTTCTACGGATAAGGGCGAAAGCTGCTCTTTTAAGAGGGCACACGCTTCGAGCGCTGCTTGCGCTCCGTTGCCGTTCTGGGCAGCCGGATTTGCTATCAGCAGCACCGATCCAAGATTCTGTGCCATGTTCGCCTCCTTGTTCGTTACAACCGAAGCGCCCGGCCACCAGAGGTTTGGTACCGGGCGCTTTTAGTATAGTGTGCGATTATCTGCTAAAACGTGGTCGCTGACGACTGTTACGAGAGCGCTTCTGTTTCTCGATAACCCTTTGACCAGCCGTTATTCCGCAGGCTCTTCTACTACTTCCTCTACCTGCTCTTCAACGACCGGAGCGGCTTGCTCAGGATCAAGAACCGTTATCTTGGCGTGCTCTAACACCCAGTTATTCGCCTTCAGGCGCTCGGCCGCCTCGCGAAGGGCAAAGCCACGACCCGTTGTCTCAAGCTGCTGACGGGTTTGTTTCGGATTACCCTGGGGATTCATGGCGCGACAAGCAGCCTCGATATCCTCATCGGTTAGGGTTAAGCCCTCGTGACGGTAGATTGCGTCTAAGCAATAGCCCTGGACCAACATCTCTCGCGTTTGCAGCATGAGCATCATGCCCAGTTGTTGATCGCCACCATTTTGCTCGACGAATTGCTCCCAAGTCATGCCCTGCTGCTGCACTTCAGCATGAATGTTGTTGAGCAAGTTAGAGCGCATGGTCTCATAGACCTCGTCAGCAATCTTGCCCTGGAAACGAGGAGCTAAGGCGTTGGCTACCAATTGGCGCTTGTAGTTTTCATATTCCTCACGAGCCTGGTGCTCCAAACCGCGAGCAATGTCGGCACGAAGATCCTCAACGCCCTTATACATGGGCATATATTGCTGAACCCAGGCATCGTCAACTTTCGGGTCCTCAGGCTTTTGGATTTCAATAACCGTAAGGGTGCACTCCACCGTTTGAGTACGCGGGTTGAAGTCCTCATCAAAGTCAGGGCCTTCGAAGGTAAAGGTCTTGGTCTGACCGGGCTCCATGCCCAGCACCTGCTCTTCAAAGCCTTCGGGCATATAGCCTTGACCAGCGGTAAAGGTGCGACCGTCGGTAGTGAGACCGGGGATTTCTTTTCCATCCTCGGTGCACTTCATGGCAATGAGAGCGCTATCCCCTGCCTCGATCGGCTTCGGGTCGGCGGTTACAAAGGTGGCGTAGCGCTCAGCCATGGCTTCCAGCTGACGATCAACCAAGGTTTCATCGAAGCTAAAGGGCGGTACCGTGATCTCCACGGGCTCATAGGAAGTCAGCTCATAATCCGGCTTCAATGCCACCGGCAGATCAAAGGTGAAGGATTGATCGCGCTTGAGGGCGCTTTTGGGCTGCGCCTCCGGCGGGAAAGCGGGCACCAAATTCTTCTTATCCAGAGCATGGGGCACCATTGCGGCAATGGCAGAGGCTTCCACAATGGAGTCCAGATTCTTGATACCCATGCGCTCCTCGGCTACCTGAGCGACGGTTTTACCCTGTTCCGGCTGCAACCCCATGGACTGAGCAAAGCCCACTTGAGCCGCCTGCAAAGCCTCATTTACTTCCTGGGGAGTGGCTTCACACTCTAAGAGAAGCTGATTCTCTCCAAGTTTTTTGCTATGCACTTTCATTCTTAAAACTCCTTTTTATTCACTGCATAAGGGCGGCGGCCTGAAAGCCGCCGCATTCGTTACCCGTGTATTTTATCCTATGGCGCTCACCCCACACAGAGCAATTTACAACCTCAGAAGAGACGCTGCGAAAACCACACATATTAGGACTGAGATTTGGAGTTACATCCCTGTTCAGAAGTCGACAGAGGAGATCCGGCCCCCCTGCCATCTACCCGCACAATTTTGCGGCCCCCGCACTTCTCACAGGCTGGTGTGCCGGGTGTGATGGGAGCTCCACACTGTGCACAAACATACTGAGCTTGGGCAGTAAACATGCCGCATTCATTGCAATGGGTGCAGGGATAACACATTTCATGGATCCTCTCCCGAAAGAACAGCAAGGGAGCCCCACGGACTCCCTTGCCAGAAATACTACGATTCCTTTTGCCTTAGTTTTGGCCCGGCGCTTTTGGAGCGGCAGGGGCACCCGGAGCACCAGGAGCTGCGGGAGCGCCAGGGGCACCAGGAGCTGCAGGGGCACCCGGGGCACCGGGGGCACCGGGAGCGCTGGGGCCAGACGGTAAGTCGGCGCCGCATTCCTTACAGGTGGTGTCCATGGGGCCGTTTTTTGCTCCACATTTCGGACAGGTCTTGTCTACTTCAATAGCTGCTGGTCTAAAACACATGGTGGTTTCCTTTCCTTCGGTTTCACCCAAGAAAAAGTGTAACACCGAGGGTGTTTTAGACATCCCCCAAAGAGTCTGAAATCCCAGTTCAGGCATGGTACATTTTGGCTTAATTGTTCCAATTAGTACCCCAGCAGGCGCCTGGTGTTCCATTTTCGCTCAAAGAGCACTTACCTCGGTTCCACCATCGCTTTTGGCGCCCAAAACCAGCTCAGTTTTATTCGTTGCTTTTCAGGGATTCCACCATATTGATGGCAGAGAGCTTGTGCCGCATGATCACCATCACAACCAATGAGAACAGAAGCGTTAACACAAACGCGATAGCGAAGCTGAGACCATGAATTTCACGGCCGAACATAACTTGATCTACCTCAGCGGTTACTACCACAAAGCTCTCAAGGAAGATACCAAGGACCAATCCCGCCAAGGCACCAATGACTACCAAGAGCAAAATCTCGCGGAAAATGTAGAGATCCACTTCCCGCTTCGTAAAGCCCAAAACTTTCAATGTGGCAATTTCTCGCTTGCGCTCCGTGATGTTGATATTAGTGAGGTTGTATAACACGATAAACGCCAACAGAGCCGCCGCCACCACTAACACCACGACCACCATGTTTACCGAGCTGAGCATTGTGCGATAGGTATCAATAGTTTCGTCGTTGTAGGCAATATTCTTTATGCCTTCTTGGGCAGACACGGTCGCAGTAAAGTCATCGCGTTCACTGCCCGCCGGTGCCGTAATGGCGTAGAGCACGCGATAATCTGGAGCGCTATGGAATGCCTGCTCATAGGCTTCTGGGGTCGCAAACACATAGTTGGCCACGTAGTTTTCAATAACCGCACCTACCGGTAGTTCATAGGTCGTGGAGGTGGCATTACCCATAGCATCTTGTTCAGCCAAGGTAATGGTATCCCCGGGCCCCACTCCCAAGCTCTGGGCCAGCTTTTCAGTCACCAAGACTCCGGCCTCATCCAACTCATACTCTTGCCCCGTGATGCGATCTCTAAAGGTCCAAAGCTCTTCAAACCCTTGGGGGTCCTGGGGCACAATGAGTTCAGCAGAGAGCTCTTCTCCTTGGGCCCCAAGCGCCAAGAGCGTGCTATCTTGAGCCTCGGCATAGGCAGACACGAGCGGGGTTACGTCCGTGAAGACGCTATCGTCAGCCTCGTCTTCGGCCACGACCATAACGTTGTATTTCACCAGGTCAAAGTATTGCTTATCGATGATGTCGTTGATGGCGTTTTGTAGACCTAAGCCAGTAAGCAATAGCGCCGTACACCCGGCAATACCCACCACCGTCATGATAAAGCGCTTCTTGTAGCGGAATATATTGCGAGCAGTAACCTTGTGAGAGAATGAAAGGCGGCGCCAGAAGAACTTCACTCGCTCAAGCAAGATACGCTTGGCCGTTTTTGGTGCCGGAGGCAGCATGAGCGCTGCGGGAACTTCTTTTAAGGTCGCAGCAGCTGCCGCCCAGGTAGCAAAAAGGGTCACGCCCACCCCTAAGGCGCCAGCCATGAGCGCCACGGGCCAATTCATGCCAAGCGCGCCGTGAGGCACCACATAGACAATGGAATAGGCCTCCATGATGATGGCAGGGAGAAGCTGAGAAAGCAGGGCGATTCCTAATACCGATCCTGTTACCGAAGCCAAGGCGGCATAGATCAAGTACTTTGAAGTGATACGTGCCCGCGAATAGCCAAGCGCCTTGTAGATACCAATCAACATGCGCTCTTCGTCCACCATCCGGGTCATGGTAGTAAGGGCCACTAGCGCTGCCACCAAGAAGAATATAAAGGGAAAGATAGACGCAATGGAATCCACACGATCCGCGTCAGCAAAGAAGCTCACCACTCCCGCATTTTTGGTGCGATCCATAATGAGCCACTCCGGTGGCTCGAGCTCATCAATGGCAGTTTGCGCCTCTTGAAGCTGCTCTTCAGCTGAGGCAAATTCTTCTTGGGCTTCCGCCCATTTTTCCTCATAGCTAGCCCAGCCAGACTGCAACTCCGCTTGGCCTTCGGCATAGCGCGCTTCACCTTCGGCCAGCTGGCTTCTTCCCTCATCCAACTGAGCCTTTGCCTGAGCCAAGCGCTGCTCTCCTTGGGCAATGGCGTCATAGGCCGCTTGACGCTGGGCATCCAGCTGTTGCTCGCCCGCAGTAATCGTAGCTAATCCTTGGTCGATGGCGGCAATAGCTTGGCGAAGCTGCTCTTGCTGAGCCAACAACAGCACTCGCTGCTCCTCAGGTATATCCGGTTGAGCAAGCGCGGCTTCTACCTGCGCCAGGCTCGCCGCCAAGGCTGGGCGCGCTTGAGCGGCCTCTTCCGCCTGGGCCCGCCCTGCCTCAAGCTCTGCTTGGGCTTGGGCCAGAGAATCCTCAGCTCTAGTCCGCTGGGTTTCTAGCTCCGCCATCCCCTGTTCATAGCTGGTTTGGCCCTCAGACAGCTCTTGACGGCTCGAAGCCAAGGTAGCAGCAGCGGCATCAAGCTCGGCCTGAGAGTCTTTAAGGGTTTGCCGCGCCTCCGCTAACGAAGCTTCTGCCTCTTCGCGCTGAGCCTCATAGTCGGCCCGCTCTTCATCAAGAGTCTCTTGGGCTTCCGCCTTCAACGACGCCAACCGCGCTGCTTCCCGCTCGGGGGCTATTGCTTCTACCTCTGCCTGAGCTTCATCAATACATTCCTCGTAGGCTTCGCTATCCGAGGCCAGCTCTTGGGCCCCTGCAACGGTCAAAAACGCTTCGGTATAGGGCAGATCAGGATTAAACGTAGCGGCAGGTACATAGGCAAATTGCTGCAGCGTTCCCGACCCTAACGTTGTGGGGCCTAACGCGGTAGCGCTGGCGTAATAGGAGCTGTGCACATAGCCCACCACCGTCAAGCTTTGCACCTCTAAGGTGGTCTCAAGGTCCTGAGAAGCCTCCTTAATGGTTACAACTTCCCCCAACTCCAGAGGTTCA
>CAJUNI010000084.1 GCA_910587945.1 uncultured Parvibacter sp.
GGGTATGACCTTGTGTTTTATCCCTAAAAGGAGCACACTTTTTGAGCCTTAACCCTCACCTGCCCTAAGAGGGCTAGTTTGAGTCGGGGACCGGAGCGCTTTTTGACTCATTTTCATAGCTAGTGTCCAGTCTAAGCTTCGTCGTAAGCCGTCATTTCTTTCAAAAACTCCTGCACGGTCATCCTGTCAAAACGTCGAAGATTGTACTCATCCATAATCGCTTTTAACTTATCAGCATAGGCGGAGTCAGTGGCCCAACCAGCTTCTTGAAGTCCTTCCACCATGGCATCGGAGTCATGGTCAGCTATCGCCGCTTTAATTTTCTCGTTTCCTGCATAGTGAGAAGCTTGCAAGAAAACGCGAGAACGAAACTCGATACACTCCACATCGGAGTTGAATACCGTGAACCCGTCGATGATCTCAACAAGCTCACCTTCTACTTCCTCATTGGTATGCCAGGAGGAATTTCCCGCTACCTCAGGTTCCCCCTCAAAGGAAGAAGCCCACTTCATACCAAATAAGTTGTGATCATCCCGAGCCAGCTGGCTTAAGCCGCCATCACTTTGAGACTCCAACATAATTTGCGCCAATGTTGCCCCCGCCGGATGGCCATAGCGCTCTTGACAGAGCAACGCCTGAGCCACCATCTCTCGTGTGATATAGGACGGAAGACCGGGTACCGGCGTCTTGTCTTCCTCAACTAAGGTCTGGCGCGCGAAGCAGGACGCTAGCATTGATACCAAGATCAAACTTACGAGAAGAACAGCTATAAGCACCCAAGGGCTTTTAACAACTGCCACCCAATCCAAGGAAAACGATGGGGCTGCATAAGAAGAAGGTCGGCGTCGAGGAGTAGTCATCGTAGCGCCCTCCCTTCTTTAGGTCCCAGCGTTACCACCGCTTCACCACTTTCCAACAGTTGCCACAAAACACCAATGAGTTATTGGATCGATGGTAAACCAAACTTATTCCACGCAGCGTCCAAGGAGGCAACCTTATGGAAATAACCATCAAACGAGTCTACGAACCAGCCTCTCCCGAAGATGGGGTTCGCATTCTTGTGGATCGCCTATGGCCACGAGGTGTGAGCAAAGCCCGCGCAGACTTAGACGAATGGGACAAAGCAGTAGCCCCTTCTACGGAACTACGGAAGTCCTACGATCATGTAGTCAGTCGGTTTCCGGAATTTGTGAGCGCCTACCGGACAGAGCTCGATGCCAATCCCGCGGCCAAGGAATTAGTGACCACATTGCAAGCCGAGAAACCAGCAAAGGTAACGTTGCTCTACGGAGCTCGAGATGAAACCCATAACGAAGCAGTAGTGCTTAAGCAATGGCTCAAAGAACAACTGGGAATGGCTTCTTAAACGCTCACCTCAGACGCCTCTCGTAGCGCCCATTGCTCGGCACATCCCGCTACTCTAACCCCGCAGCTCAAGAATGGCATCAAAAATAACATCGGCCAATTGTCGTTTCGGCATAGAAGGGAGCGATTGCTCACCTTGTGCACTAATAAGGGTGACTTCATTAGTGTCTTGTCCGAAGCCTTTCTGGGGTCCGACTTCATTAGCGACGATAAGATCCGCCCCTTTTGCGGCAAGCTTTTCACGGCCGTAATCCACTACCGAATCAGTTTCGGCTGCAAACCCGACCACCGTTTGATCGGACCCTGCTGCTTGAGCCACCGTCTTTAAGATGTCAGGGTTTTCAACCAACTGCAACCGAGAAAGCGCCTCATCATCCTGGCCTTTCTTGAGCTTATGATCCGCTACTTGAGCCGGGCGATAATCAGCCACCGCCGCCGTACAAATAACGATAGCGGCATCCTGGGCTGCTTCCATGGTTGCTTCAAGCATCTCTTGAGCCGTGGTTACCATAACCCGCTCTACACCCTCAGGGCACGAGAGCGACACCGGGCCCGAGACCAGCGTTACCGCAGCTCCTCGATCGCGGGCTGCTTCCGCCAAGCTATACCCCATTTTCCCACTGGAATAATTGGAGAGGTAGCGCACTTCGTCAATGGGCTCACGGGTTGGTCCCGCTGTGATCACCACCTTTGCGTCCGCAAGATCTTGGACCGCCTCGGCGTGCGCCAATTCTCCCGCCAATGACTCTTGCACCAGCGCCATGACGCGCTGCGCGAGCTCTGCAGGCTCCGGTAAGCGCCCTGGGCCCACATCTCCACAGGCCAGGTATCCCGAATCTGGTTCAATAATATATAGTCCACGCTCTTTAAGAAGCGCCAGGTTCGCCTGAGTAGCTGCGTTCTCATACATGTGCACGTTCATAGCTGGCGCTACCATCAAAGGTGCCATGCAGGCAAGAGCCGTTGAAGTTAATAAGTCATCCGCTATGCCGTGGGCAAGCTTTGCCATGACGTTAGCCGTACACGGCGCTATCACAAACCCATCACACCATTCAGCCAACGCAATGTGAGGAATCGGGTCGACTGCACTCCGAAAAAGCCCGGTCCCTACTGGTGCTCCAGTCAAGGCTTCAAAGGTCGCAGGACCTACAAACTCCGTGGCACTTTCAGTCATCACTACGCGCACTTCAGCGCTGGCCTTCTGCAAAAATCGAAGGAGCTCTACGCTTTTGTAGGCTGCAATACAGCCAGTTACTCCTAACAACAGGCGAGGTTTGCGATCTTCCATTATTCACTGGCCTCTCTTACGGGCTCGACCCTCATGGTTCTTACAATCAAACTAAGCTCTGAATATAGGGCTCCAGCACCGATTCCAATACGCGCAAATGAGCCTTACTCGCGTTCAGGCAGGGTACATAGATGAGTTCTGCCGGGTGCGGGTCCTGTACTCCCGCCTCTTGATCAGCTCGAGCGCAGGCTTCCTGATAGGCAGGAATTATCTCATAGGGCAGATCATAGAGCGTTTCCAAACAGTCAATAGAGAAATTGGGGCAAACGATATAAGCCCGTTGACGCATACCGGTATCCGCCCAGGTTGACAGTGTGTTTTTGGTAAAAGGGCTCAACAATTGTCGTCCCTTATCAAAACGACACTGATAGCCCAACGTCCATTGGGTGCGTTCAAGCTCCAATTCCCCTGCAACCGCCAAGGCCGTAGCCCCTACTTGGAGCTCATAGGTATCCCCTGCTTCGATATCTTTTAAGGGAATGGAGTGGAAAGAGAACAGCAAACGATCCCCCGCCGCCGCGTCAAACCCTTGGCGTGCAATGGAGGCAGCAATAACGCGAATATATTCCGGATTAGTGCCATAGTTAGGAACAAGAGTTGCAGAACCCTTCCAGTGACTCCGGCGCAAGGCGCGCTTCAGATCGTCCTCCACAACTCCAGTAGTGGAGTAGGCACTCTGCGGATATAGTGGCAAAACCACCAATGAACTGCATCCAGCCTTCTTGAGCGCCTTGACCCCCCGATAGACATCAGGTTGACTAAAACTCATAGCAGAGCGAACGACAACATCGAGCCCTTGTTCTTGATAGGAATTCTCGAGCCCTCGTGCCAACTTTTCTTGAGTTGCTTCCAGCGGCGACCCCTCAGCGGTCCAAATCTGCTGATACTTCTTCGCCGATGCTACCTTTCGCTTGGGCAGAATACAAAAATGAAGAATCGGCCACCAGAGCAACCGATTCATAGGAGCAATGCGTCGATTACTTAAGAAACGACTCAAATAGCCCTTCACTGCTTTAGGCGTCGGCTCTGCAGGAGTCCCCGTGTTTACTAACAAAACGCCTACTCTGCCCTCAACGGGTTTCACCTTAGAACTCACGAGGATTCGCCTGCCCCTCAATTCGCGGCCACGGAACTTGTTCCAACAACTCAGCAATTTCCAATCCCGCCTGAGTTTTACCCCGACTTCGAGGAGCCAGGTCTTCCAAAACGCGAGCCAAATCCAAGGCAGGATTCTCGCGAAAATAAAGCGCCTCCTCTGTTATTGGATGCTCAAAGCCCAGAGCGTAGGAATGAAGAAACTGCCGTTCTAATCCCAGATTAGCACGAGGATTCTTCGGGCTATGGGCGGTATACACACAATCACCCACTAAAGGATGGCGAATATACTGCATATGCACACGAATTTGATGAGTGCGCCCCGTAAAGAGTTTGCATTCCACGAGCGTGTAGCCATCATCACCAGGACCCGGCTCAAAACGCTCAAGAACCCGGAAGGTAGTGAGAGCATCTCGAGCTGACGGAACATCTCGTACTGCCATCTGAGTGCGTTCATTGAGACTCCGGGCAATGGGCGCGTCAATCATGCCTGAATCCACCGCGATGATGCCATGAACCAAGGCAAGATAATGGCGATCTACGGCACGGACACTAATAGCATCCATGAGCCCTTGACCCGCTTCATCGGTTTTTGCTGCCAGCATCAACCCTGAGGTATCTTGATCGAGTCGATGGACAATGCCAAGACGATCATCCTCCCCTTGCACATTGCATAGATGATCAGCTCCGCAATGATATAAGAGAGCATTTACTAATGTACCGTTGGCATGATCCGGAGACGGGTGGCACACAAGCCCCACCTGCTTAGACAACACGATGAGATCTTCATCTTCATAGCGAATATCTAGGTCGATGGGTTCTGGTTGACATGGTCCAATTTCGTTTACTTCATCGGGCTCATAGACAATGGCATTACCTGACGCTACCAGGCATTTTTTTACTGCCGGTTGGCCTGCCACAAGTACTCGACCCTCATCACAGGCACGAGCGGCAGCGCTTCGAGAGCCATAAAACCCCCGCTGAGCTAACAGCGTATCAAGACGAATTCCTTCATCCTCAGGTTGCGCGATATAACAGAGAGCTCGAGCCATAGCTATTCTGCGTCTTTCTTGTCAGAGTCTGACGGTAACGTCTCTGCCGCCTCTTCTGCCGGAAGCTCCGTTTCGTGGTGACCAGCAACCACGAACGCTACAAGGAAAATAACCATACCGCAGGTAACGCCAATATCAGCAATGTTAAAGACGGGGAATTCGATAAACACTGGCTTGATAAAGTCCACGACATAGTCGAGGGAAAAGCGATCGATGGCATTACCGACACCACCCGCACAAACAAGCGCTGCGCCGATCACTTCGCCCAGAGATGCCCGGCGTTGATACCCAATCACGTATATCACAAGGGCCGCGCAAACAACCAATGCGAATACACCCAAAAGCTGGGTGGCGCCACTCATCATTCCCCAAGCGGCGCCGGTATTATGCACTAATCGCAATTCAAAAATGCCAGCAAAGGGCCCTGCTACCAAGGCGCCCGGAGACACTGAGGCAAATTGAGCCTTGCTCCACTGATCCAAGGCAACCCAGAATCCCACAATGATGGCCAGTATCAGGCCATTACGAAGACGTAAGGAATGCCCAGTATTCATTTAGCAACCAAGTTCTTCAAGTACTGCAGCGCAACGAGCACAAACATCCTCGTGAGCCGGCGAGCCGTTAAGCTCCCGTACGTTCCAGCAGCGTGGGCATTTCTCACCTTCCGCGACTGCAACCTCAACGGTTACCTCATCGGTATCTGCAGCCACAAAGGTCACACCAGCCACAATGAACAGCTCTTCAAAGACGGAAGGATCATAGGTTTGAGCGGTCGCTACCACCTCATGGGGTGCCGTGATGGTAACCCAGGCTTCTTGGCTCTTGTTGATGAGCTTGGCGTTACGCGCCTCTTCTAAAGCCTTCGTCACGTCATCACGAACCGCGCGCATTACCTCAAAAGAAGCCACCTTCTCCCCTGCATCTGCTGGAAGAGCCGGTACGAAATCATTGGCATGGGGCCAGCCCGCCAACTGCACCGAAGGCTCACGATCCGGGAGGGCCGTGAATGCCGGCGGATAGTATTCCCAAACCTCATCCGTAGTGAAGGAAAGGATGGGAGCCATGATCCGCACCAGCACCTCAAGGATATTCATGAGCACTGTTTGTGCAGAGCGACGACGGGCAGAATGAGGTGCCTCGGAATACAAACGATCCTTCGTCACATCCATATAGACGGCCGAAAGCTCATTCACATAGTCATAGAGCGCACGATAGGCACTGTTGTAACGATAATTCTCGTAAGCATCTTCCACGGTTGCCAACAGCTGCTGCAAACCAACCAAGGCCCACTGGTCAATGGGCTCCAAGTCATCGAAGTCCGTCACAAAGTCATCGGGACCAAAGTCATTCAGATTGCCTAGCAAGAAGCGGAAGGTATTACGGAACCGGCGATAGGCATCCGTCACCTGCTTGAGGATCTTATTGGAGATGGAGACGTCTTGAGAGTAATCAACACTCGCCGTCCACAGGCGCAGGACATCGGCACCAAACTGATTCATGATCTCATCAGGATCAATGCCATTACCCAGCGACTTTGACATCTTGCGGCCATCTTCATCAACGGTAAAGCCGCAATGAATGACAGACTTATAGGGAGGAACCCCATAGGCTCCCACAGACGTCAGAAGCGAAGACTGGAACCAGCCGCGATGCTGATCCGAGCCCTCAAGATAGACATCAGCCGGGAAGCGAACACCCTCCCCTGCGCGATGGCGAAGCACCGAGGTGTGAGACACGCCGGACTCCCACCACACATCAAGAATATCCTTTTCGGGAACGAGCTCTGTGCAGCCACAAACATCGCAAGCACTGCCATGGGGCAAGTACTCCGAGGGCTTCAAGATAAACCACGCGTCAGCCCCTTGCTCTTTGAAGAGTTTGATAACCGCATCAAAGATCTCATCGGTGGCCACCGTAGCACCGCACTTGGCGCACTTAAATACCGGAATTGGCACACCCCAAGAACGCTGACGAGAAATACACCAGTCAGGACGGTCGGCCACCATAGAGCCGATACGATTGCTGGCCCACTCAGGATAGAAACGCACTTCACTGTTGATAGCGCGCAGGGCGTCTTCCCGCAGCGAGTTTTTGTCCATGGATACAAACCACTGGTCTGTGGCGCGGAAAATGACCGGCTGATGGCAGCGCCAGCAGTGAGGATAGGAGTGCTCAATTTTTTGCTCTGCTACCAAGGTGCCCTGCTCGCGCAGCCATTCAATGATGACCGGATTGGCGTCATCGGTATCAAGGCCCGCAAAACGCCCCGCCTCATCGGTCAGGCGACCATCGTCATCCACGGGCATAAGCAGGGGTACATCAAACTCAAGAGCCACCAGGTAGTCATCTTGACCATGACCCGGAGCGGTATGAACAGCACCGGTACCGGTATCGAGGGTTACGTGATCACCGTAGATAATGGTGCCCTTCAGGTCCTGGCGAATGGGGCAAGTGTAGGTTAAACCACAAAGCTGTTTTCCTTTGATAGTAACCGGATTGCCGTCGGGGTCAGATACGAGACGCCAATCTTCCCAGCCAGCAATTTCGGCTACTGACTCCACCAACTCTTTGGCCATAAGCAGGTTGTCATTACCCACTTCCACCATGACATAGTCGGCATCAGGGGCCAAACTAACGGCCGTATTGGCCGGCAGCGTCCAGGGAGTGGTGGTCCAAATTAGTACCCAGGGAGTGCCTTGAGCGCCGGCGGCTTCAAAAATGCCCGGCATGAGATCAAGGGCGAATTTTACAAAGATAGAGGGAGAGACCTCGTCACCATATTCAATCTCTGCCTCGGCTAAGGCAGTGTGACAATTCTTGCACCAGTGGATTGGTTTACGGCCACGATAGATGGATCCCTTCAGGTACATATCCCTAAAGAGCTCAACATTCCCTGCTTCGTAATCGGGAGTATAGGTAAGGTACGGATGATCCCATTCAGCGTTTACACCCAAGCGCTTGAAGCCTTCCCGCTGAATATCCACATAGCGCTCAGCCCATTCACGGCACAACCGTCGAACTTCAGGCTGGTCGATCTCGGCCATCTTTTCTTTGCCGATAGTCACTTCAACCATGTGCTCAATGGGTTGTCCGTGGCAGTCCCAGCCAGGGATATAGGGCGTGAAATAACCCCGCTGAGCGTGGGTCTTATTCACAAAGTCCTTCAGGATCTTATTGAAGGCATGACCGATATGAATGGGTCCATTGGCATAGGGAGGGCCATCATGAAGCACATGGGGCTTACCATCACGGTTCTTCTCGAGCACCCGATGATAAATATCAAGCTCTTGCCACTTCTGAAGACGTTTTGGTTCATTTTCGGGAAGATTCCCTCGCATCGGAAAGTCCGTTTGCGGAAGATTCATTGTGTCTTTGTAACTAGTACCCACCTTGCGGCTCCATCCATAGTCGGCTTATTGGTAACGCCTAAGTATAGGCCATCTTAGCGGTGGTTTTTAGTGTTCATCGATGAACTGCAAAAGCTCCTCTTTTGAATTCACTTCGAGCTTGCGATAAATGCTTTTCACATGGGTTCGCACAGTGCTTTCAGAGATAACAAGAGTTTTCGCTACAAAGGCCACACTATGGCCGCGACCAAGATAACTAAATATCTCTGTCTCGCGAGGCGACAACCCGCGCTCCTGGGCCACTACCACACAGCGTTCTTCCAAAGTTTCTTCCTGGGGTGATGAAGGAATAGTCTGGGCGCGTTCCTCTTGGGCCCAGCCAGCCCGAAGCGCCATAGCAATTAAAAAGACAAAGAAGAAGGTTGAGGTAACCAGAAGTGCTGGTCCCCCATCGTGGATCTGAAACACCGGCGTCGTGCCACAATAAATACCTAAGAGGGACACCGCACAGTAACCCACGCTCGTGACCCCATAGATGAGCGCGGGAGGAAACTCGCCCGCATGAGCCATCGCCCCTAAAC
>CAJUNI010000085.1:0-8156 GCA_910587945.1 uncultured Parvibacter sp.
GCGCTGGCCTATGCCGTAAATGCTGATGGCCCAAAGCACTTAGCTCAAGCAGCCCAAGCAAGCGGCGCAAAACTGATTCACGTATCCACTGATTATGTTTTTGCGGGAACCGAGCCAACTTCTCGAACGGAAGAAGACGCACCCTGTCCGATTTCCGCCTATGGGCGCACGAAATGGGCGGGGGAGGTTCTTGCTCGGGCGGCCTGCGATAGGCTCTTTATTGTGCGTACAGCGTGGCTCTATGGACCTGGAACCAAGAATTTTGTGCACACCATGCGGCGTCTGGGTGCGACTCATGAGGAAATCACGGTAGTTGATGATCAAATTGGCAATCCAACCTCAGCCAATGATCTTGCCTATGAAATTTTGCAATTGGCTCAAACCGACGGCTATGGCACCTATCATTGCACCAATGAAGGAAGCTGCTCTTGGGCTGAGTTTGCTCAGGCAATTATGGATGGTTCAGGTTTGAGCTGCAAAGTCATTCCTATAACCTCGAAGCGGTATCACGAGCTCCATCCGGAGAGTGCCGATCGTCCGGCCTACTCCTCATTGGAGAATAAGCATTTAACTCGCACCATTGGAAACAAGATGCGACCTTGGACGGAAGCGCTTTCCTCATATCTCGCGAGGCTAGGCGCAATAAAGGAGGTATAAAATGACTATTTGTGAACCTACCCGTTTGCTTGTTACGGGCGGCGCCGGTTTTATTGGAAGCAACTTCGTTCATTGGGTAGCCACGCACCATCCTGAGGTGAAGATGGTGGTACTCGACAAGCTTACCTATGCGGGTAATCTTGCAAACTTGGATGGGGTTCCCGAAGAACAGCTAACCTTTGTACAAGGTGATATTTGCGATGAAGCCTTAGTGGATGAACTGATGGCTTCCGTAGATGCGGTCGTACATTTTGCCGCTGAAAGTCACAATGACAACTCCATTGCGGACCCAGCACCGTTTGTGCGTACAAACGTGGAGGGAACCTTCACGTTGTTAGAGGCGGCGCGCCGTCACGGAACGCGCTTCCACCATATATCTACCGATGAGGTCTACGGTGATTTGGCCTTAGATGATCCGGCGCGGTTTACCGAAGAAACCCCCTATCATCCCTCGAGTCCCTATAGCTCGACCAAGGCTGCCTCGGATATGTTGGTGCGCGCTTGGCATCGCACCTATGGCGTGAATGCTACGATTTCGAATTGCTCAAACAACTACGGTCCCCGGCAACACATTGAGAAGTTTATTCCCCGTCAGATCACTAATATTCTTGCAGGGATTCGTCCGAAACTCTATGGAGATGGTCTCAATGTACGGGATTGGATTCATGTGGATGACCATTCCAGTGCGGTATGGGCTATTCTTACCCAAGGCCAAGCAGGGGAAACCTATTTGATTGGCGCCGATGGTGAGCGGGATAATCGCACGGTCATGGCCGATATTTTGACGGCCATGGGTCAGGAGTCGGATGCCTTTGATTGGGTACGCGATCGCCCGGGCCATGATCGTCGCTATGCGATTGATAGCACCAAACTTCGTCGAGAGCTTGGTTGGGAACCCACTCATCAGGATTTCAGCGAAGGCCTTGCGGATACGATTCGCTGGTATCAGGAAAATGAGGCCTGGTGGCAGGATGCGAAGGCCGCTACTGAGCAGAAGTATCAGAAGCTGGGACAGTAGGGAAGCACAGCTATGGGTCAGGACTCCGTAACGTTCGGGAATTTCACCTTTACGCCTACTGCCATAGACGGTGTCATGGTGGTGGATGTAAAAAGCTATGGTGATGAACGCGGCGCGTTTATGGAAACCTACAAACAAGAGGATTTTGAGCGTGCCGGCATTGGTGTGCGGTTTGTGCAAGACAACCAGTCGGTTTCCACAAAAGGGGTATTGCGCGGCCTCCATTTCCAAATCGAGTTTCCGCAAAGCAAGTTGGTGCGGGTTGTTGAGGGCTCTGTGTTTGATGTCTGTGTTGACCTGCGTCCTCAAAGCCCTACCTACGGACAATGGGTTGGTTGTACCCTAAGCGCTGAGAATCATCGCCAATTCTTTATCCCTCGAGGATTTGCCCATGGCTTTTTGGTGCTCTCGAAACGAGCGGTGTTTTGCTATAAGTGCGACGATGTCTATCATCCCAATGATGAGGGTGGTCTCATGTGGAACGACCCTTCCATAGGCATTCAGTGGCCAGTATTAGAAGGTGAAGAAACATTCTGTGCTGATTCCATTATCTTGAGTGAAAAAGACCAACATCATCCATTATTGGATACCTTGGATCGCTAAGGGTCGATCGCTCTCTCAGGTGCTTTAGAATACAGATGGACACAGTAAGCAAAAGCTATAGAACGAACAAAGGGTTGGGGAATCTATGGGACCACGGATCTTAGCGATCATTCCCGCATATAACGAAGAAGAGAATATTGTTTCTACGGTGGAGGATCTGCTTAAGCGCGCACCGGGCATTGATTATGTCGTGATCAATGATGGCTCTAAAGACGCTACCAGTCGTATTTGTCATGAGCGGGGCTATAACGTTATTGATTTGCCCGTCAACCTCGGTCTTGCCGGCGGTTTTCAAACGGGTATGAAATATGCTCTGCGCCATAACTATGACTATGCCGTGCAATTCGATGCTGATGGTCAGCATTCGGCGGCCTATGTCTGGCCTATGGTGGATTACGCCATTGAGACGGATTCCAATATTGTTATCGGGTCGCGGTTTTGTGCCCAGAAGAAGCCTATTTCACCCCGAATGATTGGCTCGATGCTTATTACGGCCATGATTCGACTGACTACTGGAAAAAAGATTCAAGACCCCACCTCGGGCATGCGGTTGTTTGATCGTAAGATGATTCCACTTTTCGCGAACGAATTGGACTACAGCCCTGAGCCTGACACTATCGCGCTTGTGGCTCGCAATGGGGCTAAAGTCTCTGAGATTCAAGTGGAGATGCGCGATCGCGTGGCTGGGGAAAGCTATTTGAACTTCACTAAGTCCATTACCTACATGCTTCGTGTCTGCGTTTCGATTTTGTTTGTGCAGTGGTTCAGAAAGGATCCCATCTAGTGCTTACGTTACTGCTTGTGGTCGGAGCCCTGCTGACTCTGATTTTTGTTATTACGAAGGTACGCAAATCGGAAATCAAAACCTCAGATACGGTGTTTTGGTTTTTGATGGCCCTGTTTTTGCTGATTTTGGCCATCTTCCCGCAAATTGCCTATGTGCTTTCCGATGTGTTTGACATTCAATCGCCGGCCAATTTGGTATTTTTGGCTGTCGTGGCGGTGTTGTTTATTAAGGAATTCTTGGCTTCGGTGGAGATTGCTAAATTGCGCTCCAAAATTACCTATTTGGTACAAGAGATTGCGTTGCTTGAAGAGACCTCTTCCGACAGTTCTGCTCAAAGGGAAGAAGAGGAAGTGCAGAGCGAAGTAATCGTTGAACTCAGGGAGGAATAACGCAGTGGAACAACAGGTCCCTGCGTCTTCATCTGCAACGGTGCGGACAGTGGCTTCCGTAACAGGCTCGCGTAAGAATAATCTGGATTTCATTCGCTTTGTTGCGGCATTGCTCGTTATTTTTTCCCATTCATTTTCTATCTGCTTTGGCCCCACGTCGCATACGCCCTTAAACCTTTTAACAGCTGATCGGTTAAGTGAAGGCGGCTTAGCGGTTGGCGTGTTCTTTTTCTTCGGGGGCTTCCTGATTGCAAAAAGTTGCGTGTCTCATCCCAAAGCTCCGAACTTTTTCAAGCTGCGCCTTTTGCGTATTCTGCCGCAGCTTATCTTTGTCGTAGTGCTGCTCACGTTTGTGGTGGGCCCGGTGCTGACCTCATTGCCCCTCGATCAGTACTTCACCAATGGAGAAACCTACGCCTATCTGCTTAACGGCGTATTCTTTCTTCACCATGATTTGCCCGGAGTATTTACGACTAACCCCTATGGCCCCGGAGTGAACGCTCCGTTGTGGACGCTGCCGGTGGAGTTTGCCTGCTACATCCTTTGTTTTCTTTGCTTCCGCTGGACGCGGTTCACTCGCCGCTCCTTTGCCCTTCTCTCAATTCCCGTCCTTATGCTCTTGGGGATCTATTTGGCGTTCTTTGAACTCTATCAGCTTTCAGTGGTACGCGCCATTATTTTGTTTTATGAGGGCGTAGCGTTTTACGTATATCGGGATTCAATTCCGTTGAAGGCCTCGCTGGGTTGGGGCTCGATTGCCCTGTTCTGCCTGTTGGTGGCATTTGGACTTGATATCGTCGCCATGTTCGTAGTCTTTCCCTATGCCCTTATGTGGTTGGGTTATGGCTTGCCAGCGCGGTTTGCTAACTTCGCCAAACATGGCGAATTCTCCTACGGCATTTATCTGTGGGGATGGCCCATTCAGCAGACGTTGGTACTGTTGCTTCCGGCTGAACTTTCCCTGCCCTGGATTAATACGATAGTGGCTTGCGTGATTGCTATTGGCTTTGGTGCGACTAATTACTACATTGTTGATTGCGGGGTTACTCGTCTTTTGGAACGGTCGCGTAATAAGCGCACCGAAGTGTTGGCGGCCGAGCTTGCTGAGGCCGACCGCGTAACGCCCGTGCAGCCTTGTGATGCTACGCAAACGAAGGGTGGAGTGCCAGAGGAGGACGCCCGGTTGTCCGAGAATTCTTCCGGTGCAGTCGGGTCTGATTCTCCGGTGACACAAACTCCTCCTAGTGGCGAAGAAGCAGGAAGGAAATGATCCATGGGATCCTATGATGACGCTACTCTTGAGCATCTTCATGATTGTGAAATGGAGATACTGAACGACTTCATTACTGTCTGTAATGAGCTGGGAGTTCAGTATTTTGCGCTGGCCGGTACGGTACTTGGCGCCGTGCGTCATCAGGACTTTATCCCCTGGGATGACGATATCGATGTAGCGCTTCCCGCTAAGGATTTGGCGCGGGTTCTGGAAGTGTTCGAGCGTGACTGGTCCGATAAGTATCTGGTTATGGATACCGAACGCTATATCGACTACCCCTTGGCGAGCGTGCGCCTCATGCTGAAAGGAACGGAGTTTCGAGAGACTCCTCTTAAGGATATTCCGGTCGATCTCGGAATCTTTTTAGATCTGTATGGTCTGGATAACGTGGCTGATGACGAAGCGGCCTATAAGAAACAAGCGTGGGATGCGTGGTTCTGGTCCCATGTTCGTATCCTTCTGAGTATTCCGAACCCCGTTATTATTCAACACGGCCTCGGTGGTGTAGTACGCAAGGCGGCCTCGAAAGTGGTGGGTGCCTTATTTAGAGCAAGCGGGATGTCGAAAGAAAAAGCGTTTGCGAAGGAGCAGGAAGCTCGTCGGCGCTATGAAAACGTGGAGACCAAGCGGTTCGCCTACCTCTGTGACACGGATCGCTTCTCTACAACCTTTGAGAAAGATAAGATGCTGCCCCCGGTAAATTTGCCCTTCCGCGGGGGAGAGATTGCGGTGCCCGCCACCTACCTGGAGCATCTCGAGGCCATGTATGGTCCGACCTATATGGAACTTCCTCCGGTGGAACACCGCAAGAATCATTATCCAGAAAAGCTTGATTTTGGCCCCTACTAAGAGCTCGGAGCGTTACTCGTCAGTGCTGTTGCTCTTAATGCCACCCGCATAGAAGTGATTGAGGGCGCGCGCAATGGGTGCTGGCCAAAAGCGCTTAAGGAGGGCCAGGTCTTCGGCGCTGCGCTCACCGCTTCGGATGAGGTTGGAGGTTTCTGATTCCTCGTGAATGCGGTGGGCCATGAGAACTTGAGGGTTGTAAACAAACGAGCCCTCCTCATCAGCGAAGTCAGCCCAAGCTTCCCAATCCAAATTGGTTTTATAGGGCGAAGCTACAAAAATATCCTCGGGGGTTCGCTCTTTGAGGTAGGTGACGGATGGGCAGCAAATGGAATTGCCAAAGGCCAGCGCCCGCCGGCGTACCTTGCGACTTGTTTGTTTCGCAGGATCTTTGAGCGGTGCTAAGAGGCGACGTTTTACCTCTAAAAGCTTATTGGTGGTTACCAGCTCGCCATTGCGCAGTTCCCCATAATCGCAAAAGTAGAGGATCGGATTTTCGGCTGCATTCAGAGCCTCAAGCATCTGGGTTTTATAGGCGGGGTCATACCAGTCGTCTTGGTGGGCGATGGTAACGAGGGGAGTGGTGGCACGATTGAGAGCATGGTTCCAGTCAACGCCGATACCCGGCGCCCCTTCACGGACATAAAGGGGGATTCCCGTTTCTTCAGCTAAGGCGCTAATCGTATCATTGGGGGTTGACGTAGCAATGAGTATGTTTGATGGATCTGATTGAGCAAGAAGCGAAGCTACGCAGTCGGCAAGGTAGGGGCTTTCTTTGTAGGCACAAATGGCAAAGGTGTGATCTGCAGCGGTATACATGCTCTTATCCTGTATCGTAGGGAGTAGATTCTGACTGCCCTTAGCGGCAACCGGTGAAAAGGACGTAGGATGAATTATAAAGAGTACGAAGACCCCGAAGAGTTAAAAAAACTGCAACGTCTCTCAGTGGATGTTTTGCGCGAACTTGATCGGGTGTGCCGTCTGTTAGATATCACCTATTTTGCCTATGGGGGAACGGCTATCGGCGCGGTTCGCCACGGGGGTTTTATTCCCTGGGATGATGATATTGACATCATTTTCTTGCGGAAAGATTTCGAGCGGTTTATGGCAGAGGCTCCGGCGGCGGTTGGAGATCGGTTCGAGGTGGTTTCTTCGCGCACGGAGAAATATTTCCCTGCCACCAACGCCAACCTTGCCCTGAAAGGCACGAAGTGTGTCCCTGAAGAGTTTGACAGCAATCCTTACGAGTACGCTATTAGCCTGGGGTTGTATGCCTACGATGTCCTTATCGATGACGAAAAGCTGCTCAAGAAGCAAATTCGTGCCACCTGGTTTTGGGGCCGTTTGAAGTTCCTTTGCGCTACGGGCTCTCCTCATATTGGGATTGGGGGCGTTACCGGCGCTCTCGCGCGGGCGGCATGTCATATCATCCATGGCGGACTTCGCCTCTTTCATATTTCGCCTCAGTGGGTTCAACGCAAATACGATGCGGCTGCTATGCGCTATGACGCAACACCCACCGGGCGGGTTGCGGATTTTGCCGATAAAGACCCGGTGAGTTGGTCTGCCACTATGGAGGAACTCTTTCCTCCGGTGGAAATGGATTTTGATGGGGTTTCTATCTTCTTGCCCCACGATTACGATACGCTGCTCACGCGCGGCTATGGTGACTACATGACGTGGCCTCCCGAAGATGATCGTAAGAATCACTATCCCAGTAAATTGGAGTTTGGACCTTACTAGGACACATGGCTTCTTCTCAATTAAAACAGGACTACATTTGGAATACGCTCGGCAGTGTCATGAATGCACTGGCCAGCGTTGTTCTGTTGGCCTTAGTTACCCAAGCGCTGGGAGCTTATGAGGGTGGCGTTTTTGCTATTGCCTTTGCCGTTGCTCAGCAATTCCAAATTCTGGGCCATTATGAAATGCGACCCTATCAGGCAACGGATGTAGAGGAGCGCTTCTCCTTCGGGGTGTACTTTGCTTCGCGCATTATCACTTGCACGCTTATGGTGGTCTGCGTGCTCATTTACGCCTTGGCCTCTAACGGAATTACCTTTGAGGCGGTTTTGCTGGTGTTGTTGGCATCACTGCGCTTTTTTGACGCCTTTGAAGATGTGTTCCATGGCATGCTTCAGCAAAAGGGGCGCCTTGATATTGCCGGCAAAGCCTTCTTTGGTCGCGTGGTGGCCATGTTGGGCTCCTTTTCCATCACGTTGCTCCTGACGCGAAATCTTCTGGCAGCGTGTATCGTCTCCTTCCTAGCGTCGCTTGTAGCGTTCTTGGTGCTAAACCTGCGCCCCGCACGGAATCGGGTGAAGCTTAAGCCGGAATTTCGGGCGAAGGATATCAAGGACTTACTTCTTACCTGTCTGCCCCTGTTTTTGGGTTCATTTTTGTTCATGTATGTGGTTAATGCGCCGCGCTACGGCATTGAGTCAGTGCTTACGAAGGAATTCCAGACTTACTACTCTATTCTCTTTATGCCGGCCATGGTCATTAACTTGCTCAGTGGCTTTGTGTTCAAGCCGCTGCTGAATACCCTTGCTTCCCGCTGGGCGTCAGGGGAGCGTCAGGCAT
>CAJUNI010000085.1:8166-8580 GCA_910587945.1 uncultured Parvibacter sp.
ATTCTGGCGTTGGCCGTGGGCTGGCTTATGGGCATCCCGGTACTCTCTTTTATCTATGGCGTGAGTCTTGATGGTTATCTACCGGAGCTTTTGGTATTGCTTATAGGTGGCGGATTCAATGCGGCGGCCATGATTTGCTACTACGCCCTTATTACCATGCGGCGCCAAGGAGGCGTGCTTGTGGCCTATGGCATTACGGCTGCGGTGGCGTTCTTCGCGGTAGGGCCTGCGATTCAAGCAGCAGGATTATGGGGCGCATCGATCCTGTATAGCTGCTTGATGGCGCTATTGTTCCTCATCTTTTTAGGGCTTGTGATTGGCTTGAGCCGTCGCCCCGTTAAGGCGGAAGGCTAGGGCTTCAGGACGTCCAAGAGCGCCGCTGATGCGTGTGTTCATTTTTTGCGAAGAAAATCC
>CAJUNI010000086.1 GCA_910587945.1 uncultured Parvibacter sp.
TGCTCCGGCGTTAGAGCCTCAAAGTGCGTAAAGTCGAAGCGCACACGCTCGGGGCCGACATAGGAACCCGCTTGCTTGACGTGATCCCCTAAAACCTTGCGCAGACACGCGTGAAGGATATGGGTGGCCGTATGGTTGCGCTCAATAGCGGAACGGCGCTGAGCATCCACCACCGCTTCCACGGAATCCCCTTGAGAAAGCGCGCCTCCTTCAAGCACGACGCTGTGCACGTATAAGCCTTTTTCCGGCGCCTTCGTGTCTTGAACATAGGCTTTTGTGGTACCCACGGCCAGATAGCCCGTATCTCCCACTTCGCCGCCCATTTCGGCATAGAAGGGCGTGGCGTCAAGGATTACCTCGCCGGTCTGCCCCTCTTCAAGACGATCCACAATCTGCCCATTGGCAGTGAGTGCGAGGACCGTAGCGGGCGCCGTGGTTTGGTGATAACCCACAAATTGCGTTGGCCCGAATTGCTTCAAGAGATCGGCGTAGATACCCCCGTAGGTGGACCAGGCCGCTTCCGCATTTTTTGCACCAGCAGCACGAGCCCGCTCCCGCTGCTCTTCCATGGAGCGCTCAAAGCCTTCGTGGTCGATTTTCACACCCCGACCGGCAGCAATTTCTTCCGTGACCTCAACGGGGAATCCGTAAGTGTCATGAAGCACAAAGGCTTCTTCGCCCGCCAAAGTATCACCTTCAAGGTTAGCGAGCACCTCTTCTAAGTAGGTTTGACCTTGACGCAGGGTGGCGCCAAAGCGCTCTTCCTCGGCCAAGATAAGCTTGCGCTCCAGCTCACGATTTTCAACAATTTCAGGGTAGACATCGCCCATCAAGCGAACAATCTCGTCCACATATTCATTCAAGAACGGCCCTTCGATACCAATGAGGTGAGCCTTCATGATGGCACGACGAAGGAGACGGCGTAACACATAGCCGCGGCCCTCATTGGAGGGCAAGATGCCATCGGCAATCATGAAGGTGACAGAGCGACTGTGATCGGCAATGATGCGCAGGGCCAGGTCGGTTTCGGCATCCTCGCCATAGGTCACACCGGCCAAACGCTCGCCTACCGCCACCAGACTTCGCAGCACGTCGGTTTCGTAGTTAGACTGCACTCCTTGCATGATGGCAGCAATGCGCTCAAGACCCATGCCGGTATCAATATTTTTCTTCGGCAGGGGCACCAAGGTGCCATCTTCCTGACCATCATACTGGGTAAATACGCAGTTCCAATACTCTAGATAGCGATCGCATTCGCAACCCGGACCACAATCGGGGCTTCCGCAGCCAAAGGCTTCCCCTTGGTCATAGTAGAGCTCGGAGCAGGGGCCGCAAGGGCCGGTCGGACCAGCACGCCAGAAGTTGTCATCTTCGCCCAGCTTGGAGATATGATCCTCGGGCACGCCCAGAGATTTCCAGATCTCGATGGTTTCATCGTCGTCTTCGAAGACGGTGAAGTACAAGCGCTCAGGAGGCAACCCCAACACGTTTACGGAGAAGTCGTAAGCCCAGGCGCACATTTCCTTCTTGAAGTACTTGCCGAAGCTGAAGTTGCCCAGCATCTCAAAGAAGCTTAAGTGGCGACCAGTAGTGCCGATAATATCGATGTCGTTGGTACGGACGCATTTTTGCACCGTGGTAGTACCAATGTAGGGCTCTTCCAGCTGCTTTTGCTGGAGGAAGTAAGGCTTGAATTGCACCATGCCGGCGCTGGTCAACAACAAAGAGGGGTCATCAGGAATAAGCGAAGAGGAAGGCATGCGCTTGCAACCCTTGTCCTCAAAATAGCTGAGGTACTTTTCGCGAATCTCTGCAGTAGTCATATATTCCATATTGGACAGCTTCCTTTTCCCTTGGTAGCTTTAATACCTATATCCTGTGCGCAACCTACCGCGAACTTCGGGCAGCCTCCGTTTTACTCAGGGGCACACTTCTGCAGCCGAAAACGAATCTGCGCACAAGGGAGCATTATAATACGGCACTTCCCGCCGACTGCGTTGTCGAAAGCATACTGCGACAAATGGGTACATTCGGTCTACAAAACTGCCTATTTGCGCTGGCGCCAGTCTCCCCAAAGCTTCTTGATGTCCTTCTCAGCCACCGCTTCTTCCTTTTTAAGAGGATTTTGCGTAGCCGGGTGCGGAGAGGTGGCATCCACCAGCGGATCCACCGCATGAGCAGCCTCAGGGTCGGCAGGCGTTCCCTTGAAAAACACACCGTCTTCAGCCACAAGACGACGGCCCGTACGCTTTTCGAAGTAGTACACGAAGAGCGACTTCATAACCGCCACGGCTGGGATGGATACCAGCATACCCACCAAAGCGCCCAAAAAACCACTCATCGCGCCACCCAAAGCGGACCCCACCATTAAGGCGAACAGGGTGATAGCGGGATGCACATCGACGGAGTTCGCCATGATCTTAGGCGATACAAAGGTGTAGACGAACTGCTGGATCATCACGGTACCCACTACCGCTATTACTGCCGCTAAGGGGCTCGTAAACATGGCGGTCACCGCAGCCGCAATGCCGCCCAACCACGGACCGATAATGGGAATGATATTGAGCACGCCCGTAATGCCGCCAAGAGCGGCTGCATTCGGAATGCCCGTAAAGGCGAATAAGATACTGCACCCTACGCCAATGATGGCGCATTGCAGAAGCGTCCCTTTGATATAGCCACCCATGACGCGGGTAAAGGTAAGGTGCAAGAACCGTGCATCTTCGCTATGGGCCGGACCAATCAGACGAGTTACTTCGCGGCCAATACGCGGCAATTCCATCAAAGTCCAGAAGGCAATTACCAGAGCAAAGCCAATAGCCATAAGTCCATTGGCAACGGTAGTGCCCACACCAATGAGGCCGTTGGCGCTGCCTTGAGCAATGCTGGTGGCCATGCCAGAAATATTGGCGGCCATTTCGTCCATGACCTGCTTGACGGTATCGTCTTCTAAGACCGAGGAGTACTTGTCATACATCTCCGACGACCAACGAGAGAGATCTTCGGCATAGGTAGGAAGGCGCGAAATCAAGTCGCTGAACTGCGAGCTTAAGCCAAACATAGGCGAAAACATGAGTAATGCTGCCACGGCCAGTACCGCAAAAAGCAGCACATAGGCCAAGGTGGTGCCGAGCACACGATTCACCCCATGGCGCTCGAGGGTGTTTACGGTTCCACGTAAGCAAAAGACGATCACGACCGTCCAGATAAGAATGCTTACGGGGACTGAGAGAATATTGAGAAGGTAGACCGCAACCCCGGTGAGCAAGATAGCGCCCACAACGGTCCAGATGGTATAAAACCACCGCCGGTTACGAAGAGTCTTGGTTTCCAGTGACGTAGGAGCATAGCCCGAAGAGAAGGCCGGTTCAGAGGAAGCGGCCGAAGAAGAAGTTGCCGGAACTCCCGCGTGAGTTGCAGACGCTTCGGTTGCAGCACCGGTTGCGCAGGGAGCATCTTCCGCAGCCTCTTGGGAGGCCCGAGCTTCCTTTTTATTGGCGGGACCTACCCCTTGCAGCCCATGGCTTTGGATATCGGCCCCTTCGGCTGTTTGGTTAGGCGTGGCATCCATAGCGGCCTGTTCGGCCGACATACCCTGGGAAGCTTCGTCCGCTTGATCTTTGGCGGTGTCTATTTCTTTTGAAGCGCTCATGACCTACTTGGAAGAGGCAGGGGTGCTTGCTACCTTGGTGTATCCCACCGCAGCGGATTGCTCTTCACCCTGGTCGATAGCGTCAGCATCTGCGCCTGAGGTGGCCACCACCGCGCTGCTGACATCCCCCATGGCCTCATTGATGGAGTCCGTGCGCTCATGGGCGGCACGACGATGGGCGGCACGCGCTGCCTTGCGTTCGCGCATGGAAGCACGCTGCTCCACAACGGCGCTCTCGGCAGCATCCGTGGCGGCATCTACGAAATCTCGAACCGGGTTAGCGGGAGCTTCGCCTTCAGCCTCTTGGCCCAGCTTTACGGACTCTTCTGAAGCATAGCGGGGCTTAAACCGGGAACGCATTTTGGACGTGACCGTGTTTACTAACTCCAGCGGAGCAGAAGTCACGGTATCAACGGTGTCCATGGTTTTGGTGATAGAGCCCGTGATTTGATTCACGTCTTCAAGAATTTGATCAACACGCATGATTTCCAAGTTGGCTGCGTCCACGGTAAGAGACACACGGTCAACCAGCGGATCTACCTTACCCACAACAGGATCGATTTGCGCAGTGATGCTCTTCACGCTTTTCATGGTGGGCTCAAGATCGGCGGTGATCTTTTCTACATGAACCAGCGTCGGCTCCAACTGTTCCTGAACTTCGCCGACGGTTTTACGCGCCACACGGACTGTGAGAACCAGCTCAACAACGAACCATACTAGTACGCATCCGACCAGCACATATACCACAGGAAGAATAATGTTGAGGACTTCTAGCAATCCCATGACGCTCTCCTTGCTTCGGTTTTAAGGCAAACACAAACTATAGCACTGCCATCATCATTTTATGGGTGCTAACCAGCTTCCGGGAGCCAGGGCGGCAGACGGCGCCAGACTGTTACCCATCTGGGGCATAGGGAAAAGTCCGGGTGCCGGTTAGTCCTAAGAAGATGCTGGTTTTGACGGAGATGCGTTCGAGTCCTCAGCGGCAGGTGATGAAGATACGTGCTCTGCTGAGGCATTAGGAGAAGGCGAATCCTGGGTTTTGGGTGCCGCAGTCTTAGGAGTCGTAGCCCCAGGCGCTGTAGTCTTGGACGCTCCCGTCTTCTGCCCAGCGCGTTTCGGCCGCGCTGTGGAGGCGGGTTCTGCTTCAGCGCGATCCCGCGCGAAAGCGTCTTGGCGATAAGCTTCCCAACCGCGCACACCGGGCTGATAAAAGCACCCACGTTCAAGGCCATCAGGTAGATACTGCTGTTCCACCCACCCTTGTGGGTAGGCATGGGGATAAAGATAAGAGCCGTAGTTCTCGGAACCCGGACGATGACGGTCGCGCAGGTGATCCGGTACCGCCCGTGCAGGACCGCGGCGCACTTCGCGCAGAGCGGCGTCAATACCCGCTTCGGCCGCATTGCTCTTCGGCGCCAGAGCCAAATAGATGGCTGCCTGGGCCAAGTTGATACGACATTCCGGATAGCCAATTACTTCAGCCGAGCGGAAGGCTGCTTCCGCCACCAGAAGCGCCATGGGATCCGCATTGCCGATATCTTCTGAGGCGGCAATATACATTCGTCGCGCAATGAACTTCGGGTCCTCTCCCCCATCAATCATGCGCGCGAGCCAATACAGTGCCGCATCCGGATCGCTGCCGCGCATGGACTTAATGAAGGCGGATATGACGTCATAGTGCATATCTTTATTCTTGTCATAGGGAAGCACCCGATGGGGAGTAGCCGTTCGCACCATGTCGACGGTAATAAGCCGAGGATCCTCCTTAGTGCCGGGCTCTGCCAGCCCCGCCGCCAATTCCAGAGTGGTAAGGGCCGCGCGCCCATCCCCTCCAGCCAAGAGCACGATGGCTTCTTTCGCGGCCGGCTCCAACTGATAGTGTCCTTGCAAGCCACGCTCATCTTCGAGGGCATGGCCAATAAGAGCCTCGATGGCTTCATCGGTAAGCGACGATAACTCCACCACGCGGGAGCGAGAAATGAGGGCGGAGTTTACTTCGAAGAATGGGTTTTCGGTGGTCGCACCTACCAACACCACAATGCGATCTTCCACAGCGTGAAGCAGAGCATCCTGTTGAGAGCGGTTAAAGCGATGAATCTCATCCACGAACAAGATGGTACGCACCCCGCTACTGAGGAGCCGTTTTTCCGCAGCCGCAATTTCGCGACGCAGATCAGATACCGTGCCGCCCACCGCAGAGACTTCTACAAAAACGGCTTGAGTCGAGGCCGCAATAACGTGGGCCAAGGAAGTTTTACCCGTCCCCGCAGGTCCAAAGAGAATAACCGAGCTCAAGCTATCGTTTTCAATAGCACTTCTCAGCCAGCTACCCGGCCCCACCGCTTCCGTCTGACCCACGACATCCTCTAAGGATTGAGGGCGCATGCGTACCGCAAGCGGCGCCGCTGCATAGCGCGCTTTATCTTCGATTTCTGTGAATAACGTTTCCATAGCCGCCATGGTATCACTGATAGCGAAATAACGCACGTTTGTACGCTATTTCGCCCGACACCCGCGGGCGTGCCTTGGATGAGGCCACGTCCCTACCCTGGACCTAGGCGGGTAGGGACATGCACCGACTAAATGCAGAAGCCAGGGACAACGCCGCCACCGCTGTGTTCGGACGGCGCACCATGTTCATCTACGCTGTACCATTTTGGCGCATAGGCCGGATACGGGGAGCGGGTCCACCATCCTTTCGGTTCCCCGTTCAACGCCTTTTCAAGTACTTCTTTCTCACAGTTTCCCTCTTCAATAACAACCTTAGACTGAGCAAACAAGGAATACTCGGATCCTTCTGCATCGATAATTCCATTGAGCACTGCGTCGATTTCCTCGCCAGACATTCCCAGTTCCTCGCTGTCGTACCCGTATCCGTCAAACCAACCTTGGTTCGTATACTCAAACTCCTCATTAGCTTCGAAGGGTTTCGAACCGTACAGCTCAACAAGGGAGGGTAACCAAAGAGTATCTGATGTCGCAGACACAGAAGAGAGCGCCTTCTCGTAATCCTTAGCTGCACCAACATTGTTAGTGCTTTTGTCCACAGGGACAATCACAGACTTCAAGTCATCAGGCAAACGAAGCAACATATCGCCAGCGAGATATGAGCGCATAGGACTGCTCTCCCAGCCTCCGGCATTCGTGTCGCCACTCTTTATCGGCGCTTCCGACAAAACGTCTCCGAAAAGGAAGGTGATGCCAGCCTTGCCGCCGCCGGTCTTGTCGTCGTGGTTAAAACCAATAATCTGCACGGTTGTCTGCGTGCCGTCGGTCAGAGTCACCGACTTCACCTGGGTGCCATCAAGCTTGCCCTCAGGGGTGCAGAGGTTGTACTTCTTGGCCACCTCAATGCCAGCGGCTTCATCCCCTGCCGCCGCAATCTCGGCCGAGATCTGTGACAGCTCATCCCACGTGTACGCTTCTACAGCGGATTTCACCGGCAGCCCACTCGTAGCACCCTGACCCTCTGCCGACTGCTCTTGGCTAGCTGCCGGCACGTCCACTGCCTCCTTCGGCTGCACACCCCCGAAGCCGAAGCCCTTGGTGGCAACCCCAATAACCACTAGCAACACCACAACCACGGCTGCCGCGATGATACCAATCTTCACGCCCTTCTTCTTAGGAGCGGGAGGTGTCGACATCGGATGGGTGGGAGCTGAGTTTGTTGCTACTTTCTGCCGGGTTGACGCCGTGCCGACGTTTGCACCTTGCCACCCGGGCGCCGCACCCGCAGCCGTACCCTGCTGCGTTGACGCTTCGCCCGTTGCAGGTCCCCGCCCTGTCGGCGCGCCACCAACCGGCGTGCCGCATTTCCCACAGAAGGCTGATCCTTCCGGGATCTCATTTCCACACCTAGAGCAAAACATGATGCTGCCCCTCTCCGCGAGAGCGCAACCTGTCCCAAGGCAGCACTGCCCCGCTCTTCGCTATTTGGTTATTCGTTCTTGGATCGCCCGGACAAACTATCCGGTCCATTGGCGCACCGGCACTAAGTGGCTCTCTGGAGCCACTACTAGGCAGAGCCCCCCGATTCCTGATGTTGTGCAACGCGTTTACCATGCCGGCAAGTCTAACATAGCGAGACAGCCCCATCAGAAAGCCTCACTGAGAAGCACGTCCTTCTTTCACTCTCATAGGACACACCGCAGAATCAACCGCTGAAAACTTCATGATTTCGCAAGAGATGATTCACAAGATACCCATAGCCGCTTCACAAGCCATTCAATGCTGAGTTTTATACTTAGAGCATCAAGTGAACGGCTCCCCTCCCAGTTCGCTTGACTGTTTTCAAAGTACGAGAACAGAGCAACTTTTTGAGTTGCACCATCCCCTCCTTTCGGCCCGGTGAACTTCCCCTTCCCGGGCCGCCTTTTTGTCTTAACTCAACGCTTACCGGTCACACTCTCCGACTCACGCTGTGGGTAGAACAGAGCCATTGCTTTCGATGAGTAATTTAGGGGCCAAAACGCGAACACAGGGAGCATCGGTTGATCCCGGGCTTTCGCAAAAACAAACGCAAATTACACTCCACTGCCAGGAATCTCCACTTCGGTACACGCTAGATCATGTCCTCGCTTACTATCTCGTCTGAGCATAGCTTTTACCTGGGAAAACATCCGGCTCATTAACTCGACCTAGAAGGCAGTCGCGCCCAACAGTCAAAAACCACTCGAACCTTCCCCAAACCGCGTACCAAAGGGGACTGCGGCAGCATTTTGGACATGCTCCAGGAGAAAGGA
>CAJUNI010000087.1 GCA_910587945.1 uncultured Parvibacter sp.
GATCTGACCGTCCGTAATAGAAATAACGTTGGTCGGAATATAAGCCGATACGTCACCAGCCTGGGTCTCGATGATAGGCAGAGCCGTCATAGAACCAGAGCCGTTTTCCTTGGACATCTTCACAGCACGCTCTAACAAGCGGCTATGCAGATAGAATACGTCGCCCGGATAAGCCTCACGTCCCGGCGGGCGGCGCAGGGTCAGAGACATCTGACGATAGGCCACAGCCTGCTTGGACAGGTCATCGTACACGATGAGAACAGCACGACCGGGGTTGTCCTCGCTTGCGGGCTTGCCGTCATCGCCGTTGTAGACGAAGTACTCGCCCATAGCAGCACCAGCCATAGGAGCAATGTACTGCAGCGGAGCGGAATCAGAAGCCGAAGCGGTAACCACGATGGTGTTTTCCATGGCGCCATGACGCTCGAGAGTTTCTACAACACCAGCAACCGTAGAGGCCTTTTGGCCGATAGCGACATAGATACAAATCATGTCGGTATCTTTTTGGTTGATGATAGCGTCTACGGCAATAGCCGTTTTACCCGTTTGACGGTCGCCAATGATCAACTCACGCTGACCACGACCGATAGGAATCATGGAGTCAATAGCCAAGATACCCGTCTGCATAGGCTCGTGAACCGGCTGACGAGAAATAACGCCAGGGGCCTTGAACTCTACCGGACGCGTGCCGTCGGCCTTAATGGGGCCCTTGCCGTCGATCGGCATACCGAGCGGGTTAACAACACGGCCAAGCATGGCCTTGCCGGCAGGAACCTCTACGATACGGCCGGTAGTACGCACCTGGTCGTTTTCTTTGATTGCGGTGACGTCACCAAGAAGTACGGCGCCTACCTCATCTTCTTCGAGGTTTTGGGCCAAACCATAAACCGTGCGGCCATCTTCGGCAATGAACTCCAGAAGTTCGCCGGCCATTGCGTCGCGAAGACCGTCGACGCGTGCAATACCGTCGCCGACTTGGATGACGGTGCCCACTTCACGCGACTCAACAGAGACGTTAAGAGCGTTCAGCTGCTGACGAAGGGCGTCGTCAATCGCCTGAGCGGTGATTTCAGTCACTAGCATTCACCTCCATCTGTTGAGTCTTTGAGCTCGTTGCGGGCAACGGCGAGCTGCGTTGAAACGCTGCCATCGATTCGCTTCCCGTTAGCGCTCATAATGATGCCGCCCAAAATGGACTTATCGATGCATTCGCGAAGAACCACCTTTTTGCCCAGATCGGCCTCGGCCTTTTGAGTAATGATTTGACGCAGGTGGTCATCAAGAGGTACCACCGTCGTCACGTCTACCACGCAAAGATTGAGCTTCTCACCTAACTGCTGACCGTAGGATTCGAAGACCCGGTGCAACATCGAAATGTTGCCTCGCTCCGCCATAACCGCTAAGACTTCGCGCAATGTCGGATTGCAGTCAGCAAAGACTGCCTCCGCCAGAGCGTGACGCTGTTTTGGCGTGTACGATGCGTCTGCAAGAGCCATGGAAAGATCCATGTCCGAGTTCATGATGCGAAGGATTTTATCCATCTGGTCACGAACCTCAATCACCGCATCCTGTCCACCGGCGTCGTTGGCCGCGTTCAGCAGAAAGCCCGCATACGTGGCAACTTCTTCTTTGGCGACAAGGCGATTAGTTGGCATTGAAGCCACCTGCCTCGCTTACATAGCGCTCGATAATCTTGCGGTGCTCGTCGTCAGAGAGATCCTGACCGATGATCTTCGAGGCTACATCTACAGAGATGTCAGCCACAGAGCCCTGAAGCTCGACAATTGCCTGCTTCTTTTCGGCCTCGATGGCAACCTTAGCCTTGGCGATCATGTCTGCTGCTTCTGCCTGAGCCTTGGCAGTGATTTCTGCCTTTACTGCATCAGCAGTATTGCGCGCCTCAGAGAGGATTTCAGCAGACTGAGCCTTCGCATCAGCAAGTTGCTGCTTGTACTCAGCTAAAACTCGCTCACTTTCGACCTGAGCCTCTTCAGACTTCTTCAAGGCCTCACGAATGGTGTTCTCACGCTTTTCCAGCATGCCATTGAACATAGGCCAGCCGAACTTCGCAAGAATGATCCACAGGATGATGAAGGCGATGAGCATCGGCACGAACTCGATGGGGTCAGGCAAGATGGCAGAAATGCCACCCGTCTCTTCCCCTTCGGACGCAAACGCGAGCGCCGGGAAAGCAGTGCTCAACGCAAGAGCGCCTGCGGTGAGCTTGCATGCAGATTTTGCTGCGATTGCTTTCACGTATCTACCTCCTTCCAGCCTAAATGACTTTTGATAACCGATTTAGACTAGAACTAGAGGATGAAGGCAAGCACGAAGCCGATAAGGGCCAGAGCTTCTGCCAGAGCAGCACCGATGATGAAGTTCGTGAACAAACGGCCACCCACTTCGGGCTGACGAGCGGTGCCGACGCAGCAACCATAGCAGGCAATACCAATGCCCAGGCCTGGGCCGATGGTGGCAAGGCCATAGCCGACGAGCTTAAGCGCAGCGATGACGAAAGTTACTTCTCCCACAATTTCCTCCTTTAAATCGTTTTTGAGCCTGTTTCCCAAAAACACTTGCGGATTATGGTCTCCGGTATTCTTTTAACCGGTTAAACCCAATACAAGGGATGAACATCCCGGCCAGATTCGGCCAACTACTTAGTGCGTGCTCGTGGCGATTTGTACATAGACCGCAGAGAGCACCGTGAATACGTAAGCTTGCAAGAACGCTACCAAGGTTTCCAAGGCATACATTGCCACCAGCAGCAAGAACCAAGGCAGAGAAAGCACACCGGTCAACGGATCAAGTGCTTGAATGCCGCAGGTTAAAAACACGCTAGAGGCAAGAGCGAAAATACCCAGAACCATGTGGCCGGCGAACATATTGCCATAAAGACGGACGGCCAGCGTAAGCCAACGAATGCAGGTTGAAATGAGTTCCAGGAACCAGATGATGGGTACCATCACTGCCGGCAAACCTGAGGGAGCAAAAGACTTCAGGTAACCCAAGCCACCCTTCGCCTTAACGCCCCAGAAATTGAAGTACACAAAAGAAATGGTTGCCAGCGCCCAGGTGACGGAAATGGTGCCCGTCGGCGTCTTGCAACCAGGAATAAGACCAACAAAATTAGAGATCAGAATGAAGAAGAACATGGTGGCCAAGAACGGCACATGCTTTTTGAAGCCGTGACCAATAATGCCCTCACCCATGTCATTGCGAACAAACTGATAACCATACTCAACGGTGTTCACAAACTTATTCTTTGGAATCAACGTCAGTTTGCGACCCACCGCAATGATGAGCACAAGCGTAATGATCCAGCAAATTACCATCCACAGGATGTACTGGGTGACTCCGCCGAAAACTATGGTTGGATCGAAGGATGCCTGAAGATGAGGGACCTCTTCAGAAAGCATTTCAAGAGCGTTCACGTATCAACCTTTCCTAGCTTTTCCGAGTCGTTCTCATCACGCCAAAAACAATGGCTGTAACCGAGAGTGCTGCGGCTTCCGACAGGACAAAGGGCAGCGCAACATCACGATTGATCGAAATGCAAAGAATGGCGAAGGCAAACATGAGAACGAAAGAAATAAGGAGGCAGATCATAAGCACACCCATGTGCCCTAAATTGCCGGAGTCCGTCATGTGCTTCACTCGGTGCAAACCGAAGACGAGCGGAGCAAATCCCGCTACGCCAGCTACAAGCCCGAATGCAATTGCCAGTACCATACCCTACTTTCGATTGGGCGCTTCCGCGCTGAGAACCCAATTAACCGCTACGTATAATAACGGGGGAATAACGCTTAGGTGGCGAAACGGTGGTAAAAGCGGCAAGCGGCACCTCCCAACTCGGGAGATGCCGCCTTTTAACTGGTCTAACAAGAAAAAATAGTTAGCCTTCGAAAACCCTGAGCGTAATGCCTGATTCCTGCAAAAGGGTCATGGCAAGCTCATCGGGATAGGGGTTTTGATACACGATTTCTTTAATACCAGCATTGATGAGCATCTTGGCGCAGACCACGCAAGGTTGCGTATTGATATAGATAGAAGCCCCATCAATGTTGACCCCAAAGCGGGCCGATTGAATGATGGCATTTTGCTCGGCATGAAGGCCCCGGCAAATCTCATGGCGCTGGCCTGACGGAATGCCAAGCTCTTGACGCAAGCATCCTGTTTCCGCGCAATGGGCAAGCCCGGTCGGAACTCCGTTATAGCCAGTAGCAAGGATGCGCTTATCCTTCACAATCACGGCGCCCACCGCACGACGTAGACAGGTAGTGCGCGAAGCTACCTCGTTGGCGAGCTTCATAAAGTACTCATCCCAGCTGGGTCGCTGGCAAGAACAACCATCCATGGTGATACCTCTCTTGCCGGTCTCCTGTCCGCTACAACCGCCCAACTCTCAAGGGCAATGCGTAGACCGGCGCTTCTTATTTCGTACCAAAAATGCGGTCGCCCGCATCGCCTAAGCCGGGAACAATGTAGGCAGCTTCATTAAGACCTTCATCAATGGCGCAGGTATAAATCATCACATCTTCGTCGGCAGCAAGAACGGTCTCAAGTCCTTCGGGCGCTGCCACCAACACCATCAACTTAATGGTGCCCGTAACCCCGGCTTCGCGTAGATATTGCAGGGCTGCCGCCGCCGAACCGCCGGTAGCCAGCATAGGATCTACCACAATGACTTGACGCTCAGCCACATCAGAGGGCAGCTTGTCATAGTAGGCGTGAGGCAGGTGGGTTTCCTCATCACGGTACATGCCCAAATGGCCGACGCGGGCAGCAGGGATAAGCTCCAACACGCCATCAACCATACCAAGGCCAGCGCGCAAGATAGGGACCACCGCCAGCTTCTTGCCGCCAATGCGCAGTGCTTCCGTTTCGCAAATAGGGGTTTCAATAACTACCTTTTCCAAGGGAAGATCTCGGGTGGCCTCATAGCCTTCAAACAACGCAAGCTCACTCACCAATTCGCGAAACTGTTTTGAGGAAGTATCTTTGTTGCGCAGGATGGACAGCTTATGCTGAACCATGGGATGATCAATAACCTTAACGCGCTCTAGATCCATGGAGGAACTCCTTTTCACCGCTGCAACATTCGATGAATGTCACTCTTTGCCACTTCCACTATTCAGGGGCAACCACACCCGTCATCACCCCAACAGACCCTATAAGATTAATACATCAAGCCCGGATAGAGCGGGTGGGCTTCCAGTAATTCATTTACCTTGGTGCGAACATCCTGCAACAGCGCCTCGTTGGAGGGATTGAATACGGTCGTCGCAATGAGCTCTCCTACCAGGCGGAAATCGTCCGCGCTAAAGCCCCGAGTCGTAGCCGCCGCTGAACCCACGCGAATGCCACTGGTCACAAACGGCGAGCGTGTTTCATTGGGGATCGAGTTCTTATTGACCGTAAGCCCCACGGACTCCAACAGATGCTCTGCATCCTTGCCGGTAATGTCTGCAGCCGTGAGATCCACCAAGCACAAATGATTGTCGGTACCACCCGATACCAGGCGCAGACCTCCTTCGGTCATGCCCTCGCCCAGCGCTTGGGCATTGGCAATTACCGCCCCGATGTAGTCTTTATAGGGCGGTTGCAGTGCTTCACCAAACGCCACCGCTTTACCCGCGATCACATGCATGAGCGGGCCTCCTTGCGCGCCAGGGAAAATAGCCTTGTTGAGTTTCTTTCCCATTTCTTCACTGCGAGAAAGAATGAAGCCACCGCGCGGCCCTCGTAGGGTTTTGTGGCTCGTTGAGGTAACTACATCGGCGAAGGGCACGGGGCTTGGGTGATAACCAGCAGCTACCAAGCCCGCAATATGAGCCATGTCTACCATGAAGTAAGCGCCCACTTCTTGGGCAATGGCAGCCATGCGTTCAAAGTCAATAACCCGCGGATAGGCCGAAGCGCCCCCGACAATCACTTTGGGCTGGCACTCTTTGGCAATGCGCTCTACCTCATCGTAATTAATGGTTTCCGTTTCAGGATCCACGCCATAGGAAACAATGTTATAGAGAAGACCCGAGAAATTAACCGGCGAGCCATGGGTTAAATGTCCACCATGATCCAGGCTCATGCCCAACACCGTATCGCCCGGTTCAATCATGGCAAGGTAGGCCCCAAAGTTTGCAGAAGCACCAGAGTGGGGTTGCACATTGGCGTAGGCAGCCTGATAGAGCTCACAAGCTCGATCGCGCGCAAGATCCTCTACCACGTCCACTTTTTCGCAACCGCCATAGTAACGTTTTCCGGGATAGCCCTCGGCGTATTTGTTGGTCAGAACGGAGCCAACCGCCTCCATTACGGCCCGAGACGTAAAGTTCTCCGAAGCAATCAGCTCTACCGAATCGCGCTCACGGGTAAGCTCTGCCTCGAGAGCTGCCGCCACCGCCGGGTCGGTCTGGGAAAGAAAATCAAGCGCCATGAAGTACCCTTTCTGAAAAAGTTTCGTGTCTCTAGTTTTCCAGTGCCATTATTTTTTCTACGCGGCCTGCATGGCGGCCCCCACCAAAGTCCGTCTCGAAAAACGCATCCAAGATACGCTTGTTCTCCTCAAGAGACACAAAGCGCCCTGACAGCGTTATAACATTGGCATCATTATGCTCGCGGCAAAGCGCTGCAAATTCGGGATTGATGATATTAGCTGCCCGGATGCCATGAACTTTATCAGCGGCAATGGCCATACCAATGCCAGTTCCGCAGATCAACACGCCGCGATCGGCTCGCCCTTCGGCCACCGCATCGGCTACCCGCTTCGCATAATCCGGATAATCAACCCGCTCAGCATTGTCAGGTCCTTCGTCGATCACAGTGAAGCCCTTGTCGGACAAATACTGAGCTAAGGGAGCTTTCTGTTCAAAGCCCGCATGATCGGAGGCAATAGCTACCCGCATACCAAAACTCCTGTTCTCGAAGCGCTTCTAAAACCAGCCAGCGTGTATCACGACGTGGTTATACATCTATAGCACGTCATTGTAGGATGACTCAGGTTAAGCCTTGAGAAAAACTCCAACACGGCACGAGAAATGCGTAGACGTCCGGCGAACAACGACAGAGGAAGAACAAGGATTGGGCGGTAAGGTATCTACAAGAGACATTCTTCCTCCCCTCCTCAAGCTCTTCTCGTATTGCAATCCCACCGATTAGGACCACTCCGAAGCGTAAGCCTGTCCCCAAACAGCCAAGATTGCCGACTCATCAATGGCTCCTTCACGCACTACTTGGGGAATGCCCTGTGTGCAATCCACCACCGTAGAGGCAACCCCTCCCACAGGATCCGCACCCATCAACACGCCACCAACCACTTCTGCTAACCCCTCATCCACGGCGGCCGCCAGGGAGGGAGCAGGACACCCACTCGGATTAGCCGAGGTCATGGCTAAGGGAGATGAGATTTCCTCCATAAGCTGGATGAGTTGGGGTGCATTTGGACAGCGAAGGCCAATGGTTCCCTCGGAGGAGTGATAGGCTTCAGGCACGCGGTCCGTTGCGTTGACGACCAGGGTCAGGGCACCAGGCCAAAACTGTTTTGCCAACGCATAAGCCCCTCCCGGAATCGCCATCCCGTAGGTTTCGAGTGCTTGGACCCCGGGCACCAGCCACGCGATGGGCTTAGCGTCGGGACGCCCTTTGAGGTCGTACAAGACCTGAGGTGAGGGACAGTATTCCACTGCTACCCCTAAGCCATAGACCGTGTCGGTGGCCGCTATCAGAGGCTGACCTGCGGTCAGGCGTTGGGCGGCCTGAGCCTCGGTTGTAAGCGGGACTCTCTCTTCACTTTCTGTTTCGGGGGCTCCGTTTTGAGTGGGTACTGCGAGGGCGATGGCTGCATCTGACCCATCCGATGAGGACGAGCCCTCAGCCCCTTCCCCTTGGCTGCTCGGCAGGCTATCTGCGGCTTGCTCTTGGAGTGCCGCTATCACTGCGTGAGCCACACGAATACCATCGACCGCCGCACTCATAATGCCCCCGGCATAGCCTGCGCCCTCACCACAGGGATAGAGCCCCGATGAGGCGCTATAGACCGATTGCAGACTCTCGGGGTCGCGGTCCATGCGAACCGGAGAAGAGCTTCGCGCTTCCGGAGCAGTCAGCACTGCTTCCTCATCACAGAAACCAGGCATCTTCTTGTCGATTACCGGTAATGCTTCGGCTAAGGCATCCCCGATCCAAGAAGGAAACAGCGAACGAAGATCGGTCCACACCACACCGCGCGGATAGCTGGGCGCTACGGTGACAC
>CAJUNI010000088.1 GCA_910587945.1 uncultured Parvibacter sp.
GGACACGCTACCATCGTGGACTACAAAACCGGTGGTCAGCGTCGTGATACCGAGGAAACGTTGTGCCTGCGCCATGGACTTCAAGCTTGCTGTTATAGCTATGCCCTGCTGTTAGCGGGTTATGCGGAGGTTGAGGTTATCTTTGTGCGGGTGGAGCGTCTTGATAAACAGGGGGACCCGGAATCTATTCGGTTTACATTCACTCAAGACGCCCTCCCGTGGCTGCGCGAAAGTCTAGAACAGGCCATCGCAGGTCAGCGTGAAAGCTAACAGAAAAGAACCCCATCACAGGTGATGGGGTTCGTGAATACCTCACAGAGGGAGTTGAACGAGAGATAAACTGAACGCTCTTAGTTTGTCTTTGTGGGCTCGTTGGCTCCTTCGGCAGCGGTCGGCGTAGAGGCTGCTGCTTTATCCTGGGCATTTACGTCGGTAGAGCCGGCATTGTTGGGCTCGATGGCGGCGTTGGTATCAGAGCTGTCACTGTTATTGTTTGTTTGAGTTGCCTCGTTAGCGCCTTCAGCGGCGGTCGGGGTAGAGGCAGCTGCTTGGTCCTGAGCGTTAGTATTCTGGGTGTCATAGAGCATAGCGTCTTCAGAGGCAGTAGGAACCTCTTCGCTCTCGGCAATTTGATCGGCTGCTACCAGGTCATCTTCGTTTTCGGCAGCAGGCTTTTCGGTGGTGCATCCACCCATAGCGAGGGTGCAAACAAGAGCTAAAGCGGCCAAGATACCCACAGCTGCGAAGCGATACTTTACGGTTTCAGTGGTAGTGACTTTCATGATGGTTCCTTCCCTCGACGATGCTTGTCCAATGCAAGCCTGTGATTGGTATCCTCCACCGGCCTTCTGTAAAGTCCCGCTTCAGATGTCATCTCAGATAATAGGAAGGTCCACAGAAAAGTGGCTCTACAATGGGGGTTCGTCAGGGGACCGTGAGTGCTACGTCACCCGCTGAAACCGTTTCGCCATGATATGGAAACCATCGAAAACCTCTTGTAATAATCTACCCTTCGCTTGGTACGCCCCATTGTTCGTAATAGCGGGCAATGGCCTTATAGGTGTCGTCATTGATAACCACGCGACCATCAACTTCGTGGTTATGGAGTGCCTCCACTACATCATTCATGGTCACGATAGCGGCGGTGGGGAAGCCGTAGCGAGCTTGTACCTCGTCAAGGGCGCAGACCTTACCTTCTTTGCCTACCTCCGTGCGGTTGAGCGAGACCATGAGGCCAACAATTTCCACGTCAGCTGCCGCCTTCAAAATAGGGTAGGTTTCCTCAATGGATTTTCCTGAGGTGGTAACGTCTTCCACAATGAGCACACGGTCGCCATCGTGTAAGGATGAGCCCAAGAGGATGCCGGTATCGCCGTGATCTTTAACCTCTTTGCGGTTTGAACAATAGCGCACCTCTTTGCCGTAGAGCTCGCTGATACCCATGGCGGTAATCACTGAAAGCGGAATGCCTTTATAAGCGGGACCGAACACCACATCAAAATCCAAGCCAAACTGTTCATTAATGGCCTGGGCATAATAGAGGCCAAGACGGTGAAGTTGGCTGCCGGTAACATAGGCACCAGCGTTCATGAAAAAGGGAGACTTTCGGCCGCTTTTCAAGGTGAAGTCACCAAACTTCAGGACATCGCTTTCGACCATAAAAGTAATGAATTCTTCCTTATACGCTTCCATGGGAATCCCTTCGCTTTGTAGTGGGTATCCAATTCATTGACATCATACAGGATGGGGGTAGCGCTTGGGTTTCTAAGCGCTACTATGAAGGTGAAATACCGAGTGGAATGCGAAGGTTGTTAGAGGACGCCGCGCTTGAGGTACTGTCCGTGCTCGCCCAACAAGTGAGTATAAGTGGAAGGGGAGGATTGTGACTGAGGAACGGCCTGGCACTGAGTCTTCCCCTGATGATCGGGTGAAGACTATCTGGGAATCGCTTATCTTGGATCATCCTGCTCTTGTACTTTGTGCGTTTGGGGGATGCTTTGTGGTGGTACTTCTTAGAAAACTTATGGGTGCCTAGATCGGAGATTTGGTTTTACCTGCAATCCGTTGAGCTTTGCCTCTATCCTAGGAGGGTCACCGATAATAGGGGCGGCCGTGATAGAATCGCCACCGATAAAAGCCTAGGAGAAGGGGAGCGTGACATGACTACATTCATTGCCCATTACCGGTCCCCCAATGCCTCGGCCCAGCGAGCACTTGGTCTTTTTGAGTTTGAAAGTGATGCTCGTATCGGTACCAAAGCAAATCAGCGCGATGCCCGCATGCGCATGCTTGAGCTTTATGGAGCTGCGGCAGTGGGCTGGAATATCGATAAGATTGAGCGGAAAAGTGCAAAAAAGCCGGTGGCTGATGGCCAATTGGAATTAGACTTTCGCGATCCTATTCCGGAGCGAAAGCGAAAGCGGAGCAAAGGTTATTGGTAGGAGAAATAGTGAATACTCAGGATCAAGAATTCTTACAGCAGCTCTTAGAGACGCCATCGCCCACTGGATCAGAAGTGCCGGTGGCTCAGCTTGTACGCTCGTACCTGGCTGAAACGGTAGATGAAATCACCACAGACACCATGGGTTCGGTGGCTTGTCGTCTTGACGGTGCGGGAGATGGCCCGTCTTTGATGCTTGCTGCTCACATGGATGAAATTGGCTTGATGGTTACCTACATTAGTGATGAGGGTTATCTGTCGGTGGCAGCAGTAGGCGGAGTTGACGCGGCCATTTTGCCCGGTATGCGCGTTGATGTTCATACGGCCGAAGGCCCCATCCGCGGCGTGGTAGGCCGCAAGCCCATCCATCTCATTGAACCTGACGAGCGCAAGACGGTGACGGCTATTGATAAGCTTTTCATTGACATTGGGCTTGATGGGGAAACAGCAGCTCAAAAAGTTCGTGTTGGTGATGTGATCACCTTTGCCGTGGGATTCGAAACCTACGGAGATGGCTTTGCGGTCTCGCGAGCATTTGATGACAAATGCGGTGTCTGGATTGGTACGCAAGTGGCCCGGGCCTGTGCGGAAGGGGAGCGTCCTCAGGGCTCGTTTACCTTTGTGGCCACCGTGCAAGAAGAAATTGGTACTCGCGGCGCCATGACCAGCGCCCATGGCATCCAGCCGGATGTGGCTCTGGCCTTTGATGTGACCCACGCTACGGATTATCCGGGCATTGATAAGAGCCGCTATGGAAAAATCATCTGTGGTGAGGGCCCGGTAATTGCTCGTGGACCCAATATCAACCCGGTTGTCTTTGAGCGCCTGGTAGCTGCTGCTGAAGCCGAGGGGATTCCCTATCAACTCGAGGCAGAGCCGTCGGTCACGGGCACCGATGCGCGAGCAATCCAAGTTACTCGTGCGGGTATTCCCTGCGGCTTGATCTCCGTTCCTCTTCGCTATATGCATACTCCTACTGAAGTGGTGGCTCTGAAAGATATCGAAGCTACGGTGCGCCTCATCACGCGGTTTGTACGAGATTTGACCGAAGACGTGACGTTTATTCCAGGCTTGAGTCAGGAGACTGTTTCTTTGACGGAGGGGGAGTCTGAAGAAGAGCCGTCGGGTGACGTTCCGTTTGCTGCCAGCAATGAATTGCCGGTGGATGCTCATGAGGAGCGGGGCTCTGAAGTACCCCAAGGGGCGGTAGCTGATGAGGTGGATGCCCAAGTATCTGCCGAGCTCTACACTGACCAGCTGAATGCAGCCTCTACGGAGTAGCGTTATGGCAGCGAAAAAAGACACCAATGACAACCTTATTGCCAAGAACCGCCGAGCGCTTCACGATTACGAGATTCTGGAGACCTTTGAAGCAGGCATAGAGCTCACCGGCACAGAGGTGCGTTCTCTGCGGGAGAATCACTGCCAACTCACAGATTGTTTCTGTTTAGTACGTGGTGGGGAGCTTTGGCTCAATAATGTCCATATTGCGCCTTACTCTCATGGCAGTATTTTCAACGGCGATCCCGATCGCAAACGCAAGCTGCTGCTTCACAAGCGCCAGATTCGCTATTTGCAGGAGAAGTCTCAGGAAAAGGGCCTCGCCATTGTGCCTTTGAAAATGTACTTCTCGAAAAACGGTTTGGTTAAAGTCGAGGTAGCCTTGGCTCGCGGCAAGAAACTCTATGATAAACGTGCAAGTATGAAAGAGCGCGATTCTCGCCGCGACATTGAGCGAGCTATGAAAGAGCATCAACGCGCTTAAGTAATAACCGGTAGTTGTGAGTATGTACAGGATTGGTAGGAGGCCGACCATGGATTTAGATGACGAGCTGGAGTTAATGGAAGACACTGGCGAGACTGAGGCTGAATGGACCGATCAAGAAACCGAATTGCAGGACGTCGAAGATGACGTCGACGAAATCATGGATGCCGATGCCGAAGAAGTGGACCTTGAGCATGCCTACGCAAGCTTCGAAACCACCAATGAGGAAGACTATGATGGGTGGAGTGACGAAGAAGTGACGGAAGCTGAGGCTCAACGAGTCGGCGATGAGATCTTAGGCAATCAGGGCTTTGAGTTCGAAGATGACAATGATCTTGAAGCGGAAGCCATTGAAATGGAGATCGAAGAAGGAGACATCTATGCAGTCATCGTTGACGAGGATGACAACGAAATAGGCTTCATTCTTCTTGATGAAGACGGCAATGAGCAGGAATACTATTTCGTCGAAGATGATTCCTTGGAAGATGAGGATGGCGATGACGGCACGACGGTGATCCGTGCCTCAGACGAAGAGGAATTCGATCTTGGCATTACCCGCGAAGGAGTGGCGGAGGCCACGGCTGACATGAATGCCATCTATAAAGACGGAGTGGCTATTGCCGCAGAGCTCAAAGATGCCTTCGACGATATCACCTCCGGATTTGATTTCCTGAAGAAGAAATAAGCGCTCCGGAAACATAACCTGTTCTTGAATGTGACCTCCTGTTTCGGGAGGTCACTTTGTCGTTGTCGCATAACGCCAAGATGCCTGTTTGATGCGGCGGGGTCGAAAACTTGCCTATAAAGAGCGATCTAAAGCAATGGAAATGGTGGCAGGAAAGCTACGTCGGGCATCACTGGTGGATGGCGACAATGGTGTTATTGAGCTTTGTCTATAACGTCGATAAGTTCTTGCTGGGAGTGAACTCCTAGTTTTGCATAAATATGCCGTACATGACTTTTTACCGTGTTGTGAGATACCACGAGCCTTTCTTGGATCACAGGGCTTGTGCGTCCGCGTGCAAGTAACTCGAGGACATCTTTCTCTCGCGCCGTAAGGGAGTATTGGGCTGCCACTTGTGCGCAAGCATGATCGAAACGAGATTCCCCTTCGGAAGCATCCGCTTCCGAATTTTTGATCGCAAGATTGGAAACGGCTGATGAGACGGGAGAGCTTGCAGGATCTTGCGTGTAGTTTGTTGCTGTCTTACCAGTATGGGTGGCTTCTGGGGTCTTTTGAAGGCTCTCCAGAGGTTTCACGGGGACAACGCCAGCTATGGCGGCATCAAAGCTGAAATGTTGCAACACAACAAAAATATAGGCAATAAACCCAAAGGTGATGAGAGCATTTGTGAATATGAGTGTTTCGGGAGAATCGACGGCGATCGTCTGAAGGATCCCCATGGCGCCAGCACCGCAGCCTATACCTACCCAGGAAGCGGCTAATGCAGAGGCTGATGTGGTAAGGGATCCAAGTGGGTTCTTGGCGCCAATGGAGGCGATGAGAAAGAACATGAGCACAGCAAAACAGTCGGATCCACTGCGTAAAAAGACGGTGGCACCGTGGCTGGCAAATCCCAGGGGACCAGAAGGGAAAAGCATTAAGGGTATAGCGAGCAACCCCGCAAGCATCAACAAGCCAGAAGCAGTTTTTAAGTTATTGGCAGTAATAACAGTGCTCTTTTGGGAAAGCCCCAGTATGAGAAGCAGTACGACGGGAAGGTAGCTTAACCATGCTTCAAATGGAGGCAGTGCTCCACCGGAAAGATTGGCTTCGAAGCCGCAGGCGGCGTTGAACAGAAAAATGGTGATAAACACGAGACTTGAAAAAGGCAAAAACGAGGAAGGATTTGTGACGTCAAGGATGATGGGAGATTCATGGGCGCGAATGGCTTTCATGAAACCATCAATATTAGGAATGACCAATAAGTAAGCTGCCACAATAGCTGCAAAGTATCCTGTGGCTGCCGCTAGGGGAGAGAGGCCACCCCAGGCCATGAGCAGCATTTGAACCCCATAGGCAATGACAAAGGCCAGGGGAATAAGCCATACGGTGTCATGACGGTTTAAATTAGCAAGAGACACGCCTCCTAAGATAGAGAACCAGAGTAAGCCAATTCCCCCAAAAGGGCTGCCGAGTACCACGAGAAGTGGATCAGAAAGATGAAGACCAATACAGAGAAGAGTCAAGCTGGCTGCTAGAAGAAATAGCAGGAGGATCGATACTACTCGCTCCCGCAACCACGCTGGCTTGTAATAGGCGGCCAGAGCCGCCGCAATCGAGAAACCGGCTCCGCAGAAGGTAGAAATCTCTCGCGAAAGAGGGCTGACGTCTGCCACAAACGGGAACAGCCCGGTGTTAAGAATCATGGAGGCAACTTGCAGTAAAGCAAGGGCAGCGCAAATTTGGATCTTTTGCATAGAGTTCTCCATGGACGAATGTAATGGGCCTTCAGTATAGCAAGGGGTGAGGCTATCTTCGTCACCCTCTCAAGGTGAAACTCTCACCCTTTTATGGCATAACACCAGTTCAGAGCTACGAAATAAATAAGGCCAAAGGGGTGGAGACATGCCTATCCAGCGATCGTAACGTGTATTCATCCGCGGTGCCGTTGAAAGGGAGCGGCGCCAACTATGAATCTGGGAGGGAATATGGAACGCGAATCGCACTCGAAAATGTCGCGCCGAAGCTTCTTAGGATTAGGAGCGCTTGTGGCTGCAGGTTCGGTGGCCACCATGACCGGTTGTGCGCCGAAGAATCGCGAAGCGGGCTTAGCTGTTGGCGGTGGTCAGGCAGGGTCTTCGGTTACGGCAAGTGAATGGTTGGGAACGGAGCCTGAGATAACTGATATTGCTCGCACGGAAGACACGGGCCTTCTGATTATCGGCGCTGGTACTGCAGGTCTGGCTGCTGCTGCTTCTGCATCAGATTTAGGTCTAGACTTTATCCTCTGTGAGAAGAGTGGCACGGTCCAAGAAACACGCGAGTATTGGGGTGCTGTAGATACCAAGTACCAAAAGCAAATGGATGTCGAGATAGACAAGGCAAAGCTGTTAAACGAAATTACTCGCTACGCATCAGGGAAGTGCAATCAAGAAGTAATAAAGGTTTGGATCGACGAGAGTGCTGAGGCTCTCGAATGGATGGATCCTCTCATGGCTGCTACAGAAAAGCCCTGTATTGTGGATGTCCATAGTGATCATGCTACGGGAGGAACGGACTATTATGTTCCGGTTCTCCAGCATATCTGGTTAACACCCTATACGCCCCCGATGCGCAATGATGTTTTTGCTGCTCATATTGAGCAGGCAGGGAATCCAACACGGTTCAACTATGAAATGGTACGCCTTGTTCATGATGAGCAAGGGGTAACCGGTGCGATCTTTAACACCGCAGACGGGTATGTGCAAATAAATGCCGAAAACACTCTTTTGGCTACGGGCGGTTACGCAGCAAACCCGGCCAT
>CAJUNI010000089.1 GCA_910587945.1 uncultured Parvibacter sp.
TCATCTGGAAGGCCATCTCTATGCCAACAAAATTGGCCTTCCTGCTGCCGAGCCTTTTACGCCTCCCGCGGTGGTTTCGTTGGTGTCCGGCGGCAATACACTGCTGGTATATATGAAGGACTGGGATGACTACGAAGTCTTAGGCGCTACCATTGATGATGCGGTAGGGGAGGCCTTTGACAAAGTGGCCAAGGCGCTCGGCCTGGGCTATCCCGGCGGCCCTATCATTTCGAAAATGGCTGCTCAAGGCAATCCTTGCGCTATCGACTTCCCGCGGGCCATGCTTCATTCTGGCGATCTTTCGTTTTCCTTGTCAGGATTGAAGACCGCGGTTGTGACCTATATCAATAAGCAGCGCGAAGCAGGGCAGGATCTCAACGTGGCAGACGTTGCGGCCAGCTTCCAACAGGCGGTCGTGGATGTGCAGGTAGCCAAAGCAAAAACGGCGCTGCTTCAAACTCACGCCCCCACCTTTTGTTTGGGGGGCGGCGTCGCGGCGAATCCCGTATTGCGCCAGGCCTATGAGGAGCTCTGCGACGGGCTGGGAGTGCGCCTTATCATGCCGCCCTTGGCTTCCTGTGGCGACAACGCCGGCATGATAGCATTGGTGGCTCTCGATCGTTATGCGGCCGGACGTTTCTTTGACCTGGATGCGGATGCCTGTGCCCAGAGTAATCTCGAAGAACCCTACTAATTGAGGAGAAAGCTTTAACCAGTGAATCAAGAACTGCCTGATACCGCTCCTGAAACTTCGTCTGCGCGTCCCAAGGTTAAGCTTTGGACGCCCATGTTGGTAGTAATTCTGGTGGCGCTCTTTTCGGCGTTTTTGGTCTGCCAGGGAATGAATACGGGTTCGACCATTTTTGTGGATGAGATGGGCGGCTCTTCAGCTTACGCAGGATTACTTGCTGCTGCATTTTCTTTTGCGGCTGTTGTTTCGCGAATTGCCTGCGGTCCCATTGTGGATGCCTATGGCCGTCAAGGGGTCATGATTGTGGGCGCTGTGGTGTTAGTAGGGGGAACGGTGGCCGTAGCGTTAAGTGGCTACAGCCCCTGGCTTCCCTTCTGGCGCGTGATTCAGGGCGTGGGCTTTGCAGCGGTAACAACGGCGGCTCAAACGGCTGCGGCTGATATTGTGCCGGCGAGTCGATTTGGTGAGGGCATTGGCTATGCCGGACTGGGTCAGGCCTTGGCTATGGCGGTCGGACCAGCCATGGCTATTGGTCTTATTACGGCTGATCCTCCGACCGCTTTGTTCTGGGCCCTTGCCTTAGTAGCACTGCTGTCTTTGGGTGCAGCTCTTGCGATGAACTACGAACGTCATCCCGAAAAACTCCCCCTCACCTGCGCCTATCGTCGCCGCTGGGAGCGCCGGCGGGGGCGTGCACAAGAGCAGGCGGTCGCCTCCGAGGATGGCTGTACGCCTGCAGAGACGGACGGTCGCGGGGGCTCATCGGAGGCTTCGACCTCGTCTTCCGGTGCGCTCTCTGCCTCCGACCCCACAGAGCCTCAATGGGAAACTCAAGGGTTCTGGCGACGTATTTTTGAGTTCCGAGCACTTCCCGGCGCGCTGGTAATGTTTATCGGTGGCTCAGCCTTGGGATTCGCGGTGTACTTTGTGGGCGTTTATGGCACCCATATTGGGGTATTGATGCCGGGTATGTTCTTTACTTTTACGGCTATTTCTATGATTGTGGTGCGCCTGAAATCCGGAGCCTTTATGGACACGATGCCGGCCTTGCAAGTCTATGGCGTGACCACGCTCATTGGTGTTTTCTCTTTCGCCTTGCTTTTGGTGGCTGGGGCAAGCGTCAATGAACCCATTGCCACTGCGCTCTATTGGATAGCGGGTATAGCCTACGGTATTTACATCGGTGTTTCTGTGCCGCTTAATCAGACGGTTTCTGTGAAGTGCTCGCCTCCAGCCCGTTGGGGCGCTGCTACGGCGCTCTATCAGGTGGGCGTTGATGCTGGTATTGGCGTGTCGGTGGTGTTGTGGGGTGCGCTCAACGATGGCTTTGGCTACTCCGCGTCGCTGATTGGCGTGATTGTTTTGCTGGTAGTTTCCTTCGTGGTAGCGGTGCTGCTCTATCCGTCCGAGGAAAAGAAGCGCGCGTCTCGAACTACTGAATAGGCCCAAGGAACGTGGCAAGGAGCGCTTCGATAATAGCAGCGCTGGCTCGGGCTGCCCGCTCTTCAAAAATGGGGTAGTCGAGGGCATCGCTTCCGTCGGCCTTGTCGGAGATAGCACGCAAAATAGCCCAGGGAACTTCATTGAGCCAGCAGACTTGAGCGATAGCCGCCCCCTCCATTTCGCAACAACGGGCCGCAAATTGGGTCTGGAGGAATTCCTTTTCCTTGGATTCGCGGACAAACCGATCGCTCGAGGCAATGCGGCCAACGTGAGCCTTGTGGCCACAGCTCGTGGCACAATTGGCCAGTGCTTGGCCGAGGGTTTCATCGGCGGGAAAAGCAATGCAATCAAGGCCAGGAGTTTGGCCGGGAGCATAGCCTAGGTTTTGCACATCCATGGCGCTATTGAGAGCGTCGGTAGCAATAACCACATCGCCAATATCGATGGTGGCATCCAAAGAGCCAGCGACCCCGGTATTGACGATATAGCTGGGCTGGAAGTGGTCAATGAGTGCTTGGGTGCAAAGGGCAGCGTTCACCATACCTACTCCGCACTGCACAACCACGCATGGGGTCCCACAGAGGGTACCTTCGACAAATTCCCGGCCCGCAATCAAGTGCTGGCTTACAGGGGAACCCTCCTGTTCCATGGCCTGAATGAGCGTCTGCACTTCAATGTCCATGGCGCCAATAATGCCGAAGGTGGTCATGGGGATCTCCTCGTCAAACAGAGCTGGATAAGGGGCTGGACCTGTGGCTTTGGGACTCACGGCCCGCTAGATAGCAGAAGCTTTGAGCTAATCGAGCAGGGCCGGGTAGGTGGTATGGGCCTCGTCTAAGCACGAGAGTGTTTGCTCGAGATAGCGCTTGGCCCACCACTGAGCTTGGTTGAGATCCGAGTCATGATAATTGCCGCACTCCCAGGGGGTAGCCCCGGGGATTTCGCCCTCAAAGGTTTGGGCGAACTCGAAGAGTTCGGTAACGAGAGGGGCAATGTCTTGAGGGCTATGGGAGCCAAATACTACGAGGTAAAACCCCGTGCGACAGCCCATGGGGCCGAAATAGACCACCGAGGAGGCCCACTGAGGATGATTCCGCAAAAACGTTGCCCCGAGGTGTTCGAGAGCGTGGACGGCGGCGGTATCCATGACTGGCTCGCGGTTTGGCGCGGTCATACGCAAATCGAAGGTGGAAATCACGGTGCCGGTAGCAGGGTCGGCATCTTTGCGAGAAAGATAGACGCCCGGTTCGAGCTGATTGTGATCAATGCAGAAACTGGCAATGCGTTCCATGGGGGCTCCTTAGGTAGTTGGGCGGCGGTGTTACTCTTCGGATTCCGTGGCTGGTGCCAGAGGCTTGTGGGCACAGTGGATGGCCGCAATGCCTCCGGTGCAATTGCGCCAGGTGACATCGACAAATCCCGCCTTTGTCAGCATAGCGGCAAATTCCTCTTGATTCGGGAAGGCTTTAATAGATTGCGAAAGATAGACAAACCCTTCGCGATCTCCCGCAATAAGACCACCCCAGAAGGGAATAAGGTGGCGCAGATAGAAGTGATAGAGCTGACGCCAAAGGCCTGAGGGCGGGGTAGAAAACTCCAGACACGTAAAGGAACCGCCGGGTTTTAACACGCGATACATTTCTGCTAAGGCCAGTTCGCGTTTCGGCATATTGCGGATGCCGTAGGCCATGGTCAGCGCATCGTAGCTTTCATCGGCAAAGGGCAGTGCTTGGCCATCGGCTACCGAGAAATCCATGGCCACTCCCGCACCGGCCCCTTCTTGGCGATGGGCCCGAGCGACCTCCAACATGGCGGGAACTAAATCGGTGCATTGGATATGGCGGGGATGCTTAGCCCGCGCAACATGGAATGCCACATCGCCGGTGCCCCCGGCAATATCGAGCACGTCATCGGTTTCTTCGATATCAGCGAGCTGCATCATAGTGTGGAGCCAAGCGCGGTAGGCGCCAAAGCTTGAGATGGCGTTAAACCGTTCGTATTTGGGCGCAATACTTGAGAAGATTTCTCGCACGCGTTCGCTGGAGAGCTCGGCCGGGGCGGCTTCTCCGGTGGCAGTGTCGATGCTTTGGGTATCGGAAGAGGCCGTGAGATGAGCTGCCTTGTCTTCCTCTGAGCTAAGAGGGAAGTCGGGGGAAACCGCAGATATCATGGGAGCCTTTCGACGCATGGAGCTTAAGTGAGGCATTCCGCGCGACCGCGGTGGTGTTCCTGCGGAGCACGGACGGGGATAGAAAGCCAAAGTATAGCATCGTAGAGCAGGGCAAACACCGGAAAGAGGGAAGGAGCGTGGCGCGGGTTCGGCCATGGGCCGGCAGGTCACGCCAGGATGGGGTCCTGTAGGCTATAACAGGGCCCCTACCATGCTATGATGACCGTTCAAAAGGGAGCGAGCGCCTCAGACGCTCTTCAGTCCGCAACTCTGTTTCGGAGGATCAAATGCTTTTATGCGCATCCTACGTTTTGCCCGTTACCGCCGAACCATTTTCCCGCGGCGCTATTCTTGTCCGCGATGGGGTTATTCGCGATATTGGTCCCATTGATATGCTACGTTTGCGCTATCCCGATGAGGAAGTGTCTGACTTCGGGCTGGCGGCGCTCATGCCTGGGTTGGTTGACCTGAACGCCTGCTTGGAGGATTCCGTCATGCGCGGTTTAATTCGCGACGTGCCCTTTGCCTCCTGGGTTATGGCCATGGTGGAAAATTCATCGCGGATGGAGCTCTCTGACTGGTTTGACTCCGCGATCTTGGGTGGCCTTGACGCTATTTCCGGCGGCATTACCACCATCGGAGACATCACGCCCACCGGCGCTGCTTGTACCGCGGTGCAAAAGCTTGGATTGCGCGGTGTTATTTACCGTGAAGTGGGCGCGATGGACAAAGATCGCGTGAACTACGCCATGCGCTCGGCCGAAAAAGACATTTATCACTGGCGCGAAGAGGTAGACAGTTCGCGTGTTCGCATTGGTATTGCCCCCTCGCCGGTCTACACCAATCATCCTTCAATTTTTAAACGCGTGACCAGCCTCGCGGAAAAGGAACATCTGCCGGTGGCGCTTTGTCTGGCGGGCAGTCGCGAAGAGTACAACTTCGTGATGTACGGCTCTTCGCCTTTTGCCGTACACACCATGGATGATCGCCGCGGCTATGTGGAAATTCCCCCATGGATGCCTACCGGGGTAACGCCAGTGCGCTATGCCCTGAACTGGGGTGCCTTTGATGCGGATGCCGTCATGATGATCCATGCGGTCTGCGTGGATGATGCCGACATCAAAAAGCTCAAGGAGCACAACGTTTCGATCTGCCTGTGCCCCCGCGCTAATGCCCAGCTCGGCATGGGGGTGGCTCCGGCAGACGAATTCCTGCGCGCAGGGCTTCGGGTAGGCTTGGGTACCGATTCACCGGCTGCCACCAACTCCACCGACATGCTCAATGAGATGCGTCTGGAGATGTTGTTGCAGCGTGCCATTAACAGCCGTCGCTTCTTAGATGCGGACACCATGCTCGAAATGGCTACTATCGGAGGCGCTCGGGCACTGGGTCTGGATCAAGAAATTGGTTCGCTGGAAATTGGCAAGAAAGCTGACATCATTGCAGTGGATCTTTCTTCTTCCCATCAAACTCCTGCGGCTAATCCGGTTTCGGCGGTGGTTAATACCTGCACCGCGTCCGATGTTTTGCTCACGATGGTGGATGGCCGCACGCTCTATGAAAAGGGCCAGTGGCATGTGGACGTAGAGGTCACCAAGAACATCGCGCGGGTTATTGAGATTCGCACGAAGCTGCGTTCCTAGACCTAGGTGGGGATTTCTGAGGATTCTGGGAACCCTAAGCTGTGGGCGATGGCAAAAGGCGTCTAAGTTATCTACTCTGAATGCGCGGGTTGTTTGGCCTGCGTAAAGGAACTAGCAATGATCGTGGTAAGGAATTATCGAGGCATTCATGGCAACGAAAAATGTAAACAAGCAGCAAAAACTGACGCGGGCCCAAAAGGCAGAGCGGATTAAGGCCGCTGAAGAGCGGGAACGTCGCGCCAAAGAAGCGGCCGCCGCAAAAGAGCGCACCAAGAAAATCTTCATTGTGGTGGTCTGCGTCATTCTTGTTCTGGCGCTGGGCTTACCCACCATGGGCCTTGCGTTATTCGCGGGCGCCTAAACCCTCGGGCCGCGGGTTTCTGATCAAGCGGAGAGTTTTTGAACCCCCGGTCTATAGGGTGATAATGGCATGGGCTGTGCTACCATTTGCCAGATATGAAAACCACGCCTTGAGGGCGTGATAGAGCTTGTACCATTTCTGGCCTTGCCATGATGTAGCGCGGAAGGCCTTCGATCGAAGGGAACATTGTGTTTGGAATTGGCGGACTGGAATTATTCCTGATCCTGCTTTTCGGATTCCTCTTGTTCGGCCCTGACAAACTGCCGGCTATCGCCCAAACAGTGGGCAAGGCCATTGCAAAGTTTAGAAGCGCCCAAGAGGAAATGTCGGGAACGCTTAAGGGTGAATTCTTTGATAAAGAGGCCGATGAGCCTTTCAAAAATCCGTTAGATGCCATCGATACGGCTACCCAAAAGGCTCAGAAAGTACAAGCTGACGCCAAAGAAGGCGTGCAAAAAGCCAAAGCCCAGGCTGAGTCGTTCTCAGAGCGTAAAGCTCGCTATGATCGCGAGCGCGCTGCCAAGAAAGCGGCCGAGGCAGCGGATACGGCAACGGCAAGCGAAGAGGGTAGTGCGGCAGCGGCAGCTGCAGGGGCTGTTGCGTCCGATGCGGCAGCGTCTGAGGCTACAACTGCCAAGGCCGAGTCCAAGGCGCCCAAGGCTACTGGCGACACCGCCCAAAAAGAAGCAGCTTCGGCACCTCATGCCGAGTCTTTTGCCGAGCGTAAAGCTCGCTACGAAAAGGAGCGTGCAGCCCGCAAGGCTGAAGCCGCTCAAACCGCCGAAGATACCAAACCTGCGGATGCAGGAGCTGCAAGCACCTCCTCCGCCGCTCAAGTAGAAGAGGGGGAATAGCTATGCCTATCGGACCGGCACGCATGCCCCTGATGGATCACTTGGGCGAACTTCGCATGCGCCTTGTGCGTATTGTGGTCTGCGTGGTGGCGGCAATTTTGGTGCTGTACTTTGCCTCACCAGCAAT
>CAJUNI010000090.1 GCA_910587945.1 uncultured Parvibacter sp.
CTCTATGGCCCGAGTTCCTAAGAGATACTGGCCCGTAAGAGATTTCTTCTCGGCCATAATCTCTTGGGGGGTACCTGCAGCCACCACATAGCCGCCATGCTCACCAGCTCCGGGACCCATGTCGATGACATAGTCGGCCGCCCGAATAGTGTCTTCGTCATGCTCAACCACAATAACAGTGTTGCCTAGGTCACGTAGGTGCTCAAGGGTAGCAATGAGTCGCTCATTGTCTCGCTGATGCAAGCCAATAGAAGGCTCGTCAAGGATATAAAGCACTCCCATAAGGCCAGCGCCAATTTGGGTAGCCAACCGAATACGCTGCGCCTCACCACCCGAAAGCGTTGCTGTGGCTCGCTCAAGGGTGAGGTAATCAAGACCCACATCCACTAAGAAGCGCAAGCGAGCCCGAATCTCTTTGACAATAGGACCGGCAATAAATTCGTCTTGACCATGAAGTTTCAAATGATCAAAGAAGTTTAAGCACTCGCCGGCCGAGAGTTCCGTGACATCATGGATCGATTTATCTCCCACGGTCACCGCAAGAATTTCCGGCTTGAGGCGTTTTCCCTTACAAGTAGCGCAGGGAATCGTAGCGAAATAGGCGGACAACTTTTCCCGCTGAGAATCACTTTGGGCTTCCGAATAGCGACGAGAAACCGCTGCCCGGATACCTTCCCACTCTAAATACCAATAGGTATCACGACCATCGACGGTGGTGTAGTCTACGCGGATCTTTTGAGAGCCCAGACCCTCCATAAATGCTTTTTGTGCTTTTGTAGGTAAGTCTTCCCAGGGGGTGTCCGGAGAAACACCCAGATGCTTAGCTACCGCTCGCAACACCTGCGGATAGTAGTTTCCATTTTTGAATGGCGCCACTGCACCTTCAGCAATAGATAAGGATGGATCGGGGATCACCAACGAAGGATCCACCTCTTCGCGACTACCGATACCCAAACAATCAGGGCAAGCGCCATAGGGAGCGTTAAAAGAAAAGTCGCGCGGCTGGAGCTCATCCATGGAGTGTCCATGGATAGGGCAGGCTAAGGCCAGAGAGAAGAGATGCTCCCCTTCCTTTAGTCCGCCCGTAGCTCCGGAAGAACGGCCCTCTCCGTCACTTTGACTTTTTCCATCAGCATCAAGAACTTGTACGAGCACTTTTCCGTCAGAGAGCTTCGTTGCCAACTCTACAGCCTCGGCAATACGCCGCGAGGCACTGGGTTTGAGCGTAACGCGATCCACTACGACGTCAATAAAGTGCTTGATTTTCTTATTGAGGACCATAGGTTCGCCCTCAAGGCGGACCACTTCCCCATCAATGCGGACACGGCTAAAGCCTTCTTTTTGCAAATCCGCAAGTAGCTTCGTGAACTCTCCCTTACGACCCGTGACCACGGGCGCCAAAATAATAGCCTTGGGCTCATGCTCCGGATCAATTTGGAGGATTTCATCCACTACCTGGTCAGTCGTCTGTCGCTTAATTTCACGACCGCATTCAGGACAGTGAGGAATACCCGTCCGAGCAAAAAGCAGACGAAGATAGTCGTAGATTTCGGTTGTAGTGCCCACCGTAGAGCGCGGATTCTTCGACGTAGTTTTCTGATCAATAGATACCGCCGGGGACAAGCCATCAATGCTATCGAGATCCGGCTTGCTCATCTGACCCAAAAACATACGGGCATAACTCGAAAGACTCTCGACATAGCGTCGCTGTCCTTCGGCATACATGGTGTCAAAAGCAAGGCTCGACTTACCAGAACCTGATAAGCCCGTAATAACCACAAGCTCATCACGAGGAATGGTAAGGTCTATATTTTTGAGGTTATGCTCTCGAGCGCCTTTAATAACAATTTCTTTTTGTCCCATAGGAAACTGCTGTCCGTTCTCTCTGACACAGGAGAAGACGCACCAAATATGGCACGTCTTCCTTAGATTTTCTACGACGTGTAGTTTACTCCAACTTAGGAGCTACCGAAGCAGAAATAGAACTTTTGTTCGTAATTCAAAGAATGGTCACAGAAGTTAGAAAAAGAACGGTATGTAGGCCAGAGCTACAAGGGCGGCCCAGAATAGTGTCCTTGCCTTTTTCTTGCTCATAGCTCCTCCTCACCGCTGCAAAATGAATAGCGCCATGGATTTGGGAACCGCCGATGGAAGCGAATTACAGCCTCCCATCGGCCATCCAACCTATCTATCTGGTATCCATTGTGAGGTCTTGGGCGCGGGTGATTTAGCAGACAGGAAAACTGTCAAACGCCCGCATGAGCTTCGAAATAGTTCTGAGTAAACGCTGCAAGACGGCCGTAACTCTCGCGCCGTTTCGTAAGACGGCAGTAAGTTTTTCGAAGATTAGTTCTGGGCGGCTTAGGCGCGGGGATGAGCAAGATTATGGACCTGCTTGAGGCGCTCGGGGGAAACATGGGTATAGATCTGCGTTGTCGCAAGGTTTGCGTGACCGAGAAGCTCTTGAACACTGCGTAAATCTGCGCCCCCGGCCAGCAGGTCTGTGGCAAAGCTATGACGCATGGCATGAGGGGTTACCTCACGACTTAACCCCGCTGCTGCCACTGAGCGATTAAACATTTTTCGCATCACATCAGCCGACATAGCATGACCCCGCGAGGAAACAAAGAAGGCTGCTTGGGCATCTGAGTCTCCGGTTTTCGCCCGAGCAAGCAATTCCTGGCGAGCGCCATCACGATAGGTTTTAAGCGTTGAGGCAGCCAGCTCATGAAACGGAACAATGCGCTCCTTCGAACCCTTGCCCATAACTTTGACCTGCTTTTGCTTGAGGTCCACATCCCCCAGACTCAAGCCCGCTACTTCAGATATACGCAAACCCGAAGCATAGAGTAGTTCCAGAATTGCCTGGTCGCGCTTCATCTCGGCAGTTTGCTCTCGCGGCTTCCCCTCCTCATCAAGAGGACCATTGACGCGCAAGAGCCGCACCATATCCTCGGGGCTAATAACCGTAGGTAAGGTTTTCGCCATTTTTGGCCCCTGAAGGGCAGAAACAGGATTCTCTTCTATGAGGTTGCAAGACCACATCCACTCATAGAATGTTCGGATCGAAGAAAGGCGGCGGTTGATGGTTGCGCGGCTGTACCGTGCCTTATCAAGTTCCGCTAAATACCAACGCAGCTGGCGATAGGACAGATGAGTAAAAGACAACTCTTGTCGCTGCGCCCAACGGAGGAAATCTTCGCAGTCTCCCTTATAGGCTCGCACCGTATGGGGCGAACATCCCCGCTCAAGATTAAGAAATTCGCAGAATCCTTCGCATTCAGCAGCCCCCGCTCCTTGAAGTTCATTCTCAGAGCGAACCTGGTCCTCAGCTCCTACATGAGCGCCTTCGTTAGTCTTCACACCAACCATCCCAAACGCCATGAGCTGCAAGCTGATCCCGATAGGAGTCAAGAGCTTCTCGCGCCCGTTGACTATAAGCCTCGTAGCGAGCCCGCTTGTTTTTCACGGGCGTTTCGAGGGGCGGAATGAGACCGAAGTTCACATGCATCGGCTGATAGTCTTTTACTTCCGGATCCGAGGCATAGTTCATCAACGCGCCAAACACTGTTTCGGGGGGTAATGCCGGCAACTCTACATCCTGCAGCCACGCCCAAACAGAGAAAGCGCAATGGAGCCCCGAACGAATAGCCTCGCTATAACCTTCCGTACCCGCCAGCTGTCCGGCCACATAGACAGGAACGCCGCAGGGACTCTGCTCGGCAGTAAATAAGCAGCCCTGCGCATCGATGCATCGCGGTGCATCCAAGAAGGTATTGCGGTGCATGACGCCATAGCGGGCAAATTCGGCATGTTCCAGTCCAGGAATCAGCGAAAACACCCGCTTTTGCTCGGGGAATGTCAGGTTCGTTTGAAAGCCCACCAAGTTATAGCAGGTGCCTTCAGCATTTTCAGCACGCAGTTGCAGGGCCGCCCAAGGACGCTTACCCGTACGCGGATCCGTCAACCCCACCGGCTTCATGGTGCCAAACCGAGGAGCATCCCGCCCCGTTCGGGCAATCTCCTCAACGGGCTGACAAGCCTGGAATAAATCGCGGGTTTCGAAGTCTTTTGCCACTACGCGCTCGGCCTGCAGGAGCTCATCAATGAAGTATTCATACTCCTCTTTCGTAAACGGTGCGTTGAGGTAGTCGCCCCCTGCTTCGGCATCTTCGTAGCGACTTTGACGAAAGAGAATGTCCTGGTCCAGAGAGTCAGCCATCACAATAGGAGCCGCTGCATCATAGAACGCAAGGTTCGCTTGACCGAGAGCCTCCTGAAGCGATTGCGCCAAACTGTCCGAGGTGAGAGGCCCCGAAGCTAAGATAACGGCGTCAACATCCCGGCTTGCTTCCTGCAGGGAGGTAATTTCTTTGCGTTCAATGGTTATAAGAGGATGAGCCTCCAGAAGAGCGGTCACCTCGGCAGCAAATTTCTCCCGGTCCACCGCAAGGGCGCCTCCAGCAGCCACTTGATGCTTAAGAGCAATTTCATAGAGTTTAGACCCCAGTTGATGAAGCTCCTGCTTCAAAAGCCCAGCAGCGCTGTCTTCCTTCATGCTTTTCAGTGAATTGGAGCACACCAGTTCAGCCAGCTGATCGCTATGATGCACCGGCGTTGGCTGCTCAGGTCGCATCTCGTAGAGCCTGACGGCAATGCCGCGTGACGCCAACTGGTAGGCTGCTTCAGACCCCGCAAGGCCTCCGCCAACCACCGCAACTCTCGGTCTTGTTTGTTCATTCATCATAGCTATCAGGATACCCTATCTTGCCCATGGGTCACTCAACGAGCTGCGCGAACTCGCCCTCTGGCAAGTGACACCTTCTATCATAACGACAACGTGAATTGCTCAATGAGGGCGTTAACTTCTTCAGGACAATCGGTGTTGGAGTTATGACCCGCGCCTTCAATCCAGTGAACCGGGTTGCCGGTTTGCTTCTCCCAATCCCGGTTATAGCGCTTCGCCGAACCCGCACCATCCTTTTCCCCGCAAATGATGAGTACCGGACACCCCGGCTCATAGGGCCGATTCGCCTCCACCGCTTCGGCAAGCACGCGGAACCCGTGGGCAGACAATTCGCAGTATTCGCGCTTATCGTAGTCGAGCATCATGGCGCGCATCAGCTGCTGGCCGTAGGGGCTTGTGGCGTTCCCCGTCGAGCCGTACTTCACCAACGTCTTCCAGGGGAATGACAGAAACATAAGCTTCGTATGCTTGAGTGCTGTGAGCTCCCAGCTGCTGTAGTAGTCGCGTTGTAGCGGGCACGAATCGATGGAGACAAACCCTGCCACCTGACCGGGAAACAGCTCCATAAACATCTGGGACACATAGCCACCCATGGACTGACCCACAAGAACGGGATGCTGAACGCCCTCGGCTTCGAAGATTTCCCGCAGCCAGCGAGCTTTATCGTCGAGCGTCCAATCCAACGCAAACGGCCGAGATGCCCCATGGGAAGGTGGGTCCCACACCAGCACATTCATTTTGGGGGCGAAGTATTCCACTTGCTTGTCGAAAAGCCGATGATCTGCCGTCAGTCCCGGCAGGAACACGAGCCACGGCTTGTCATCGTCGACGTGCTCTGAGACCCAATAAGCAATCCCGTTATGTCGAGCTTCACGCACCATGACCCCTCCTCATGAGACAGCCAGTCAATTTATGCTAGTCCCACTAAAAGAAAATTACTGAAGGCATCGATGATAACCAGTACAACGGCGCAGATTACATAGACGCGTAGCGCTCCTCTTCGGCTGACGCCATGAACAAGTCCATGGGCATAAAGGAAATCGTTGAAGATATAACAGAGAGCTAGAAGGACATTGCACCCAGCCATAAGGGATGCCACAAGCCACAGTTCAGAAGGATTTCCGTAGCGGTTAACCTGTCCATCGAAGCCAATTTGCATGGGTATTTCGCTTACACCAGCAGGCAGTGTTGCCAGCGCTAAGCCACAAAAAGCTAAAGGGGCAGCAATAGCCACGATCCAGAAAGCTATCATGAGTGGTCGAGGTATAGACACAGAAATCCTTTCGTATTTTGAGTCACCCACCGTAGCCCTTTTTGACTCATTTTGCGGTGTCATTTGCGCTATCTGCATGAGACAACCAACAGACGGCCACGGATCCAGAAAACACGCAGAGCAACAGGAGGCCCGCCACCCTTCGCGAATAACCTTAGTGTAGATTACTGACGATACTACCAACAATGAAACCCAAAGCAAGGGCCACAGCGGCTCCCGCCAATACCTTTACTACATTGGCAGCCCAAGGGTGCGTTCTTGAGAAGGCATCCGGATTGAGGTTGGCGATTGTCTCAGCGTCTTCCCCGTCCATAAAGGCGCTGATCTCCCGGTAGGTAACAAGGTTATGATTCTTCTTCAGTTTCTCCACGCGACAGGCGCACACCATAGCCAGCGCTGCACACAGGACAAAGAGAACCATCCCCACAACCACACCCCAGCTAAGCCACGACACTCCCCCAACCGGCTCATCCCAGATAAGATCCCAGCCCACAAGGCATGCAACTCCAGCAAGAAGGAACCCTATCATCCCGATGGACAGGCGCTCCATCTGCACCGCATCCTTAACAATGGTTTCTTTCATGGTTACCACGTCTCCTTTCACCAATGAATCGATGGAGACGCCGAACAGATTGCTCAGCAACAAAAGCGATTGCACGTCCGGATAGGTTTTTCCCGTTTCCCAACTGGACATGGTCTGGCGGCTGACGAAGATGCGCTGGGCTACATCCTCCTGGGTGAGCCCCAATCGCTCACGGTTCGCTTTTAGTTGCTGCGGCAGTTCCACCGACGCCTCCTTTCCGAGACGAGGATTTCATGATCGGCGAAAGCGTACCACCGGATGTTCTTGACATCGACAAGAACAGGGCAGTTTTGCGCGTCAAGAGTTCTTGACAGTCACGGCTGACCTGGGGCTACTTCCAGCCTGACCACCGACAACAAGATAGTTAATTGACTGACTCAACGCGACTTTACTCGACCTGGGATAGTTTCCAGTCAGGCAGCCACGATTGGCTGTCTGACTGACGGTTGGCTGTCTCACCCTCACCCGACAAACTGCCTTTGACG
>CAJUNI010000091.1 GCA_910587945.1 uncultured Parvibacter sp.
TGCCGATCGCTATAACCAGCGCTTTGGTACGGACTATGTGCTGGATGATGTGCTGATCACCACCGGCTCTCAGCAAATCCTGGACCTGCTGGGTAAGGTGCTCCTCGATAAAGGCGATGGTGTCATTGTCGAAAAGCCCACTTATCTGGCCGCGATTCAAGCTTTCGCCCTTAATCAGCCGGTGTTCTACGGCGTTGAGCTCACTGACGAGGGTCTTGATATCGACGAGCTGAATGAAGCACTCGATAAGGGTGCCAAGATGATCTATCTCATTCCGAATTTCCAGAACCCCACAGGTCTTACCTATAGCGCGGAAGGTCGTCGCCAAGTGCGCGAGGCGCTTCAAGGGCGCAACATTGTGGTGGTGGAAGACGATCCCTACGGTGAACTTCGTTTTGAGGGCGAATCATTGCCCTACATTGGTGGCACCGCACTGCCCCATGGTGTGATCATGGGTTCGTTCTCGAAGACTGTAACTCCTGGTTTCCGGATGGGCTATTTGCTCACGAAGGATCATGAACTTCTGCGCAACTTGTCCATTGCAAAAGAGGCCGCTGACCTGCACACGAACGTGTTCTCGCAGTATGTTGTCTATGACTATCTCACCCACAATGAACTCGACGAGCATTTGGTAAAGATTCGCGATCTCTATCGCTCGCAGGCCAAGGCAATGACCGATGCCATGGAGGAATACTTCCCGGATTCCGTGGAGTTCACCAAGCCTGAAGGCGGCATGTTCTTGTGGGTAACCTTGCCAGAAGGGATCTCGACCATGTCCATGTTCCCGCAGGCACTCGAGCGCAATGTGGCCTTTGTGCCTGGGGATCCCTTCTACCCTGAAGAGGGTACCTATTCCACCATGCGCTTGAACTTTACCAACGCCGATGAGGAGACCATCAAGGACGGCATTCGTCGCTTGGCAGAAGTGATCGAGGCCGAAATGGCGGCGCTGGAGGACTAAACACAGCCGGTCAATCTGATGCGAGCAGCTTGGGGCTTCGGTGCTGGCACGCAGCTCGGGGAGGTCGAGAAACCGAAACAGATGCGTATAGCTTGAGGCCGCCTGAAAACTACGTAATGACGAGCAGCTTAGGGAAACCTAGGCTGCTTTCTTTTTGCGTTGGTGTCCAATGATGAGGGCGATGGCAGCCATGAGGGCGGCTAGGGAAGCAAACCCGAGCGCAATCTCGGGCACGAAGGATTTGGATGTGGCGTCGATGATGAGACCGCCTGCAAAAGCGCCTACGGCCTTACCCATGTCCCCAAAGAAATAGAGTTCGCCATCCACAACGCCCCAATGCTCTTTAGGAGTAGCTTTGGCCGAGAGTGTCTTCAAGAACGGTGAGGTGGTGCCGACCGAGATGCCATAGCCAATAGCTGCCACAATAAGAACGGGGAAGGTGGGGAAGATACAAAGCAGCGTGAAGCCCACAATTTGTACGCACATGAGCGGGAAGAGAAGCCACGTACGATTGCTGTCGAAGAGTTTCCCACCACTCAAGCGACAGACTAACGTAGTGGCGCCAGCAGCAATGAAGAACGCGGCACCCATGGCAATGTCGGCGTGTTTTGCGAACACCAAAATGAATGCAATGCAGAAGCCTTTAGGCATGCGTCGGGCGAATGAAATGGCCATATAGGGAGCCACTTGGGGCATGAAGTAGGGCGCGATGAGGTTTCGCAGGCGTTCCTTGAGAGGCGGCTTTGCGACTATGGGTTGCGAGGTGGTTGCAGCGGACTCGCTTGTGGTGGGAGCGCCGGCAGGAGTTGTGTGAAGGCTAGTGTGAGGGGAAGCGGCGCCCGCAGGATGATGGGCGGTTTCGGAGGCAGTTGCAGGAGCAGTGTCGGAAGAGGCAGCCGCTTTTGCGGGGGATTTGGCGATAATTGTGTCAACGCTGGCGGCGTCTTGGGCGTCCTCCTTCGCCTGTTTCGCCCAGGACTGTTCTTTGTGATGGAGCACAATTACGGCTATAACCGCAACTACCATGAGTAGCGCGTAGAAGCCGTAAAAGCCCTGATAGCCAATGCCATCAAGCAAGCCGGTGGAGACCAAAGCGCCAAGCATGGTGCCGAGTGAGGTGCCTGCGCCTTTGATACCTACGCGTCGCCCCAGATGCTTTTTGGTGGCGGATCCCATGACGGCCACGGTCATCACGTTGGTAGCCAGAGCAAAACTCGCTCCTTGGATGATGCGCGATGCCATAACGACGTAGAATTCATCGATGATGGCGGGAATTGCGACGCCCAACAGGAGTCCGCCAAGGCTCGCGAGCAGGACGCGGTAGTGAGTGAAATGGTCGGTGATTTGGCCGCCAATCAGTCGCATGACAGTACTTGCAAGGGTAAACACTGCCACAAAGGTTCCGCCAATGGTGGCTGAATATCCAAGAGTGTCGTAGTAATAGGGAATGCCGCTGTTCAAACCCTTCATGTAAAGGGAGGTAAAAAAGGTAATCACCACAAGCACTACGAGAGAAATGGTAGAAGCTTTGGGGATGGTGTGTTCGTGGGTTTTCGTTTCGCTCATAATGGCTCCCGCTCAAAGGTGAATTCTTTTTGAGTATCGCACCATGCGTCAAAGGTTCTGTTCATCCAAAACGTTGGTTTAAGAAATGAAATCCTGCGGCGATAAAGCCGATGAACTATTCGCTTTGCCTTGGCTTTTTCTCATTTAGAAGGTTTGCTCGGGAGAAGGGGAGAGTGGTTCGCTATTATAGGCACCGCTGCAAAGCACTATGACTCCATCGGAATGCGCGACGGATGCGCATAGCCTCGGGAAATGCAGGTGAAATTCCTGCGCTATACCAGTAACCGTAAAGTCTGGGAGTACTGTTTCCCAGCGAAGTCGGAACACCGAGCCGAATTGCCCGGAGTCCTGGAAAAGGAGAAATAAATGGAAAAAGTGGGCAGTAACGCATTGTGGGTACGAGCAGGATTGAGCCTTCTTCTGGCTTGCTCTCTCGGTCTGATTTCATTAACCGGATGCGCTTCCAGTGATGGCGGATCGCAATCCCAAAACACGACGAACGCTCAACAGGAAGCGCCGGCAGCCTCTGATGCAGCGACCGAAGCGGTCACCTTGGTGGTGCTGGATCCTGACAATGAAGGGGCTACGCTCAGCACCGAAGAGGTGGCGCTTGTGGAAGGTGGTACCGTCTATGATGCCCTCGAGGCATCGACGCTGGAGACGGATATTCAAGATAGTCAATACGGGAAATTCCTCAATGCTATTGGTGACAAAGCTACGGAAGGCAATGGGGGATGGGTCTATACCGTTAATGGCGAAGAGGTCATGGAGTCCATCGACTCTTGCACCTTGAATCCCGGCGACACGGTGGAGTTTGAGTACATCGTGTTCTCGTAGCCACGCAGCTGGCTGATTTAATTGCTGAACCCTGAGGCCTCGGAACACGTTTGCTAGTGTGACGAGGCCTTTTGAAACGCGCGAAGCTTAAGAAGTCTTAGCTCGATGTTGAAGTGGCATCGGGGGAGGCGGACGAGCTTTGCGCGTTGTTATTTTCTGAGGAAGTGCCGCTGTCGGGAGAGGTGGTAGAAGAGCCGGAAGTGGTACTGTCGCCATCAGAAGAAGTAGTGCCGTTTGAGCCCTCCGTTGAGGAGGAGGTTTTGTCGTCTGTGCTGTTGGATTGATCTTGGGATGAGTCGCCCTTATTGGTGGTGGTCGTGGAGTCGCTTCCGTTGGTGGCGGCTTGGTTAGGGTCTGTAGGGTTGGGAGTCGTGCCGTCTGGTTGGGTGGTGTCATCGGTGTCGCTTGAGGAAGAATCACTGTCGGAGTCGTCCGTGCTTTGGTGATCCTGCTGGTCAGAAGGTACGGTTTTGGTGACATAGATGGGTGCGGGCTTAGTGCCCAAGCCTTCGCCGGTGGTGAGTACATAGACGGCGATGCCTGAGGCTGCAACCGCTAACAGGGCAGATACGATGCAGACGATGATAAGTCCGCGCATGACATGGCGCTGATGGCGCACGGCCAGGAGCGCTTCGGCGCTTTGGGGCGCCTTGGCGGGAGCGCTTGTGCTGGTGGATGGGATATTCAGCGTTGCGGTAGGCGCGCTCGTGGGAGATTGGCTGGTGTTGGAGGAGCCCGCTGGGTGGGTAGCGCTTGGGCCAGAAGCGGAGGAGAGTGGTTGGGTTTCGGCGCTGGCAGCTGCCCCGTGGGAGGGTGTGAGTGGTTGGGTTTTTTCGCCACTAACTGCCTCGTGAGTGACCGCGAGCTGCTGGGTTTCATCGGCGACGACTGCCGCGTGGGCAGGAGAATGGGACGAGGCTTCTGGACGAGTGGTCGTCTGGTGTGCCGGCGCCTGAGTCTTTGCGCTCGCGGCTTCGCCAGCAAGGGGAGTTTGCGCCTTGGTGAGCGAATCGTGGATGGAGGGCAGAGGGAGCTCTTTGATCTTCTCGGCGGAATCTCGAAGGAACTTTTTGTAGGCTGACGCCGCGAGGGTGGACACAATGGAAGCCACTGCCACGCCAATTACTGAACCTGCGATGCCAATATAGGAGGACAGGAGCATAGAAGTTACTGCCGCAAGCGCGGTGGCAATAACTTGAGCTGCTGAAATATCACTAAACAGCCGGTTCTTCTTTTCCTGTTCGTCCGCCACAATATCCCTTCGCGTTTCTTGGTTTGTTCCAATAACCTGCTAAATCTCTTACCCAAAAATGAATTGGTAGAGGTGCTTTAAGGTGACTGCCTGGCATCTCCGCAACGTTCTTTTGGTCTATGGAGTTCATTGTTGAGTCCACAGATGGTCTATCTGTGAGGATTGGCAGAATGTTCAAATACTGTCGAAGTGTCATGACCAAGGTGTAAGGCCGCCGAAGGATGGCCGGGTTCGGGTATAATTTTTCCGCTACAAAACAGACCCTACTTTGAGGAGGCAGCATGGATCCCAATGTCCGACCTGATTCAATGGAGCGCATCACCACTCCGGAACTTGCCCAAGCCTTTATTGATGAACAGGTGGAGGCCATTCGTCAGCAAGTGGGGGACAAAAAGGTACTGTTGGCGCTTTCGGGCGGAGTGGATTCGAGCGTTGTAGCAGCGCTGCTGATCAAAGCTATCGGCAAGAATCTCATTTGCGTGCATGTAAATCATGGTCTTATGCGCAAGGGCGAGTCCGAGCAGGTCATTGACGTATTCCAGAATCAGATGGATGCCAACTTGGTCTACGTGGATGCTACGGATCGATTCTTGGATCTTTTGGATGGCGTGGAGGAACCGGAAACAAAGCGCAAGATTATCGGCGCTGAGTTTATTCGCGTGTTTGAAGAAGAAGCGCGCAAAGTAGGCGATGAGGTTGACTTCTTGGGTCAGGGAACGATCTACCCCGACATTCTTGAATCCAAAGATGGCGTGAAGGCTCATCACAATGTCGGTGGCCTGCCGGAGGATCTGGAATTCGAACTCGTTGAGCCGGTGAAGCTTCTCTATAAAGACGAAGTACGTGTGGTGGGTCGCGAGCTGGGTCTGCCTGAGAACATGGTCGAGCGTCAGCCGTTCCCGGGTCCGGGCCTGGGTGTGCGCTGTCTCGGCGCTATCACGCGAGATCGTTTAGAGGCACTGCGTGAGGCCGACGCCATTGTGCGAGAAGAAATGGAAGCGGCCAACGTGGGCGCTTGGCAGTATTTCGCGGTGGTTCCCGATATGCGCGCCACGGGCGTTCGCGATGGCGTGCGTGCCTATGAGTGGCCGGCCATCATCCGCGCTATTAACACTGTGGACGTGATGACCGCCGAGGTGCCCGAACTGGACTGGGCGCTGCTCAAGCGCATGTGCGATCGCATTACTCACGAAGTACCGGGCGTTTGCCGTGTCTGCTATGACTTGACGCCGAAGCCCGTGGGTACCGTCGAGTGGGAGTAGCAGAACACTTGTTCGTAGCTTTTTGAGTCAGCGACCGTAGCCCTTTTTGACTCAAAAGTGAGCCGTCGGATCAAAACCGGCGGCTCTTCTTATCTGATCATATGTGGCAGTTGCCATAGGCGAGTTCGGGCGATGTAAATGAGGCAAGTCAGACGGTTGGCCGTCTCTCGGCGTGTACTTAAAATGAAGATTCAGGGATGTTTAGTATGCGATGTTGGTGAGCTGCACCAACTCAGCTGTAGCTATGATTGGAAGAAGTCGATTTGTGAGGAGTCGGGCATGCTTTCCATGGAGGAGTTCAAGAAACTTTACGGAGCGCTGGGCGGAGAGCCTGAGTTCGAGTTCTCCTTCGAGGGTAGGAACTGTGTGTACATGGTCATCAAGTACGACGACCATGCCTTCTTTCAGCGCTGTGGCTATAAGGATGGCTCCGGGGAGATTGACTATACCGGCCTTGATTCGATCTTGGAATCGGACCTCATCGACGGTATCAACATGAGAAGGGACTGGGGACGCGTTTGCGACATAGTCGCTAACAGCACGATTAGCTTGTCATGCTATTCGAATGCCGAGGAGGTTATCGAGGAGCATGGAGATATTCTTTACACGTAGCTATTCCTCGCGTGAGTCAGCGACCGTAGCCCTTATTGACTCATTCGGCCACGTAGGCGAGGAGGGCTGCAAGCTCATTGAAGCCGACATCGCCGAGGTCGTCGAATAGTAGGGAGGTTTTCCTCGTTAAACTTTTCGCCCCTATAATGAGAGCGAATGCCAAGCTATTGAACGAGAGCCCTTATGAGAATCATCATTTCGCCCGCCAAGAAGATGACCACCAAGAGCGTTTTGCCTTGGGAAGAGCTGCCGACTTTTATTGACCGGAATTGAGTCAGTGACCGTAGCCCTTTTTGACTCATGTAGATATCTTGGGCTTAGTGAATACGCTTACAGAAAGATGCCGCTGCAGGTGCAAATTTGATGCCGATTGACGCGCTTTGCAATGCGAATTTCGGGTTGCGTCTCAAAAAGTGCATCTACCTAGATT
>CAJUNI010000092.1 GCA_910587945.1 uncultured Parvibacter sp.
CTTCTATATTGCTGAGGCACTACGCCGCGGATGGAGCGTTGAAGACATTCACGGCTATACCGGCATTGATCCGTGGTTCCTCACGCGCATGGCTGACATGGCCGCTATTGAGCGTGTCCTGAATGGGTTGCGGCTCGAGGATCTTGACCCTGAGGGCTTTAAACTGGCTAAACAATATGGACTTTCCGATGCCCAAATTGCCTACCTTACCGGCTCCGATGAACTGACCGTTCGTACCTGCCGGAAACTCTTAGGGGTTCGCCCTGCCTTTAAGACGGTAGACACCTGCGCCGCTGAGTTTCCCTCATCTACGTCCTATCACTACAAAACCTACGATACGGCAGAGTCAGAAGTGACGCCGAAAACCCGGCGGCGCGTCATGATTTTGGGAGCGGGTCCGAATCGTATCGGTCAGGGTATTGAGTTTGCCTACTGCTGTGTTCATGCCAGCTATGCTCTTAAAGAGGCTGGCATTGAAACTATCATGGTGAACTGCAACCCTGAGACTGTATCTACGGACTATGACACTTCAGATAAACTCTACTTCGAGCCTTTGACCTTCGAAGATGTGATGGATATTGTTGATGTAGAGCAACCGGATGGCGTCATCGTGACGCTGGGAGGTCAGACGCCCTTAAAGTTGGCACGAGCCCTCGAGCAAGCGGGAGTGCCCATCTTGGGTACTAGCCCGGAAGCTATTGACTTAGCTGAAGACCGCGATCGCTTCTCTGCCATTCTTGATGAGCTAGGAATTACTTATCCGGCAGCAGGCATGGCTTCCACCTTTGAAGAAGCCTGTGCGGTGGCGGATCAAATTGGATTCCCACTCCTTGTACGCCCGAGCTATGTATTAGGTGGACGGGGAATGGCGATCGTCTATGACGGCGCTCAACTCGAAAAATATATGGGTGAAGCAGCGCGTATTTCCCCGGATCATCCGGTCTATCTGGATCGCTTCCTCGAAGGAGCTGTGGAAGTAGATCTGGATGCCCTCTGCGATGGCAAGGAAGTTTATATTGGAGGCATTCTAGAGCACATCGAAATGGCCGGTATCCATTCCGGGGACTCCGCTTGTTGCACGCCTCCGTTCTCACTCTCTGAAGCGGTACAGGCGCGCTTGCGCTCCATTGCCCGGCAATTAGCGCTGCGACTCGGAGTGGTGGGGCTTATCAATATTCAGTTTGCCATCAAAGACACGGTTATCTATGTCATCGAGGCCAATCCGCGTGCCAGTCGCACCGTTCCCTTCATCTCTAAAGCAACGGGCATTCCTTTAGCTAAGATTGCGGCCCGCATTATGGCCGGTGAAACTCTGGCCAGTATGGATCTCCCCAATGATGAACGACGCCTTGACTATTTCTCAGTAAAAGAAGCAGTTATGCCCTTTGGTCGCTTCCCGGGTGCCGATGTTGTTTTGGGGCCTGAGATGAAATCAACGGGTGAAGTTATGGGTATCGCGCGCAATTTCCCCGCAGCCTACACCAAAACCCAATTGGCTATTAGCTACGCATTGCCAGAAGGGGGAGTGGCATTCCTGTCCGTAAACGACCGGGATAAACGCTCGCTAGTGCCCATCGCCCGCGATATTGCGCGCCTTGGATTCTCCATTGTAGCCACTGCTGGTACCGCCCAAGCGCTTCGGGCAGCTGGCGTGGAGTGCGAAGAAGTGGGCAAGATCCATGAAGGCTCTTCTTCCATTATGGATCGTATTGCCGATGGCACTATTTCGTTTATGGTGAACACGCCCTTCGGCACAGCTACCCGCGGCGACGGCTATGAACTTCGTATGGCAGCCGTGCGCCATGGGGTCACCTACACCACCACCTTGGCGGGTGCCCAAGCGATGGTGGCTGGCATGGAAGTTGTTCGGGATAGCGGCTTAAAAGTCATTGCACTGCAAGACCTCCCTCAATGGGAATAGTCCCAAGGATGTTAGAATCGCACCATTGGCAGCTCAATCAGAGAGAGGATGGCTGTGGGTACGTTACAAAATGAGGTAACGCCGATTCTTTTTAATGAAGAGGCGGGAGCCGGAATTTGGCTTATGCGCGTTACGGCACCCTACATTGCTTCTACCGGTAAACCAGGGCAATTCATCCATGCCCGCATTCCAGGTATGGATGAGCATATGCTGCGTCGCCCGTTCGGCATCTATGCCCAAGATCCTAACGAGCAGACCATCGATATCATGTATCAAGTTCTGGGCTTTGGTACCGAGCATATGACTACGCTCAAGCCGGGTGACAGCCTCGAATTAATCGGCCCGGTTGGTCGTCCCTGGCAGCCACCGCAAGGTTGCAAGCGAGCGCTTCTGGTGGCCGGCGGGGTAGGCTCTGCTCCTTTATTCCCCTTGGCGCAGCAGCTCACCTGTGATGGAGTCGATGTAGTAGCTATATTAGGAGCACAAACTGCCGAAGCATTGGTGGCTAAAGAACGTTTTTGTGAAGCATTGGGAGGAGACCCTCGTTGCTCCACTGACGACGGCAGCTTTGGCTATAAAGGGTTTTGTACTCCCTTGGTTGAAGAAGCCATTACAGAAGCAGAAGAGGCAGGGGCACCATTTGACTACATTGCCTGCTGCGGACCTGAGCCTTTGATGAAGCTTGTGGCAAACCTGACAGCAAACACTCAAGCCTATTGTGAGGTTTCCCTCGAAAAGCGTATGGCCTGTGGTATAGGAGTTTGTCTGTCCTGTGTAGTAGATACTATTCACGGCAAACGGCGCGCCTGCGTTGATGGCCCCGTCTTTCCTGCCAAGGAGGTGATCTGGTAATGCAGCGTTCACCGAAACCAACCTCTGTAAACCTGGAGGTTAATCTCGGGGGTCTTTCCATGAAGAACCCCGTTACGGTCGGATCTGGCACCTTCGGAGCCGGACGCGAATATCATGACTTTCTTGATGTTGCAACGCTTGGAGCAGTGACCACGAAGGGAGTCTCTCTTTATGGTTGGGAAGGAAACGCTTCACCGCGTATTGCCGAAACTCCTTCAGGCATGCTCAACTCCATTGGCCTGCAAAACCCTGGTGTGGAACATCTGAAAGCCGATGAATTACCTTGGCTTGCATCCGTGGGAGCTACGACCATTGTTAATGTCTCCGGTCATAGCTTTGAGGAATATCAGGCCGTCATTGAGGCCTTAGAAGAGGCACCGGTAGCAGCCTATGAGCTCAACGTAAGCTGTCCCAATGTTGATGCAGGAGGCATGACCGTCGGATGTAATCCTCAATCGGTTGAGTCCGTGGTCTCCTTATGCCGTCAAGCCACGAAGCGCCCGCTCATTGTCAAGCTCACGCCTAATGTCATTGACATCACAGAAATCGCTCGGGCGGCCGAGGCAGGAGGCGCTGACAGTCTTTCGCTTATTAATACCTTACTCGGCATGGCCGTTGATGCGAAACGCCGAAAACCTCTCTTAGCCCGCGGAGTAGGGGGACTTTCAGGGCCTGCCGTCAAGCCGGTAGCGTTGCGTATGGTTTGGGAAGTATCCCGAGCCGTTGATCTTCCTATCCTTGGTATGGGTGGCATCAGTAATGGTACTGACGCGGTGGAATTTATGTTGGCTGGCGCCACCGCTGTGGCTGTTGGGGCTGCTAATTTTGTTAACCCCTGTGCCACCATTGATGTGATTGATGGCATTGCTGAGTATTGCGAAGCTCAGGGCGTAGCCGATGTAAACGAGTTGATTGGAGCTCTCGAATGCTAGATACCGGATTTCATTCTGTTCCCGCTGATGATCGCATCATTGTAGCCCTCGACTGCAACGCCGCCTGGGAAGCCATTGTCATGGCTGACGCCTTAGCTGGACGTGCTAAATGGGTCAAAGTTGGCATGACACTCTATTATGCTGAAGGCCCTGCCATCATTCAGATGTTCAAGCGCCGTGGCTTCAAGGTCTTTCTCGATCTCAAATTCCACGACATCCCTCATCAGGTGGAAGGCGCGGCCCGTTCCGCAGCGGCGTCCGGAGCCGACATGATTACGATGCATACCGTAGGCGGCCAAGCCATGATGGAAGCAGCTCAACGCGGAGCGCTTCTGGGTGCTTCAGATATTGGAGGGCCCGTACCGGCTACCTTAGGTATCACGGTATTGACGTCCATGAACGATGAGACCCTTGCCCAGACCGGTGTAACCCGTCCTCTTACCGAACAGGTTGCAGCACTCGCTGAGCTCGCAATGACCTCAGGAATTTCTGGTGTGGTGGCCTCTCCCTTAGAGGCGTCAATGCTTCGAGAAATCTTAGGCCCTGAAGCCTATATCGTAACCCCTGGCGTTCGACCTGCAGGAGCGGCCCTTGGGGATCAAAGCCGCGTTATGACTCCAGCTGAAGCGTTTGCCGCAGGAGCGTCTCATATTGTGGTTGGCCGACCCATTACCCAAGCGGCAGATCCTGCAGCTGCTTTTGATGCTATCGCTGCCGAGGTAGCGGGACTTTAGTTACGTTTTTACCTCCGCATCTTAGAATCTTGTAGTCCAACCAGGCTTCCTTGACCCCCAAAGTTTAGGAGGCCTGGTTTTCTTTTCCTCATCTGTTTGAAGAATTTCCTCGACATTTTGAGCAATTTCTATCGTGAATTATCAAAATTCAGGAAGAAAACCCTGAAATATCTAAAGAAAGCGCCGTATAAGGCCATATTTTTTGATACCATCGGGGTATCACGTGTAAGCACGATGAAGGAGTAGAAATGGCCATACCTCAACTTAGCCCTGAAGATCGCGCTCAGGCTCTTGAGAAAGCCAAGGCGGCACGCATTAAACGCGCAGAAGTCCGTGACAACTTAAAGAGCGGCAAGATTTCATTGGCTGACGTATTAGCCATGCGTGATGATCCTGTTATTGGTCGCATGAAAGTATCCACCCTTATTGAGACGTTGCCAGGCTACGGCAAAGCTAAGGCCGAGAAGGTTATGAAAGAGCTTCAGATCGCCGAGAGCCGTCGTTTGCGTGGACTCGGCGAGCGTCAACGCGCCGCTTTGTTGGAGCGCCTGGTTTAGGCTATGCGCAAAGGAAATCTATTTGTAATTTCTGGGCCATCGGGGGTCGGAAAAGGAACCCTGGTGGCTCAACTTTTGGATGCTATGCCTGATGCTTGGGCCTCAGTTTCGGCTACAACTCGCTCACCGCGACCGGGCGAAGTGGATGGGGTTAACTATTATTTTCTTACCCCCGAGCGCTTCACTGAACTCGCGCAAAACGATGGATTCCTTGAGTGGGCCACCTATTCCGATAATAGTTATGGAACCCCACGTAAAGCCGTTGAGGAGCATATTGCTCTGGGCAATCAAGTGATCTTAGAAATCGATGTTCAAGGGGCATTGCAAGTAAAAGAAAAAATGCCTGAAGCCCATCTTGTTTTTATTGAGCCTCCCTCTATGGAAATTTTGGAGGAAAGGTTACGAGGACGTGGCACTGAGACCGATGAGGTGATTGAAAAGCGTCTTCGCGTCGCAGAGGTGGAGCTTTCGCAAAAAATGAAGTATGATTGGCGGCTGGTAAACGACAATCTCGAAGAAGCTTCTCGAGCATTGCAAACGTATGTGAATGACCACGCCGATCTCTAAGGAAATGGAATCTATGAGCATCATTGAACCCAGAATTGACGTTTTACTTTCCGAGGCTGATAACGATCGTTTTCTCCTCTGTGCTTTGGCCTCAAAGCGCGCTCATGACATCAATGACATGATGCGTGGTCAGCGCGATCGCGCTATTCAGCTTCAAACGGCTATTGAGGTAGCTCGTGCTGCCGATACCAAGCCGCTCTCTATGGCATTTACCGAGATTGCTCGTGGGGAAGTGTCCTACGATCCCGCCTCTATCGATGTAAAGAAGCACTAGTTCGCTTCAAGTCTATTGCATCTCGCGTAGCAAACGCCCCATCATCCGTCCTCGTTCTTAGGCCTCAGAAATTTGATGGAGACCTGTGCGAGGCGGGATGGGGTTTCTTTTTTAGTCTCCATCTAGCTCCAAGGATATCCACATGGAATACCAGCGTATTATCTTGGTTCATTATCACGAGATTGGCCTCAAAGGGAAAAACCGTGCAAGCTTTGAAGAGCGGCTCTTGAGAAATATTCAGTCACTACTCCATAGCTATCCGGTAGTGACTATCCATCGTATTTCAGGGAGGCTGGTTGTCTTTTTGAAAGAAGGGGTCACCCTTGAGACGGCCCTAGCCTGCGCAACAGTCATTGCCCGGGTGCCAGGAGTAGCGCGTGTCTCCACCGGCATTAAATGTGCACGAGAGCTCGACGTTATGAAAGAAGCTGCTCTGCAAGTACTGAATGAATCGGAGCCGTTTGTCACGTTTAAGGTCCACGCTAGAAGAAATCATACAGATTTCCCCATTGGATCCATGGAGCTCAATCAAGTCATTGGAGCCCATCTCTGTGAAGGACATCCAGAAAAAACCGTCAAAATGAAGGACCCAGACGTCACCATCGGTGTGGAAGTCATCCAAAACGCTACCTATATTTATGGTTCTTCAATTCCGGGTATTGGAGGACTTCCGGTAGGTAGCTCCGGACGGGTCATGGCTTTACTTTCTTCGGGCATCGATTCTCCGGTAGCGTTATGGCGCATGGCTCGGCGGGGAGCTGTGCCGATTGCTGTCCATTTTTCGGGGCGTCCTCAAACCTCCGATGCTTCAGAATTCCTCG
>CAJUNI010000093.1 GCA_910587945.1 uncultured Parvibacter sp.
CCCCCAAGGCTCGCGCTCCATCAGCCCAGGTGGGCGAGAACTCCCCCGCCAGTCCCACGGACGCCAACACGGTGGGCGCATCGAGGGCCGGAACGGCGGTAATGGTGACTTCGGGAGCCGCCTTCCGCAGCCGGTGGGCCAAATCTCGGGAGAAGAACCAATCCCCGCGCGCGGGCGACGCCGGCACCACAATCGAGCGAATGCCCACCTCCGCCGCATAAAGGGCTGCGGGCTGAACCGGGTCATCACCCACGAGCGTCACTACCCGCGCTCCCAGTTGTTCGGCAAGCTGCAGGGATTCCTGGAGTGAAGACGGAGGCTGATCGGTCGGGGCCTTGTCTTCGGTAGGCTCCACGACCAGTGCCACCAACGCACCCCCCGTAGCGTCCGCCAAAGCCGCCGCAGCCCGTACCACTCGAGGGGCGGACTCCGCGCTCGTGAGCAATGCGAGGACATCGCTGGCTCCCGCGGCTTTAGGCTCGCTGGCTTGGCGACGATCCCGCCCCAGGCGATCCGCTGCCCGACGCAGGGCAATTTCACGCAAAGCCCCCAGGTTTGAGCGCGAGAAGAAGTGATCCAAGGCCCAGCTTACGCGCTCCGGAGCGTAAACTTTCCCCGCCTGCAGCCGCTCAATCAGCTCCGCAGGCTCAAGGTCCACTAACTCCACCGATGCGGCACTATCAAAAATACGGTCGGGAATACGCTCGCTGACAGCCACCGAGGTGACCGCTGCTATTTTGTCGTGCACCCCTTCAAGGTGCTGCACATTTACCGTGGTGTAGACATCGATGCCCGCGCGCAAAAGCTCTTCCACATCTTGATAGCGCTTGCGATGACGACAGCCCGGCGCATTGCTATGGGCCAGTTCGTCTACCAGAATGACCTCCGGATGGCGTGCCAGGGCCGCATCCAAGTCAAACTCATGAAGCGTGATGCCTCGATGCTCAACGGTTTGAGTGGGCAATACTTCAAGCCCCTCCACCAAAGCTAAGGTATCGGCGCGACTGTGGGGCTCCACGTAGCCCACCACTACGTCGACCCCTTCGGCTTGAGCCTTATGAGCCTCGGCCAGCATGCCATAGGTCTTTCCCACCCCGGCGGCATAGCCAAAGAATACCTTCAGGCGCCCGGCCGGTTTTGCTTGAGCTGGCTTCTCTTCCTCTTTTATACGGCGAAGCAAATCATCGGGATCAGGGCGACCTTCTGATCGCTGGATTGATGGCGCCATAATCCCTCCTCTACCAGGTAATTTGCCTGCAACATTCTTGGCGTCATCCTAGCATGAGCCACCTGCAAAACAGTGCCATTGGGTCAACAATTGGGAACCGCGCGGAACACACCAACCGCTCCGGAAACGTGGATGTCCCGGATGAGAACACCCCCGATGAGGACGCCCCTCCTCAAGGCATCCCCTGAGGCGAGCGAGCCGAAGGCTACGACCCCTGAGGAACGCTGCGACCTTACGCGCAACCCCCGACCCTATGCGTGCGCGACTTCAAGCGAGGGCGAATTGTCACAACTCTAGAGAGGCTCCTCCAGAATGCCGTCGAGCATCAGGTTGACTTCGAGCACATTGACCCGCTCCTGCCCAAACACTCCCAAAAACGGCGCGTCAGTGCATTGGCGAATAATGGAGCGCACCTCTTGGGGGCTTTTACCGGTGGCGTTGGCAATACGTTCTACTTGGTACTCGGCAGCTGCCGGAGAAATATGCGGGTCGAAACCAGAGCCCGACACCGTGACGAGTTCACTGGGGATGGGAGCGTCCCCTTGCTCAGGATGGGCAGCGCGGATCTCCTTCACCCGCTGATCTACCCTGTCGGCAAATTCTTGACTGGCGGGGCTGAGATTTTCTGGCCCATACCAAAGCACCGCTTCCCCATCATCCGTTACTTGGGACACGACCACGGCTTCGGTGGGGCGACCCCATAAATGAGTAGCCTCTTTATAGGATTGCCCTACGTGCGCGCTCCCGTAGGTGACCCCTTCTACCTCAATCAGTGAGCCTTGAGCCTGCCAGGGGAAGAGCGCTTGTCCCACCAGGGCCACCACGGCGGGATAGAGTACGCCAAGCACCACCGTTGCTGCCAAAAAGACTCCTGCGGCTCGAAGTCCAATGCTCCCTAATTTACCTGCATTCATGGCTTATCCTTTCGCCTGCCTGTTTGTTTCGTTTCACTCGCAAGGACCTGTGCGCGCCCGTCATACTCGTCCGTCCCGTCAAAGTCGCAAGCCCCGCCGCTCCTACCCTGCATGCAGCCGCTCCTGCCAGGCATGCGTCGAGCCTACCAGGCATGCGTCGAGCCTACCAGGCATGCGTCGAGCCGGCACCCTCCTCAACCTTTGCCCGCCTTAGCCCAAGCCCCCCAGCACGAGCAACATATCCAGTCCTTTGATGGCCACAAAGGGAACCACTACCCCACCCAGGCCATAGAGCGCCAGGTTGCGTCCGAGCAGCGATTGCGGCGTTCCCTCGCGATAGGCCACGCCGCGCAGGGCCAAAGGAATCAGCGCCACAATAATGAGCGCGTTATAGATAATGGCGGCCAACATGGCGGATTCCGGCGAAGCCAGATGCATGATGTTGAGCAACTCCAGCCCTGGGAAGAGCGGCACCAACAACGCCGGGATCACAGCGAAGTATTTCGCCAAGTCGTTCGTAATCGAAAAGGTGGTAAGGCTGCCGCGGGTCATGAGCATCTGCTTCCCAATGCGCACGATTTCGATGAGCTTTGTGGGCGAAGAATCCAAGTCCACCATATTGCCCGCTTCTTTTGCGGCCTGGGTCCCGCTATTCATAGCTACTGCCACATCGGCCTGAGCAAGCGCCGGAGCATCATTGGTGCCATCACCCGTCATGGCTACCAAGTGACCTTCGGCTTGGTACTGACGAATGGCTTCGAGCTTGGCTTCGGGGGTGGCCTCGGCAATGAAGTCATCGAGTCCCGCTTCGGCCGCAATAGCCGCTGCCGTTAAGGGGTTATCCCCGGTTACCATGACCGTCTTGATACCCATGGCATGAAGGTCGGCGAAGTTTTCACGAATTCCCGACTTAATAATGTCCTTGAGCTGAATCACGCCGAGCACCTGGCCATCACGCGCCACCGCGAGCGGCGTGCCACCACTGCGCGCTACCTCATTGGCAATGGCCGCACATTGCGGGCTAAACACGCCGCCTTGGGCTTCCACATAGGCGCGCACCGCATCAGCCGCGCCCTTGCGAATTTCATGACCGTCAAAATCTACCCCGCTCATCCGAGTTGCTGCACTAAAGGGAACCACCGTGAAACCAGCGCCACCCAACGTGCGTTCACGAATACCGAAGCGCTCTTTCGCCAACACCACCACGCTGCGCCCTTCCGGCGTTTCATCCGCCAAGCTGGCCAACTGAGCCGCGTCGGCCAAACTGCGCTCATCGATACCATCCAAGGGAATGAACGCAGCAGCCTGACGATTTCCGAGGGTGATAGTGCCGGTTTTATCCAGAAGCAGCACATCTACATCCCCTGCCGCTTCCACGGCCCGGCCGCTTTTTGCGAGAACGTTAGCCTGGTTCAGGCGACTCATGCCAGCAATACCAATGGCTGAGAGCAACGCTCCAATGGTGGTGGGCGCCAGGCATACAAAGAGTGCCACGAGCGAAGTGATACCCAGAGGATTAACCTGACCTTGGGAAGAAGCGGTGAAGGCTCCAAAGCCATAGAGCGTCCATGCCACCACCAGAAATACCAGGGTAAGGGCGATAAGAAGCAACTCTAAGGCACGCTCATTGGGGGTCTTTTTGCGAGCCGCCGACTCCACCATGGCAATCATCTGATCTAGGAAACTATGACCAGCTTCGGCGGTAACCTTTGCCACAAGCCAATCGGAGAGCACCGTCGTACCGCCCGTAAGCGCTGAGCGATCGCCTCCCGACTCCCGCACCACCGGAGCCGATTCGCCTGTGATAGCACTTTCATCCACCGAGGCAGCTCCCAGCAGAATTTCGCCATCGGCCGGAACTTGTTCGCCCGCGCACACGAGATAGCACTGACCCTGCTTCAAGGACGACGAACTAACCGCCTCGGAAGCACTGCGCAAAAACTCCGCTGCCTGAACCAAGGTTTCTTCTTGAGCTGCCAACGCTGCAGCTTCGGTAAGAACCGCTTCGGATACCACGTGAGCCTCCACATCGCGCTTGGCGCTACGGAGGGCATCGGCTTGGGCTTTTCCCCGCCCTTCAGCCACAGCCTCGGCAAAGTTGCCGAACAGCACCGTAAGCCACAGCACGCCACAAATTGCTGCAATGTAGCCCGAGGGAGCATCAGCTACGCCAAACCACGAAAGCACCAGTAACACTGTGGTAAGCAAGGCCGATAGGTAGACCATAAACATCACGGGATTTGCCAGCTGGGCTCGAGGAGCGAGCTTGGCAAACGAATCGCGAATAGCACGTTTGTACAGGGAATTCATGATCTTCTCCCTCCTTAGAGCCCCAAGGCCACAGGGCCTAAGGCCAAGGCTGGCACCAGGGTTAACGCCCCTACGAGCACAATGATTACCAGTAATAGCACGATGAAGAGTGGACTCGCCGTAGACAGCGCACTGGCTTGATTGGGAGCAGGCTTGAGCTGCAGGAAATGCTGGGCTAAAGCCGCCGTGCAGATCAGAGGAATCAATCTACCCAGGAGCATCTCGGCACCCAATATCCCGTTTGCCCAGGGAGTATCAGCGTTAAAGCCGCCGAGCGCTGAACCATTATTGGCCCCAGCCGATACCGCCGCATAGAACAGGTTCATAAAGCCCTGACTGCCTGCAGCTCCCGCGCTTCCTTGGGCAGCCGGCACCAACACAAAGAGCGCCGCGCCCGCCAGAATAACCAACGCCGGCGTGATTACCAGAAGCACCGCGAGACGCATCTCAGCCGGGCCAATCTTTTTACCCAAGTACTCAGGGGCGCGCCCCACCATAAGGCTCGCGATAAAAACCGTGAGAATGACGAAGCCCAAGAGACTCACCAAGCCCGTGCCTGCACCGCCGCCAACCACTTCGCCTAACCCCATAAACACGAGCGGTACCACCGTACCCAGTGGCGTGAGCCCCGCCAGCGATCCATTGGAAGAACCGTTGGCCGCTGCCGTGGTAAAGGCCGTCCAGAGGGCAGTTTCACCGGTTCCGATACGGCTTTCCTTACCCTCCATATTGCCTGCCGATTGATCCAGGGATCCGGTGTAGACCGCACCATTAGCTTCCAGCTGAGGCGTTGCGGCAAACTCAGCAGACACCAGAGCCACGACCCCCAGACCCAGCAGAATCAGAACCGCTGCCATGAGAGCCCGCCCTTGCCGGCGATCAGCCACCATGCGCCCAAAGCAGAGGATGAGGGTGAGGGGAAGCAGCAGAATGGCGCTCCCTTGCAGCAAGTTGGTAAGTGGCGTGGGGTTCTCCAACGCTGAGGCCGAGTTCGCACCATTGAAGCCGCCACCGTTGGTGCCTAGCTGCTTAATGGCTACCTGACTCGCTTGGGGGCCCAAGGGCACCATGGCTTCGGTCACTGTGTCCACTGCCGTCGGATCATCAGCATCTACAATCTGGCCTTCGGCATCCACACCCACCGGCTCCAACAACTGAGTTTCAGCGTAAGGCTCCCAGGTTTGCGGCGTTCCTTGAGCGATACCTACAAGGGCACCCACTAACGCAAGCGGCAAAAGCACATAGAGAATGGCGCGCAGAACATCCATGAAGAAGTTACCGAGCCCGGAGCTCGGGCTCTTGAGAGCGCGCATCAGGCAAAACGCCACCGCAATACCAATGGCGGGTGACAGGAAGTTCTGCACGGCCAGACCCAAAGCTTGAGCGGCGTAGCTTAGGTGAGTTTCTCCTGCCACCGCTTGCCAATCGGTGTTAGTAGCAAAGCTGATGGCCATATTAAGGGCGAGATCGGGCGCTAAACCCGTAACGTGCTCGGGATTTCCCGGCAGCACTCCTTGGGCAAGCAAGATACAAAACAGGCCGACCACGCCAATAAGGGTGAGAACCACTGCCGCCGCGCCATAGGACTTGCCATCCATGGATTGTTGGGGGTCAAGCTTGAGTAGCCGAGCATAGCCGCGTTCCACCGGCCCCAACAGCTTACGCGCCACGCAGGGGCGCTCTTCCATCACAGACACCATATAGGCAGAAAGCGGAATTGCCACCGCTACCAGAAGCGCTACTACCGCGCTCGCCTCCAGAAGCGTGGTCACCCAGGGCGCACTCATCGACCCTCACCGTCTTTCAAGAGCAAAACGGCGAGATAGACCATGGCGCCCAGTCCAAGCACTCCCACCAAGGCGGTTACTACTGCCATGATTGCTTCCTTTCATCACACCCTCAAAAGGGGATGCCAACTTCTAACAAGGAAGCCTAAAAGTGATGGACTTAATACGACGTAAAGGTTTGAACCCTCGTATTAAGATCCTATAAAGATGATTGTGAGTCAGGGACCGTAGCCCTTTTTGACTCATTTGAAATGAGTCAAAAAGGGCTAGGGGGTGCGGACGATTTTTCGTACCAACTAGGCCGCCCAGCCTAGGCGCGCCCTCCTGCTGTCGATCGTGTCATACACCACCTTACCGTT
>CAJUNI010000094.1 GCA_910587945.1 uncultured Parvibacter sp.
GCGCTCTTCATTGGCATTGTGTTAGCCGCGCTGCTTTTTCTGGCCGCTGAGCCCTTGTGTTGGCTTTTGGGAGGTCGGGGCGCTGATCTTGAACAGGCAGTGACCTATACCCAGGCTGTGGTGTTGGGCGCGCCGGGAATGCTGCTGGTCTATGCGGCTAATGGGCTCTATCGGGGCTTGCAGAAAGTGAACGTCACCTTGGTGGTGGCAGTGGCAGGGGCGGTCCTTAATACCATCTTAGATGTGGTGTTCGTGCTGGTTCTTGGCTGGGGAGTCGGGGGATCAGGAATTGCCACCTTCGCTGCCCAGTGGTTTATGGGCATTGTTTTGACCGCAGGCGCACTGCGGGCGGCCCGGGCAGAGCATGTCAGTTGGCGACCGCGGCTAGGAGGAGTGGCTGCGGCCGGTCGCGATGGCGCACCGCTTTTTGTGCGCACCTTGGCATTGCGCGCGGGGATGGTGGCTACGGTTATGGCGGCCGCTTCGCTCGGTACTGCGGTACTAGCTGCCTATCAAATTGTTAATGCCTCCTGGAACTTCATGGTCAATGTGCTGGATTCAGTGGCCATTGCTGGTCAAACCTTGGTGGGTGCAGAACTGGGTGCAAAGCGCTTCGATACTGCGCGAGAACTGACGCGCATCACCATGAAAACGGGGGCGGGAGTGGGCGCTCTGTGCTGATTAGTATTCGTGGCTTTGGGGCTCGTGGCTCCTCAGTGGTTTAGTCCCGATGAATCGGTTCAGGCACTGGCGGGGCTCGGCATGATTATTACCGGCATCGCGTTACCCCTTCAGAGCTGGATGTGGGCTGCTGATGGCATCATCATTGGGGCGGGCGATTTTCGCTATCTAGCTTTTACCTGTTCGGTAACGAGTGTGGCCTATGGGGTGCTGCTTCTCATGCTTGTTTTTGGGTTGGCGCCCTGTTTGACGTTAGAACTTCGAGCGGCAGCGTTATGGATTGCCTTCAACTTTGGTTTTATGGGGGGACGAGCCCTTGCCAATGGCTTGCGCATCCGACACGAGCAATGGATGATGCCCGCTGAGAACAGGTGATATAACGGTATAATCAGTTCCAATTTGTATGGAATGAATGCAGCACTTGAACATTGAGTGTTTGGTGGCAGGAGGGGAGGTATTCCGATGGCGTTAAAGCAGGCATTACTAGGTCACGGGCTGGCTTCGGCTTTTACCCCTCTTACTACGGCATTGGCGGCCGTATCCGTGGTCTTTGTGGCGCTATCGGTAACTACCTATGGAATCTCAGTTCCGGCATTGGCTGAGCAGCAGGCGTTGCTGCCGGCAGAAACTGAAGGTTCGTCCTCCAATCATCCTGCTCGGCTTGCAGGTCCTTTGACCCAAGCGGTTATGAAGGCGGAGGCGCAAGAGGAAGCTGCGGACAGCTCGATGTCGGCAGATCCGGCAAATGGGTCCACCACCTTTGATCCGGGTGCTCTGTTAGGGGCGGAGTTGCTCAATAGTAGTTCTGGCGTGCCGTTTTCTTTTGATGTGAATACGTTCCCTATGATGATGGGGGCTCTCAATACCCAAGGGCTTGGCGTCGATCCGGGCACGGTCCAAAATCCCTTGGAGAGCACCGGAGCTGGATCCTCTTCGGTGCCTAATCCGGGAGTGAGCGGGTCTTCGCCAGAGACTCCCGCCGTGCCTCCAACGGGCCCATCGGTTGACCCTACACCATCGGTTCCGGAGCCGGAACCCGAACCGGAACCTGAAGAACCTGAAGCGGATAGATTGGCTCGAGAGGCGTTGGCTGAGTACTATGCTGTGCTTCCTGGTGCTATGGCAACGGCAGTAAGCGATTACAATGCGTTCCCTACTCAAGCATCTTCGCTATCCCGAGAGGAACGCCAAGCTTATGCTGATCAGGTAGAACGGCATTACGCAGCCATAATAGGGCCCGATAATCTCATTAGTATCAGGATGAATGAACTGCATCCTTCCTCCTATTACCAAACGAAGTATGGGCAGATGAGTGCCGCTTGCAGCTGCATTAATCGGATCTATCTTGGGCTGGAAGAAGCCTGGCGTATCAATTTGGGCTACGGCGATCCGACGGGTCATGAGGCGGAATATCTTGCGCCTCTGGCATCAATCGGTGCAGAAGTTCAGGAATTCGAGCGCCTCTATCCAGGAGCGAGCCTGTGAGTGAAGAGCGGCCAAGAGAAGAAGGCATAATCCAGGATTCGGATAGCACCGAGGGCGGTGGCGGTGTCGTCTCACCAGGTGCCCCCGCGGGCTCACCAACAACTCCGGGCGAACTCGTTTCTTCGGAAGGCGCTCCGCTGCGGCTTGTTCGCGTAGAAAACTTTGAGCCAGCAGAGCCTGTGGCAGCTGCCCATGCCGAAGCCTATGCACGTCGGTTTTCGACACTCTTGCTTAACGATACCCGGAGTCGCCAAGGAGGCCTCGGAGAGGTAACTTGGGCAGTTAATGCGCGGGGTGAAGCGTTCGCGGTAAAGCGTCCTCTTCCGGTTCAGGGAACCGATGCGGATGCGCAAGCCTATCGAGAGGCGCTGGAGCACGCGTTTGCGGAAGAATATGAAGGTCATCGCCGAGTGTCGGGTCTGAAAGGATTTCCCCGGCTCTACGGACGCGGAACTGTTGAGGGCTCGCCCGTACTCATTATGGAATGGGTGGAAGGCGAGACTCTTGAATACGCGGCCACCCGTCTGGCGGTAGATGAAACCGGGCGCCTTTCTCCGTTGTTGGCGGCACGACTGACCCGGGATTTGTTTGAGCTGTTGGCGCGTATGGATTTGGTGGTAGGCGGCTTTGCTCATCGCGATGTAACGCCTGCTAATGTCATGATTTGCACGGCTCTTGTTCCCTTGGCAAGTCAAATTGAAGAGGGCGTGTTTGATCTTCGCCTTATCGACTTTGGTTCCGCCGCTGTGGGGGAACGCCGCAATGTATCGCTTACGGAAGTCTGGGGTGCGCCACGGGGAGCAACCCCTGACTATGCAGCGCCAGAAATGCTTACGGAAGATGTGGCAGAGGCGGTAGCAGCGCGAGCGGGGACCGCGGTAGATGTCTATGCGGCGGCTGGCGTGGCCTATCGGCTGCTGACGGGGCGACCGCCCTACGATTTGAAAACGCGGGATGTGCGCTCGCCCTATCGGCGCAAAACTGAGGACGATCCTGCACCGCTTCAGTGTGCCCATGAGGCCGTGCCCGATGTAGGGGCGGTGCTGGCTCAGGAACCAGAAGTAGCAGTGGCGCTCAGTCATGTGGTCACAACGATGGTGGGAACTCCTGATAAAGCCGAAATTCAAGAGGCCCTGTGCACGGTAGACCGGCAAATCAACGGCTTGCTCGAACCTTGCTTGGCGCCGAAGCCGGGGGATCGACCGACGGCGGCTGCGGTGCGTGATGGACTGAACGCGTTTTGTCGCCAGTACACGGCAAATCTCGGCCATGCGTTGACGGGCGAGCCCCTGGAGCCGGTCGTGCTTGGGGAGGGCGTTTCTTCTGCTCCTCAGCGTTCCCGTCATTGGAAAACGGCGCTTCGAGCGGGTGTTTACGGGCTGTGTGGCTTGATCTGGCTGGCGGTTTTGGTTTCAGCGGCGCTCGTAACTAACGGGATAGAAGTGGAACTGGCTCTAGGCGCTGAGCCACAGTTGGTGATGCTCTCGGGCTGGTTGGTGGCTTTGCTTCTGGCGATCCCTTCGGCGGTTGGCTACGGTCTACGAGGGAGAAAAGGTGGTCGCTGGCTGGGGTTTGGTTTGGGAACTGCGGGTTTGGCTGGGGCTTCTGCGGCACTTGCTGCAGGAGGTCTCAGTGTTTTGACGGCGTCTCCGGAACTAACGGATACGCTCATGTCGGCACTTCTGTCCTGCGCTGCTGCGGCATGGTGTCCCATGACCCTTGACTTTGCGTTGTCGCCCTTGCGGCGAAAACAGCAAGCGAGTGTCTCTAAAGCCGTAGCGGGACAATCACTGCCGAGTAGTTCTGGGGCGCAGGAGGAAGGTAATAGCGCCGCCATGGTATCGGCAGGAGATGTGGTTGCGGCATTGGAAGAAGCGTAACCGTTGCAGCTGCTCGTAGGGCTGGCTGCAGATATTAGGGTATGAGTAAAAACGGCGTTCAAAGATTTGGTTTCGATGAACTGCCGTAGATGATAGAGACAGTAGGTTTGGCGCGAGGGTTTAAACGGCGCGAGCGTTTGATAGGTAAGGAGTGGCGTGATGGCAGGAGAAAGCGAAACGCCCGGGATGGTGCTTTTCTCCACCCTGAAGAAACAGGGTGCGATGAGCTATAAAATGACGGCCTCCTTAGTGCTGTCTGGTCGCCCGCTGCCTGATGGCCGCAGCCCGTTAAGCCGCATTGATGATCGTACGTGGCTTTCGCGCTATGTGGTGAATGCTCCGGCCGGCACAGCACAGCCGCATTTCTTTAACGACTTTTCGCTCTCGGCTCTGCGCATTGTGGCGCGATTGAAGTCCCCGCGAGGAAAGGGAATGACGGCGGAAGAGGTTTTGACACTCGTGACCCAAACGGCGGCTCCTGCAATGGAGCAGGCCTTGGTGGCTGCTCGTCAAGATGTGGGGCCCTATCGCAATCAAATGAGCCGACTGCTTAGTGCTACAGATCTGACCGTTGATGAGCAGGCAGAAGCTGCCATGGTGTTGTTCTTGACGGCAGGATGTACGGCGGATGTACGCCGGGCGGTTGAGGAAACCTCATCGTTTATGCGCAACGTTCATGGGGGAGGGCTGGCCACTCCGGCTTTTGCCCTGGCTCCTCAAAAAGAAGTTCCTCGTCGGGGAGAGGTGTCAACGTCTCTCGGTTTGCTTCGCTTGGTTAATGGCTATGTCTCGGGAGCGCCGCAATGGATCGCGCCGGAAACCGGGGCGGAAATTGGCGCCTTCGTCTATGGCGACGGTGCGATAACCGATGTGGGGGAGGATGTGTCCGGTCAACATGCGCGGGTGTGGTGCGAAGAGGGATCGTGGTTTGTGGAAGGCCTGGATTCCACCCATGGCACCCTCGTCATCTCTGCCGCTGATGGGGTTCAAAAAGTAGTGGAGCCGCCCCGCTCCGCTCGCGCTGATTTCCAAGCCCAACCTGTGGAAATCTTCCCGGGAGACCAACTGCTGCTCGGTCAGAGTACCGTATTTCTGGTATTGGAAAACGGTCCTCAAGCCTAAACGCAGCGATGAGGATTGCTGCGGATCCGAGCACTGCTCGTCCGCGTAAAATCGTTTGTTGCGGCTATAGGCACTATGACAGCCTTTGGCAACTTAGATGATGCCTTACTTCTTGTCGGTCTCTTCGCTGCTGCTTTCGCGCACCACGGCCGCTTCCACGGAGTCAAGAAGCTCTTCCCGCGAACCAATGCCCATCTTCCGATAAATGTTATAGACATGGGTTTTTACGGTATGGCTCGAAATGCAGAGCTTGTTTTGAATGTGTTCGACCCCGCGCCCTTTGGCGAGCAGCATAAAGACTTCGGTTTCTCGTGCCGATAAACCAGCCTGGCGTGCCACCGTATCGCAGCGCTGCTTCCAATGGCCTACAGTGGCATTTTCTTCTTCGGAGACGGGGGTTGCAGCTAGATTATCTTCCTGGCCCGCCAAGGGAGACACCGAGGCAAAGGTTACAAACAGAGCCAGCATAACTACCAACGCCAATGCGGCGGCTGACAACATGGCGTAGTCCATGATGCCTGAAGAGGTGGCAATCAATCCCACAATATGGCCCCCGGCCATCCCCAGATAGAGGAAGGCTTGGCACGTTGCGGCTAAATAGACCCGGGAAGCGTGATTGCGCTCAGCCAAGGTAAGGGCCAAATCGAGGTCCACCGACTCAAAGAACACATAGCAACCCAGCACTAATAAGTTGCAGGCGACGGCAGGGATACCTTGCAAGAATGACATTGGGATAAGGGCAATGATGAGCACGGGGAAGAGTAGGCGGAAACTACCCGCTTGTTCGATGCGCTTACTCAAGAAACGAATGCATAGCCACGCGGTGAAGGCACCCAGCAAAAGCATGACGGCAATACCACTATAGAGCGCTTCGCTTCCTGCAAGTTGGGTGGTAGAGCCGATGCCCAGACCAAAGACCACTCCATAGGCCACCGCAATGGCCATAAAAGAGGGCCGCCATCGCGCGCGTTCACGGGACTCTTGGAGCGGAACAAAGGC
>CAJUNI010000095.1:0-3385 GCA_910587945.1 uncultured Parvibacter sp.
GCGCCACTTTGTACCTTGCCCCGGCGGTTATCTAAGAGCAGTTCAAGTACTACAAAAATGTCGCAGGCGCGACGGAAGGGGGTAGGGGTCTTCTTTTCGCCCATACCAATAACGGTACGTCCGCTCTCACGAAGGCGGCTGGCAAGCCGGGTAAAGTCGCTGTCGGAAGAAACAATGCAGAAGCCATCAACGGACTCCGTATAGAGAATGTCCATGGCGTCAATAATCATGGCGGAGTCAGTGGAATTCTTGCCATAGGTATAGCTAAATTGCTGAATGGGGGAGATCGAGTTCTCTAGGAGAGCATCTTTCCATTTGGCATGCATGGATAAGGTCCAGTCGCCATAGATGCGCTTGTAAGTTACGGTGCCGTATTTCGAAAGTTCATCAAGAATGGGTTTGATGTATTTAGCGGAAACATTGTCGGCATCAATAAGGAGAGCGAACCGTTTGTCGGTGCTTTGTTTTTGTTCCATAGGATGGGGCTCCTTGGTTGACGAATAGGTGTGATTTGGGCTGCCGTTCGGCGAAATGGTTGAACGATCTGAAATGCCCTGTTGCACACAACGTTGTAAGTCCTTATACTATCACCTTGCGCCTTGGTGGCTATAGTTCAGTTGGCTAGAACGCCAGATTGTGGCTCTGGAGGTCGTCGGTTCGAGTCCGATTAGCCACCCCAGCGCGCTTTTGTCGTAGAAGGTGTTGCACCAAACGGGGGCTTCGCCTAAAATGACTGAGCGCTTTGCGCCACATGTGCACCATTAGCTTAGTTGGTAGAGCAGGGGACTCTTAATCCCAAGGTCGAAGGTTCGAGTCCTTCATGGTGCACCACGAAATTGCAGGCCAGGGGCTTTGAGCTCCTGGCCTTTTTTCGAACTAAGGGGCAAAAGCTGAATCGGTGACCGCATTTATGGTCGGAGCATCGGTGGTTGCTGGTAGCCTGGGAACAACAGGATGGTATGAGGGCTGATTATTCAGGAGGAGTCATGGCTGAGAGCGATACTTTTCTTGCAAGTAAACGCAAAAGCGATGAAACATGGGCTGAGTTAGAAAAGAATCCGGAACATTTCATTATGCTCACCGGCGATCGACCTACCGGTCGTCTCCACATGGGTCACTATTTTGGCACCATCCGTGAGCGAGTGCGCTTGCAAGATGCAGGGGTAACTACCCGCATTGTTATTGCCGACTATCAAGTTATTACGGACCGCGATAGTACGGAGCATATTGCTGACAATGTGCGCAACATGGTGATTGATTATCTTGCCTGCGGCATCGACCCGGAGAAAACCATCATCTTTACGCACTCCGCTATTCCTGAGTTAAACCAGTTGATGCTTCCGTTCTTATCCTTAGTGACCGAGGCGGAACTGCTGCGCAACCCCACTGTGAAATCTGAGCAAGAGGCATCAGGACACTCATTAACGGGGTTACTACTGACTTATCCCGTGCATCAGGCCTGCGACATTTTGTTCTGCAAGGGCAATATTGTGCCGGTGGGTAAAGACCAATTGCCTCATATCGAGCAAACCCGCCAGATCGCCCGTCGATTCAATGAACGCTATGCGCCGGTTTTCCCTGAGCCGGTGGGTCTTTTGAATGAAGCTGTAGAGATTCCTGGCCTTGATGGCCGCAAGATGTCGAAGAGCTATGGTAATGCCATTGCTCTTTCCGCTACGGCTGAAGAAACGGCAAAGCTTATCAAGAAGTCTCAGACGGACTCAGAGCGGTTTATTACCTTTGATAAAGAGAATCGCCCTGGAGTGTCAGCCCTCTTGACTACCGCTGCTCTTACCACCGGGCGCCGGGAAGAAGATATTGCTGCCGAAATTGGCAACGATGGTGCTGGCGCGCTGAAGCGCTACGTAACAGAGTCGGTCAATGCCTACTTGGCACCGATTCGTGAGCGACGCGCTCAACTAGAGGCTGACATGGACTACATCGAGGATGTCCTCCACGAAGGCAACAAGCAAGCACGCCTGATAGCTCAAGAAACCCTTGACCAGGTTCGCGAAGCGATGGGTATGGTCTATTAAGCTTCTTACGCGCGCTGTTGTTGGCCGTGACTACCCCGGCTTGTTGGTAATGATGGCAAGTTTGTCCACTAGTCTCAGGTAGGTTGGGAAAGTGGAACAAGGTAGGGTAGAATAGCGAAGCTAACGCACAAGCTATAGCTATGGGGGCGTAGCTCAATGGTGGAGCAGAGGACTCATAATCCTTTGGTTGTCGGTTCGAGCCCGGCCGCCCCTACCAACTAACACTAAGCAGGTCGGATTCTCATCCGGCCTGCTTTTTTTGAGTCAGTTTGAGTCGGGGACCGTAGCCCTTTTTGACTCATTTTTGCCCTTTGCGACACCAGCTAATTGGTCCGTTGCGCAACAGAATGGCTGGTAAATCCCTAACAATGAGCTCAGGAGTTCTTGGATGCCGCGAGCTAACAGACAGGCGGAAAGCGGATATCCAAGTGGGTTAAAAGGAAACGGGGAGGGCCATGAATAGGGACGGTAAACAAGAAACACCCAGAATCAATAGAGGTATCGCGGCGCTGCTGGGTGCAGTGGCTTGTATGTTCATGATGGTAGGAACACTTTGCTCCTGTGCGGCTCCGCAGGATACAAAACTCGCCAATACCGGTGGACTAGAGGCCACCACGTGGTATGGGCAGATGTATACCAGTGATTCCTTTGGAGACGTTATTGTTCCTTTGGATGGGATGCAGGATTCGGTTACTCTCAAAATTGGAGGAGGCGCTGAGGGAGAACTAACCCTTACTCTCAACGGAAAAACCTATGAGAAAACCTACAAGATGATTACTGACTATGAAGGCGAGCGCGAAGACGGCACGACGGTTCAAGCCTTTTATGTGGATGCGGTTGGCTTAAGCCTTGCGGGGTTTGCTAATGAGACTACCTGTCTTGTCATGATGAACGATACCGATCACTGCATCATTTTTACCAAGGACAAAGAGGTCGAGGTTTCGGACTTGGATTTGGATTTCGGCGATATGTCCTCGGCAGCTGCTATTCTCAAAGGTATTGGGCTGAGAACGGGATCGGGCTCGTCGGATAAAAGCAGTGCATCCTCCTCAAGCTCTAACTCCAACTCAAGTTCCTCTTCGAGTTCCAGCTCTAGCTCAAGCTCTTCCTCTAATTCTTCTTCGAAGTCAAGCTCGAGTTCGAGCTCAAATTCCGGCTCAAAATCATCGAGCTCTTCCTCTGCTACGGTGGGTGAGAAGAATGCCTTGCAGAGTGCCCGAGATTATCTGAAGCATGTGGGAGGATTCTCGCGTTCAGGGCTCATTGATCAGCTTCTCTACGAAGGCTTTAGTGATAGTGAAGCGGAATACGCCGTAGATAACTGTGGGGCTAACTGGAAAGAGCAGGCT
>CAJUNI010000095.1:3395-5973 GCA_910587945.1 uncultured Parvibacter sp.
GCTGCTGAATGTGCCGAAAGCTATATGGAGCACGTGGGTGGTTTTTCGCGCAAAAGCCTACTTGAGCAATTGGAATATGAGGGCTTTACCGCTGATGAAGCCGCTTATGGAGTGTCATCGGTCGGCTTATAACGAATAAAAGTCGGACTGCGTGTGAGTCGGGGACCGTAGCCCTTTTTGACTCATGCTTGTTGGCGCGTAGTTCGCCCTAAATAGTCTTGGCCTTACCTCTGTAATGGAGGTAAGGCCAAGATGCGGGGAGGGCTATTGACGTGGATCAATAGCCCTTTTTTGATCTGTTTTTTATCAATAACTCTAAGGCATGCATCTGATGTATAGCATCGGAAACGCTTCGTTCAGAAGCTTCGCAGCCTTTATTCCGCGTTTCCGGTGTTATTGATGCAAGGCGGATCAGACTACTTAGCGAGAAAACCGAGAGTAGCCCTAGGTTTAGTGGCTGATGGTTTGCTTAAATAGGAGAGTATTGGTGGCTGCGTCTGTGACGCTCACCTGCCACTCTCCGGTTTCCAACATTCTGGCCAAGCTTGCGGTGTAGTTATGTTTGGAAGTGAGCCAGGAGTCGTTGTCGTAGAATGCAGAAGCTTCATTAAGGGTGTCGTTGGCTGTCACCGTGAGGGTTTCTGGCTCTGCCTGTACCTTTCTCCACGTAGTTGATCCGCCATCGCGTACTTCCCAGGTAAACATAAGTTTTTGCTTTTGGGATGGATCGAGTGAGGTGGCTTTGATAAGCAGCATCGGAAGATCGTAGCCATCGATAAGCTTTGAGACGGTACACCACTTCTTTCCGTCGGCTTTGTATTGTGCCCAGGATGTGAGAGAGAACTCGAACTCGATACCCACCATTTCTGCGAACTCCGAACAATCCATTTCGGTTTTTAGGATAGCGACATAGTCCATCGTTACGGGATCATCTGTTGAATGGTGGCCTTCAACGTAGTCTTTCATGAGATCGATGATATGAGAGACGTTGGGGTTATTGGGATCGAGCGTGCTATAGACGTCGTAGACCGTCACCAAGTTGTTCGCGTCTGCCGCAGCGTCGATAACTTCTACTTGGCGATCCAGCGTGTCGTTCGGATTGTCTCGTTCAAGTAAGAGTTCGATAGCTTCTTCGTGGCGCCCTTCATCACTTAACGACTGAATCTCATTGTTTTGAAGCATGGGGTTAATAGCTAGCACCCAAATCAGAGCAGCAAGAATGAGTACTGCTACAACAGGAATGGCAACCTTCAGCGCCTTCTTTGTGTGCTCTTTAGTTTGAGCTTCCTTCTCGGCCGCTTTTCGGGCTACTTCTTTTTCGGCGACTGCGCGTTCCTCAGCTTTTTTGTGGAGGAACTCTTCTTGCTCAAGTTCAAAGAGGTAGGACTGTTCGTTGGAACAGCTGTTGCAGCGGGTGGTGCCTACGGTCACGCCGCCACAGGCACAGCGCCACCACCCATCGCCAACTACGATGGCGCGGTCGGTGGCTTCTTCATTCGAAATGTGGGCTTCTTTTAATAATTTGCTCCGCTCTTGACGGGCTTCTTCGTCAAGAGGCTGAAGTTGAACGCTCGAAAGAGGCTGGACTTCCGTTTGGCTTTGCCAGTCAACGGCTTTGCCTTTAGCTTGATCGATGGCATAGTGCACCGCTTGAACAGCGCCATCGAGTAGGAGGGTAGGAGGCAGTGTCACATCTTTACCGGGAGCAAGGTCGGCATCTAGTTTCTTGACTTCAATGACTTGATCTTCCTGCTGCTCAAAACTCGCGGTAAAGGTGGCATGGAATGAGGAAATAGTTTGAGCGCTTAGGTTCTTGATCTTTACCTGGAGGTAAGCCTCACCGGTCTCGGTGTTGCGAGAGACCTGCAAGGTTTCAACGATCAAGGGACACCCGGGCTCCCAGAAATTGTCGTCCTGATCCACTGATTGACGCAGTATTACCTTGTAGTTTGCCATGGCGATCTCCTAGAGTGCAGGAAGATCGGATGTTGGCGAAGAGGCGGCTGGCTTGGAGGCAGCAGTTCTTCCCGTTTTATCCGGCAATGCTGCCACGATGAGGGGAACGGTGAAGATAAGGGCAAAGAGACCAATGAACCAGAGCTGACCTTTGATATGACCATAGCCCTTTTCTTCGGCAACTTTTGTCATGAGAAGCATGGTCATGATCCAGGCGGCTAAGTAGAGACAAGCGAAAAGCAGCGCAAAAATAGCGACACCAGCGATGGGATCCATAGTGTTCCCTCCTATAAGAACTTGAATTTTGGACGTACTACGAGTGAGGTGTCAAAAACTCAAGACTAGGGAGGTTCTAGCGGGGGGGGGTCTTCCTGAGGCCAGAAAAGAAGGAAGCGGCATGCTTCTTGCCCATTTCTTCCCCCTCCTTACCATGCAACCTACGGATGGGTAAAAGGGTAGGAGAGGAATAACAGAATTTGCTGCGCAACAAAATGGATGGGCCAGGGACTGCGTGTGAGTCAAAAAGGGCTACGGTCCCCGACTCATGCTTTTTGACTCATGCTTGTTGGCGCGTAGTTCGCCTTAAATAGCCTTGGCCTTACCTCTGTAATGGAGGTAAGGC
>CAJUNI010000096.1 GCA_910587945.1 uncultured Parvibacter sp.
CCCTCATGTTCTTCCACCTGAAGAGGGGCGGCGAAAAGTTCGCTCATGACGGGAGTAGTCAGCAGTTCCGACTTGGGACCATCGGCGAAGAGTTCGCCATCTTTCAGTAAGAGCACCCGTTGAATCTCGGGAATAATATCTTCAGGAAAATGGGTGATTAAGAAAATGGCGCGTCCGGTCTGCGCAAGATGGCGCATCGCTTTGCGTACCTGAAACATACCCTCAGGATCAAGACCCGTACACGGCTCATCAAAGACCAGCACTTCCGGATTTGCAATGAGCGCTCGGGCAATGAGTACGCGTCGCTGTTGGCCCGAAGATAGGGTGGGCATGAGCTGCTGCGCTACCGACCCAATACCCATTTCGTCTAACGCCCGTTGGGCGGCTGCTTTCTCTTCCTCAGTCACGGTGTGTCGCAGGGGAATACCTACCGTCCCAAACAGCCCACCAATCACAATGTCTAGCGCACTCAAATGCAAGTTAATTTCTTCTTGCATAGTGGCCGACACAATACCCACCGCTGAGCGCACCTCTGAAAGCAAGGGGCGCGCTTGACCCCGAAAACGAACGGGGGGTATTTCGCGATGCAGGGGCAATACTTCTCGGGTTAACAAATGAAGAAGCGTCGACTTGCCAGCTCCATTCGGACCAAGCAAGGCGACGCTTTCTTGTTCATAAACTACCAATGACGGAATGCGAAGAATGTCGTTCCCATTCCGTCGCACCACGGCATCCTCTAGCTCAAAGAAAGGGATGCCCGCAGAGGGGGTGCTTTGTGCAGCTGGCTCTTCCACTAGTTTGTGGCGGTGCCGCCCGTAGTACCCGTGGTCTGTTGCTCTTGGGCAGCTTGATTAGCCTCAGTGCCTTCGGTGCCCGTAGCATTCTCGCCTTGAACCACCGTTTCGCCAGACTCTGTTGCGAGGTTAGCGTCCACCGCCGCATTGGTGTTGTCGGTGACGGCCTGGGCCGTGGTTGAGCTTTCGAAGTTGCTCATATCAACCCAATAGGGCAGACCCTCAGGCATATCGTTGATCACAATTTCGGCGTTAGTCTTCTGCTCTTCCACCCAGCTGGTATAGGCCGAGGATTGAGAAGTGGAAGCCACCATATTACGGATCGTGTCTACGAATTCCGTCGGCAATTGATCAGTGCTGGTTACTTCTTCGGGAGCCACAAATTGATCCGTACATTTAATGATGTGAATGCCGAAGGAGCTGGGCACTAAACCGCTTACTTGACCGGAAGCCAAGGGGGTCAATCCATCGGTGTACTCAGTTACAAAATTCGCGAGACAATCCCAGCCCACGTCACCGCCATTGGTGGCAGAGCCGGTGTCCTTGGAGTACTGCTTTGCTGCTTCAGCAAAATCGAGTTGGCCAGAATTAATGCGGTTCAGCACATCCTGAGCCGTAGCCTCATCATCCGCATCAAAGAGGATGTGGCTTGAGCGCTTCGCCCCGTTATAGCTTGAAGCCATCATCTGCGCGTAGGACAACATCGTGGCTTGATCGGGCTCAGCGTCAGCGGCCACTTCGTCAGAGAGACGAGAAGACAGAAGTGAGAACTCGATGTTCTTGCGATACTCGTCTTCGGTCAGACCCACCGCCGCAAGGGCTTCTTCCCAGGCTTGGTCAGAATCGTAGTGATCGCGCATGGTAGAAACGTAGGTCTGGATTTCCTCGCTGTCTACCGTGATATCGCGCTCAGCCGCAGCTTGACGAATGATTTCTTGAGAAACCAAGGTGTCGATAAACTCTTCGCGCACAGACTCAGGGGTGTAGTTGTTGTCTGCCATCCACTGGCCCCAAGTGTCCTCGTCGGTCAGACTCAAACGGGCGCGCGCCTCTTCTACGGCATCGGTAACATCATCTTCAGCAATCTCGGTTCCATTCACCGTTGCTGCCACGCCACCGGTGCGTGCGCTTTTTACCGGCTCGCTGGAAGAGCAGCCCGCCACAGCCCACACACAGGAAAGAGCTAGTGCCGCAACACAAGCGGTTTTCATGAAAGAGAGTTTTCGCATGGGAACCTTCCTTTTATTTGTTTCAGGACAAGCTTCGTTTAGGCGCTATTTCGTCCATTTTGTTTGCGTGCATTTTCGCACACCCTCTGATGGCGAAAAGGGGGCGCACAATATGACCACTTTTGGTTCACAGAGTGTCTTTTTCTCTTGACAACCAAAAATGCCCGTCAGAAATTCCTCTGGGCAAAAAAATGACCCCGGATAATTCCGAGGTCATTGAGTAAGAACAAGGCGAATACACTCTACCCGCTATCCGCTTCTGCAAACAAACGGTGAACCACGCTTCTTCGAGCGGCCTTCAAAAATCACCCTTCAGCGCGGTGGGTGCTTAGGCCTTTTTGGCTGCCTTCTTACGATCGGTGGCCGACAAAAGGCGCTTGCGAAGACGAATGGATTGCGGCGTTACCTCTACTAGTTCGTCATCTTCAATATATTCAAGCGCTTCTTCCAGGGTGAACGTAATGGGCGGAGTCAGCTGAATGGCTTTGTCTGCCGAGGAAGAACGCTGGTTGCCCAAGTTCTTCGTCTTCTCCACGTTGACCACCATGTCACCCTCTTTGGCAGACTCGCCCACAATCATACCTTCGTAGCATTCATCGCCCGGGCCCACAAACAAGCGGCCGCGCTCCTGGAGTGTATCGAGGGCATAGGCCACCGCTTTGCCGGTAGACATGGCAATCATGCCGCCATTTTTGCGACCGGCCATGTCTCCTGAATAGGGACCGTACTCTTTGAAGTGATGGAACAGCACCGCTTCTCCGTGGGTTGCATTGAGTACGCGGGTCTTGAGTCCCATGGTACCGCGAGAGGGAATACGGAACGTGAGGTGGGTAATGGTTTCGTCGGAGGCCATGTCTTCCATAATGCCGCCGGCCGTACCCATGACCTCAATGGCCTTGCCCGCATATTCGTTGGGCACATCAACGGTGGCTTCCTCAATGGGCTCAAGCTTGCTGCCATCCGGTGCAGTCTTGTAGACCACCCGCGGACGACCCACCTGGAATTCAAATCCTTCGCGGCGCATGGTTTCCATAAGTACAGATAAATGCAACACACCACGACCGGCCACTTCAATGCCGCTCTTGTCTTCGAGTTCGTTGATGCGCATGGAAATATTGCTTTCCTTTTCGCGCAGCAGGCGCTCTTTGAGCTGGCGGCCACCCACGATATCGCCCTCACGACCTACCAGGGGTGACGTGGAAGCTTCAAACACGACCGCCATGGTAGGTTCTTCTACGGCAATGGGTTCCATCTCGACCGGGTTTTCAGGACAGGTGATGATGTCGCCGATATCAGCATCTTCAATACCAATGACTGCCACAATGTCGCCGGCAATAGCCTCGGTTACTTCCACTTTGCCCAGGTTCTCGAAGGTATAGACCTTGCGCACCTGGCCGTTGCGCTGAGTCCCGTCAGCCTTCACGACCAACACCTGCTCTTTTTCGTGCATGATGCCACTGTGGAGACGGCCCACACCAATGCGGCCCTCATAGCTTGAGTGATCAACGGTGCAGATTTGCAGCGCCACCGGACCGTCTTCGTCTACTTCCGGTGCCGGAACCTCTTCAAGGATAGTGTCAAGCAGCGGCACCATGTCCAGGTTGTCATCGCTGGGCTCATAGCGCGCGTAGCCATTCACGGCAGAGGCATAAATAACGGGGAAGTCGAGTTGGGTATCTGAGGCGCCCAATTCCACCATCAAGTCAAATACCTTATCGACCGCACCTTCGGGATCGGCATTGGGACGGTCAATCTTGTTAACTACCACCACAATGCGCAGCCCGCGCTCAAGGGCATGGGATAAAACGAAACGCGTTTGGGGTTTGGGGCCTTCGTAAGCATCCACAATGAGGAGTGCGCCATCGGCCATATTCAAAACGCGCTCTACTTCGCCACCAAAATCGGCATGGCCCGGGGTATCGATGACGTTGATTTTGACCCCTTTGTAGGTAATAGAGATGTTCTTCGAAAGAATAGTGATACCGCGTTCGCGCTCTTGATCATTGGAATCGAGAACCCGCTCTTCTACTTGTTGGTTGTCACGAAACACATGGGACGCCCAGAGGAGGCGGTCAACCAAGGTTGTTTTTCCGTGATCAACGTGCGCGATAATGGCCACATTACGAATATTCTCTTGCTTCATGTACCTACGTCCTTATGTATTAAATGGTAGGGACCCCTGTGGTGGGGCTCCCTTAGAGTGACTGCATCCCGAAATTGCAGGAGCGGGTGCGTATTATACGCGCGGCTTTACCACCCGTGAGGGTTCATCAGGGGAATGCGTAAGTGCCTTACTGCCGACGGCGGCTCCCCCCACCATGAGAAGTGCTGAGAGTAGGATGTACCCGAGATTCCATGGGTCCGTTACACCATAAGTTGTCGGCAACGCACCAAACCACAACACCGGAACGCTAAAGTAGAGTAAATCAAAGAGTCCATGAACCACCATGGGAATCCATAAAGTGCCACTGCTCTGACATAGAGCAGCCATAATCATGGCAAACCCGAACGCCTGAGTTACCTTAGCAGCGAGTGCTATCCAAACACCCGCGCTCGGCTCCGCAAGTAACGCCGGATCCAATGCGTGGGCCAGGGCAAACAGCGCCGAACTGAGAACCGCCGCCCAAACAACCGCCGAGACGGTAAAGCGTTCCAAGAAATTCCGAAGACCCCGGAACAGCGCGCCGCGAAAAATGAGCTCTTCAACGACGGCGGCAAAGAGAGCGTTTCCTCCCAAAATTCCCAGACGATAGACGAGAGTTTCAGGAGACGCCGGGGGCTCTTTAGGAATGCCAGGGGTAATTCCCCAAAACTCAACCCCACTTCCGGTGGTTACCAACCAAAGGTCGAGGCCCAAGCGTGCCACCGCGCAAAAAGCTACACACCCAAGGGCAATGAGAAGGGGTCTATGAAATCTAATCTTTCGGCTCATAGGCTGAGTATATAATTTCACCATGCCAAAACACCCAGCCGCCATAACTTCGTTTGCCTTAAAGGTAGCAGCCATTGTTGCTATGACGGCAAACCATTGCGCCAATATTTTCGCGGGACTACTGCCACTAGAAGTCACCCTTATCCTTTATGGATTGGGCGGCGTGACCTTTCCCATTATGGCTTTTCTGTTGGTGGAAGGATTTCACTACACCTCTAATCTGCGCGCCTACGCTCTTCGGTTGGGAATCTTTGCGGCCATTGCCCAAGTGCCTTATAGCCTTTTGTGGGGAGCTACTCCCAATGTACTCTTTACCCTACTGGTGGGACTATTGGTGTTATGGGTGCAGCGTCGGAATTTCTTTTCTGGTGCTGGACTTCTGGCGGTTGTGCTCGCCTGCCTACTAACGGCGCCCTTTGATTGGGGCGGTATCGGTCCGGTCATGATTTACTTGATGGCGCTAGATCGCCCATCAAAGCGAGGGATCTTGAGTGCGCTCGCGGTAGCTTGCGTCGCGGTTCTTCTCCCTGCTCTTTCTTATCTTCTGCAAACCGGTGGTGACGGAGCGTCTTTGATTACCGGAGAGATGGGAGTAGGCGCTTTTAATACTATCGAGGTGTTAGGGTGGCGCTGGGCCATGGTGGGACAGGTGCTCTATGCCGGCATTGGATTTTCATTGGCGGCGCTGCTGCTCTGGCACTATAACGGCCAGCGCGGGCGATCCATGAAGTGGTTCTTCTACGCCTACTACCCGGGACATCTCCTGGTGCTGTGGGCGCTGGCGGTGCTGGCACTAGGTTGGTAGCTCGCGCTGAGGAACGAAGCCTGCCTATGGGTGGAGCCCTTCGGGGTGACTATTCCCCAATATAAAAAATCGAACCCCCGAAGGGGTTCGACTAATATCACTATGGTGGAGCATAGGGGGATCGAACCCCTGACCTCAGGCTTGCAAAGCCCGCGCT
>CAJUNI010000097.1:0-3042 GCA_910587945.1 uncultured Parvibacter sp.
GTCTTGCTCGGCGTACTACTGAGCGGCGTTGGCATCGCCGCTCCATAGGTTGCCGTAACGGCGTTCGGCGCTCCCGTTCCACCGTTCGCATTAAATGAAACGGTATATGTGCTTGGTGCAAGAGAGCCGGTCACGGTCACATTGCCCGTCTTACTAGCTGCAAGGGTAACGGTGACTCTCGCAGTTCCATTATTGCTAAAAGAAACGCCTGTTGTACTTGTCGTCAGTGTTAGCTTGCTTGCGTTATACCCTGTTCTCGCTGTTGCTGTTACCGTGAACGACTGCGCACTTGTGCTAAAGCTGTAGCTAGAAATTGATGGCGTGATTGTATTAACTCCCGTACCTGCAGAAGCTGAAATCGAATAGCTTTGCGGGGTTTGCGAATATGCTGCCGTGTAGGTTGTAGCGCCAGTAACAGCAGCAAGGCTCGGACTCCAACCCGTGAAAGCGTAGGTGTACTGAGCCGTAGCAGCTTTTGTTAGCGTAGCTGGTGCTGACGGCCTGGAGCCGTACGCAACTGAAGTTGTCTTGTTCCCCGTCGTCCCATCAGACCAGGTTCCGCCATTGGGGTTCCACGTGATGGTATAGCTGATGACATTCCACTGAGCGTATAGAGTCTGATTCCCAAGAATAGTAGTTTGCTGGGTAGATTCTATTTCTTCATTGGCGCCCATGATACGACTTCCGCCACTACTAGCCGTATACCACCCTGCAAACGTATATCCTGTGCGAGTTGGTGTTGGAGAGTTCTTGATTTCGTATGGCTTCACTGTTGCAGAGCTTGTTGAAGCCGATCCAATCAAGCCACCATTAGCATTAAATGTAACGGTTCTGGTTCCGTATCCGTTCACGTAGAGATAGGCATGGGACATAGAATCGACACTTGCACCGCTTCCGGCAGAACAATCTCCCACAGTGTGTTTATAGTCAGCAAACGGTTTCGCATTCTCAAACGCATAGCGAATAGAAGTAATATCTCCGTTACCTGTAAGCCGAACATAATAATCGCAACTATTATTATTGTCGGTGTTTTTACCTGTTAAGTGAATTTTGTATTTTTGCCCATCCGGCCCTGTTTTCCCAGTACTACCAAGATTAAAGCTTCCCATTTTATATCTGGGTGTATAGTGGTTGCCTTGCCCCGCTACCGTACTTGTTTTGTCCGTATCAAGATTGTAGTAATACCTAGTAAAGGGTGATGCCCCCAGAATCGTTACAGGACCTGCACCACGATACTCTATTACACCGCCCGATGCTCTGCTGACTGACTCATTAAACAAAGACATGTGCTCGGTTAATGAGTTAAAAAGAGTGCTTGAAGAAAAATTCACCAAATTCAAAGAGGCAACCGTATATAGAGCAGCAGCACTGCCCTGTTGCTGTCCTTCATCTCCATTTTCATCTTCCTCTTGCAGGTCTCCCGTTTCCCCGGCCTCCACGATAGGCTCAGGCGTTATGACCTCGCGCTCTTCTTCTGCAGCAGCCTGCACCATGACGGTGACAGTAGCCTTGGCCAGCAGAGTGGAACCCAGATACAGCATGACGTTGACAGGCGCGGTCCCAGGTGTTTTGGCTTTGACGGTACCTTCGGTATCCACATAGACGGGATATCCTTTATAGGTGTAGCTTGTGGTGATGTCCCCTGCGCTATGGAGGGACACGCCTTCGTAGTTGGGCAGATAGATCTCATCTCCCACGGTAAGCGCGATAGGATCGCTCGGCATGGCAACCCCGTATTCGCAGACGGTGTTACCAGAGGCGGGAAGCTGGGGCCAGAGCGGTCCTGATTCGCTATAGGGGGTATAGATCTTAACTCCGCTCGTGTTGCCCAGGGCGGTTGATGAGATATCTGCTTGAGTCCCTAGCATGAGCACCTGCTCAAGGTGTGCGCAATCCTCAAAGACGGCAGCGCTTACGGTGCGCATGGTCTTTGGAAGGGTGATCGAGGTGAGTGCTGTGCCCGCGAAAGCGCCTTCTGAGATCGTGGTCGTGCCTTCATGCAGCTCAACTGAGCCAAGCGCGCTGCATCCCGAAAACGCAGCGGTGCCGATGTTCACAACGCTTCCCGGAAGGGATGCGCTTGCAAGGCTTGTGCACCCGGCAAAAGCGCGAGCGCCTATTGAGGTGATGCTCTCCGGGATGCTCACCGAGGTCATGCCCGTTTGATTCTCAAAGGCAGCATCGGCTATGCGGGTCACACCATATGACACCCCACCGAGTTCAGCTTGCGCTGGGATGGCGATGTCTCCTTGGGCTTCCCCTTCATAGGTTACGGCCAGCGTGAAGTCATCAAGTAAGGTGAACACGAAGCCATCGGTCTCTGCGGTGTCGCCAGGCGTGGCAGGGTCCGCGAAGCGGGTGAAGCCAGCGGCTTCCCACGCGCCTTTCGCAAATGCATGCTCGGTCTCGCCCACCATCAGCGCCACAGTGGCGTTTTTGGGAGCCTCTTCGCTGAACGCTGGCAGAGCGGCCCACACGGTGCCGTCCTCGCCAAGCGGCATGGCGGTATTGATGGGAGCGCCTTCTTCGCCTTCCGCAACCGCTGCGGCAAAGCTGCCCGCGGCGATGCGGTCAACCGTGCCCTTCACCACGATCGTCTTAAGGGCCGTGTTGCCCCAGAAGGCACCCTCGGCGATGCTCGTGCACGATGCGTCTATCACCGTGCTGGCGCCTATTCCCATCGGCGCCGCCAGCAACGTCAGGGTGCCATCGGGCGTCCCAGAGGGTGTCAGATTCTTGGCATACAGAATACCGTTCCGGACTGCGAAGGCTGCGTCAGCCGCGCCCCCTGTTGGGATGTCCAGGCCAAAAAGCTTTGTGCAACGGGAGATTACGCAAGCAGGGACAGTGGCCAAAGACGCAGGGAGCACGGCAACGCCCTCCATAGCCTCCGGAACGAGGTGGAGGTGAGAGAGCTGCTCGTCGAAGAGCATGCCGTTGTAGCTTGAATAGATTTGATTGTCGGCCGCTACCTCAATGGCAACGAGCCCCGGGAATGCCGCGAAGCTGGCAGTGTTGATGGTGGCAACGCTGGCCGGAATG
>CAJUNI010000097.1:3052-4968 GCA_910587945.1 uncultured Parvibacter sp.
CTCAGGCGCGTAACAGCCGGTGCCTGCATGGCGGCTGCCACGGCGTTGCTCTCGGCAACGGCGCGGGCAGCATCGCTGAGGTCCAGGTCGTCCGTGACAAGCGGTACCTGAGCCAGAAAGTCAATGTTGGTTACGGCAAGGCCGTTGACCTGGGCAGGGATGCTCAGCTCGCCCTGTGGGGCGCTGCCGCTCCAGCCCACCATGGTGGCGGTGCCGTCGGTGTTGTCGATGAACGTGAGGCCGTTTTGCTGGATCAACGTGCGGGCGGCAGCGGCATCCTCAAGCGATACCTGGCCCGAGATGATCTCAATCGGAGCCGCGCTAGCCGATGTGTTGCTGGCCGTTGCCGCCGACGCGGGAGCGCCCTCGGCTTCACCGGTGCCTGCGCCAGCAGATTCGCCAGCGCTGGGCTGTGTGCTAGCGGTAGCTTGGTCAGCCGCAGAGACCGCTCTGGACGCGCTATCGCCTGCGGACGCATCAGCTGCCGATGCGTTGCCGTCCGTTTGCGCTGCGCTTTGGTCGGCTTGCGACGCCTCAGCGATAACGGCATTCTTGACGCCACTCGCAAGAGGCGTTTCGTTCGTTTCTGCTGCGTATGAGGGTGCGATAGGAGTGAGAGTGCACGCCAATGACAACGCGAGCACGCCCAAGAAGACCCGTTTGGGTGCACGTAAAGTACGCATGATATTCCGTCCCTTTTCGGCACGCTTCGTGCGCTTACGCGCTAGTCCCGTTACGAAGCTCTATGTGCCATAGTATTTTCCCGATACTATTGGCCGAAGCCACGACTAAAACTAAAAGTCGAATTCGATTTTAGCAACCCCCTACAGACCGACTCCACATTTTCAACAAACGGGTTCAATACGGGTACATGCGTACGTTTTCAAGGCTCTGAACTGGGCCTTTGCAAGGTTTAATGGGGTATGTATGCAGCGTTTCTTACTCGCCCACGCGCGCGAGAAGATCGGGGTTGGTCTCCACTAACCACGCGAATGCAAGCTCATTGTCAGGCGCAAAATGTGCAACGATCGTCTCGTCACGCACGAATTCACACCCACACGGCGCCTCCAGAAAAGGAATGATCTCGCGATCATAATTGCAAATCGTATTCGTATTGAACACGGTGAAATTACCCACATCGCTTGCATACTCGTCGGATTCATCACCCGACCAGAAGCGCCATCCGCTATCGGGCATATTCGCAAGCGGTTCTTCGCGCGAAAAGTAGCCGACCTTGCAGCCATCAACCGTAATCCGATCGCTCGCGATGCACCCGGCGTTGTATTCCCAATCGATGAGTTGTTCTATTGCCTCACCTGAAAGCAGATAGTGCTTTTCCATGATCTTCTCCCCTGACAATTCACGATTCACCTTTTGGTCGCATTGGCTCTTTCTTGCGACCTTTCGCACTGCCGTTGATCCTATCGATTGCCCTCAGTCATTACGCTGGGCTCCTTAGCTCCTTAGCTCCTTGGCTTCTTGGCTCCTTGGCTTCTTGGCTCCTTGGCTTCTTGGCTCCTTAGTTCCCTGGCTTTTTGAGGGCCTCTGACTCTTCGAAGCTTCCAGTTCTGTCAGAGCCGCCCATGTTAACGTCGCACACTCCGGTATTTCTAGATCTCTGGGATGCCAAGCTCATTCTTCATGATACTTTGGCTCTTTGGGATGGCAAAGTCACTCACTTTAGCACTTCCAACTCTTTGGACTTCCGAGTCTTTGGTACTCCCGCTTCTTTGCCCCTCCTGCCTCTCAGCGCTTCTAGTTCGCGTTATCAGAGATCAGCTGATAGCCCAGTCTTTAGCACTCCTAGTTTTCAACGCTTCCGGTTCTAGTAGCATTTTCAGCACTTTTTTGGCTTTTTCACCCCTCTTTTTGGGAATTTCAGCCGCTAATGCGAGTCGAGCGCTCTGTTTTTGTCA
>CAJUNI010000097.1:4978-5902 GCA_910587945.1 uncultured Parvibacter sp.
GGGAGGGGAAGAAGGAAAAAGGACAGAAAGAAGGGAGCAGAAAGAAAGGATGGTCTGACTTTTCGAGAATCCATCAGCCGAAATGAAAGGGACGCCCGCATTCCGCAAGCGCCCCTTTAAAACAGGCTCAAAACTCTTCGCGATGTGCAGCGCGCCCTCAAGCACGCCCTGCACCGCGTCAATGATGCACCTGAGCTGCCCCAAATACATCACTTGGAACGTAGCTACCGTCGCAGCCATGGGCGTCAATGATGCGCCTGAACGACCGCAGACGCATCACCTAAAGCTATTTTCCCTCTTCGGCGTAGGCGATCTGGCGCTCGTACCACTCCAAGCGGTCGCGGCTCGACTCCAACTCGGCCTTATCCTGCGCGGACTCAGCCTGCCCCTCAAGCTCCTGGATGTGGTTGCGCATCTCATCAGCACGTGCCGCCATGGACTCGCGGTCGATGTTCTTCACGTTCTTGCCGAAGCGCCCAAGCACCGTCAGGATGCCGTTGTACATCTGCGTGGCACCCTCGCTGATCAGGAATTCTTCCTTCTGCGAGCCAGCCTCGTCCAGGTTCAGCGACACAATGCCCGACTTAGCGTTCAACGCCACCAGCAGTTCGTGCCCCGCCATCACACCGAACGATCCCTCGCCGCCCGGCACCGACGCGAAATAGATATCGCCGTCGAACAGCTTGCGGGTGGGAGTAGCCACTACGCAATGGAACGTGGAAGCCATTTACGCCTCTTCCTTCATCTTCTCGTAGGCTGCATACACATCCTCGATGGGTCCCTTATTCTGGAAGCACTGCTCGGGAATGTGGTCGCACTTGCCGTCCAGAATCTCCTTGAACGAGCGCACGGTGTCCTCAACGGGCACGTACACGCCAGGCACGCCGGTGAAGACCTCGGCCACATGGAACGGCTGCCCCAGGA
>CAJUNI010000098.1 GCA_910587945.1 uncultured Parvibacter sp.
AAGTGGGATTTCCTGGCACACCGGCCCCCAGCCGCCGGAATTCCGCCACTAGAGTGTATCCCGCAGCAACTATTCCAGGGAACCTGGAGGATCCTGGCGCGGGTACCCCAGCCGTCGGGTAAGCCGCCCCCACACGGCGTCTTCCAATGCCAAGCGATCAAGCCATTGCCGAGGCCACCCAAAAAGTATCAAGTAGGGAATTTACAGTCGAAGAGTACATCGCCATGGTTCGTGCCTGCGGGTCAGAGGAATACCCTCGACTCTAACCCTTCATTCCCTTGCATCTTATACAATGCGGAAAGATTTATCGAAGAAAACGCTTGCTCGTGACGCAGCGTCGCGTTGTACAAAAGCCTGCAAGGAGGTGAAACCATGGCTGAAAACAACACCTATTATCAAACTGGAGAGCTTGCTGAAGTGTGCGGCACCACCGTGCGCACCGTGCAGTACTACGACAACAAAGGGCTGCTTGCACCCTCGGACTACTCAGAGGGCGGGCGCCGGCTTTACTCCGCAGCCGACGCGGAGCGACTCCGCTTCATTCTCATGCTGAAGGCGCTGGGGCTTCGACTCGCACAGATCAAGGGCGTGCTGGAAAGCCCGAACCGCGACGCCGTGCTGAAGCTACTCCTCGACGAGCAAGCGGAAAGCCTCGAGCGCGAAATCAACGAGAGCGCCAAGCGACTACAAGCTCTGAATACGGCGCGTGCTGACCTCGAGCGTTTCGGCAAGTTGATGGCTACCACCGAACCGGCCATGGCAAAACGAATGAATGACGAGAAGGCGAGAACTCGCTGGTGGATCACCATGATTATCCTAGGCGTTCTCATGGATGCCGCCTGGATTGGCACGCTAGTGCTGGGCATTCTGACGGGCCTATGGTGGCCCTTCCCGGTGGCGCTGGTGGCGGTGGCTCTGATTGGCGTCGCGGAAGTACGGTATTACAGCGCGCATTCCACTTATCTTTGCCCGATATGCGGAGCAGACTTCCGTCCAAAGCTAGGTGCCTTTTTCTGGTCGGGCCATACCCCCAGAACGCGCAAGCTCACCTGCCCCTGCTGCCATCAGAAAGATTGGTGCGTGGAGCACTATCATGCCGAGCCGATCGAGATAGCCCCCGGCCAGTGCGTGCCAGGAACCTGCCATTACGCTTGCGAAGTGAAGGCGGGTGAGAGCCATGGCGGCAATTAGAGAGAGGCTTGCCAACCATCGCGTGGCGGTTTACTGCGTTGTCACGTTTGCACTTACCTGGGGGTTCTGGTTTGCAGTGGTATACCCGCAAACGCTCCCGGCATTAATGGCCGGCGTCAACCCCCTGAGTACTCTGGAGGTGATGCTTGCGGTAGGCGCGGGCATGTTCTTCCCGGCCATCGGCGCTGCAGTGACGCGCCTGCTGACGGGCGAAGGCTTTCGCAACGTTTGGATTAAGCCGAAGCGGTTCAAGGGCACGGGCAAGTATTACCTACTGGGTTGGTTCGGACCCATGGTCCTGGTAGCTCTCGGGGGCGCCCTTTACTTCCTCGTGACCCCGGGCAGTTTCGATCCTGCAATGCCTTATTTCAAGGAGACGATAGAGGCGCAGCTGGCCGCGGCGGGGCAGCCGGCTTTGCCCGACGCCGAGATTGCCGTTATGGCCTATGCGCAGTTAGCATTGGTCCTCATCGCCCCGGCCCTCAACATGTTCACCTGCTTCGGCGAAGAGTGGGGATGGCGGGGTTATCTCTTACCTCATATGCTGGAGAAGCGTTCCGTAACGTTCACGATTGTGGTGAGCGGGATCATCTGGGGCCTTTGGCATGCGCCCATCACCATCCTCGGCCACAACTACGGCCTCGGCTATCCGGGGTGGCCGGTGCTCGGCATTGTTGCCATGTGCTGCTTCACCATGGTTATGGGTAGCTTTTTCAGCTGGCTTACCCTGAGAGCGAAAAGCTGCCTGCCCGCCGTGTTTGCCCACGGTGCACTCAATGGCTGCGGCAATGCTCCCACGTTGTTCGCCGTGATCTCAAACCCGTTCGTCGGCCCCGCCCCCACCGGCATCATCGGCGGCATGGGCTTCATTGTGGTTGCCATCCTGTGCCTTATGTCCTTGCGGCGCTCGAACGCCCGGGCCGATCAGCCGCCCTAGTACTGATCTTTGCGAAACGCGCGAATCATCCGAGCAAGGGCACCGAAGTCCAAATGGACGTGGTCATTTTCGCTGTCGATATGGATTCCATCCCACCCCACATGGACTTCCTCGCCCTTCTTGGAATCGCGCACATGTACGCCATTACCAAAACTGATATCTACGTAATCTTCGCCAGGAGCAACGGGAGGCTCGTAGGACGAAAACACTTCGTCGAACCCGTCGGTTACATAAGAGCTGTAGGCAGGATCGCTTGCATACGCCTCCCGAGAGTCCTGCTCGTCGACTCCCCGGAAGTCAGCCGGAGTCCCCTCTTGGAATCCACATTCGCGGCCAGCCGCGGGATCAGCGTTGGGGATGCGTTCATCGCCGGACATTGGATCGCTCGCGGAATTACCCGTGGAACTCGCCTGAGAATCGCCTGCGATAGTCGACGCCCGAGCTGCCTCTTCGCCCGGAGTCATGCACTCAGGATCCGCAAACAAAAGCTCATCAACAGTAATTTGGTAGAGCAGTGCTAATCCTATGAGGTTCTCTGTATCGGGAGACGACTCAGCGCATTCCCACTTGGACACGGCCTGACGCGATACCCCGAGGCGCTCAGCCACTTGCTCCTGAGACATTCCTGCCGCTTTCCGATATTCATAGAGGCGTTTCGCTATCTCGATTTTCATTGCGGTGTTCCTTCCGACCAGCTTATCCTAACGCCTTTTATCATCAGAAAAGCTCGTAATCTAGACCACCTATTTTGGCTTGCATTTTATGGCGCAACCAATTTTTGCCCCCGCACGCAGACCGAAATACATCCTATATATGGCGAAGCGTTTGTTGTAAACCTTCCATCCACAGCTTCCGCCTCGTAGCTTCAAGCGACACAGCTTGGGCGCCAACCGCCACGCCTCAAGGCAGTTGAAATGAACGTGGTCGGTATCCCTTAGGGTTTACCGACCACGCAACAAACGGCTTGGAATCCCATTACAATGCAAGCCTTTTTGACTCTTTCGCTATCGCGCCACTTCGCAGCGGAGAGTAGTCCCTCTTAAAGAACGATGCCGTAGCTGTGGGCACAGACAGAGTCGTTGTAATACACATCCATCGGCGAGGCAAAACGCCAATACAGCTCTGCAGACTCGGTAGAGGCCGCAAGCTCATCAGATACCTCAGTGAAGATAAAGAACTCAATCGAGTCCAGAGGCCCTACACTGTAGTCGTAAAAATCGTCAGCATCGCTTCGGCAACCAGCAATCTCGGGCTCTAGTTCGTATTGCCCGCCATTGAAGCTAAGTTTTGCATCGGTTGCATAGCGTAAATTTGCAGTAGTGGATCCAAGATTCTTAAACGTGCCTCTCACCAGGTAGAACTGCTTACCTGCGGATGCTTCATAGTAGCTATAGTATCCAGACGTATCAGGAGGATAGAACTCATTTACAAATCCTGCGCTTGTAACCTCAAAGGAAAACTCGTCCGTCTCAACTGGCTGCCCCACCGTAATGGTTGGCGAGATCTCGTTAGCCGCCGCAATCTCCGCCTGGATTTCGTCGTTCGTCAGCTTAGAGAGCGTCAGCTGCCAAGCTCTATTACCTGTCTGAATATTGCTCGGAATTTTTAAGCTGAGGGTGTCTGAAATAGTGTCCGTCGTAAACGGAATACCATTTTCAAGCGTCATGGTAAACACACCCTCGTCATCGATAACCCAGGTGCCGGGCCACAGAACCTTATCTTGACCATAGCTATGGTTATACATGACAAAGGTTCCGTCATCATTAAACTTGCCATAATACAGAGTGCCCTGTTTCTTTGCGTCAAGAATAGTTGCTTGAGTGATTACCTGACTATCAACAGTGGCCGAATCAATCTGCCAATAGCCATCAACTATTTGAGTATTCAGAGCCTCTAGGTCAATAGTTTCCTGCTCTGGTTCACTTTCTTCTACGGCAGGTGCGGAAGCGTTAGTTTGCCCTGATGCGCAACCATACAACGCCAAAAAGGCGGCCATCATGAGAGCAATGGCAATTGTTTTTCCCCTGATCATTTCTTCCCCTTCTCAAAAGTCTTACTACAAATACTGCGTAATCGTGTCATAGATTTCAGGGGTTCTGCTGCGCAACAAAATGGTGGCTCTTGCGAGTTTATCTCCTGATGGGAAGCGAGGTTGCTTGCTTTTGGATGCACCCCGCCGCCACTGCCTGCCACGCCTCAATGTGGCGAAGCGTTCGCTGCGAACCTTCCGTCCATGGCTTCCGCCTCGCAGCTTCCACCCCAGCCTCGAGCACATCACCCTTTCTTTAGACTTCGCAACAGTCTGGCTTTGCGCGACCGAATGGCTACTGGAGGCAACTAGAATCAACCTGTTGATCATTCGTCTTACGAAAGGATTGCCATGGAAGTGAAGAATGTAACCGTCGCCGGTGGCGGCGTACTGGGAAGCCAAATCGCTTTGCAAAGCGCCTACAAGGGTTTCAACGCCACTATGTGGTTGAGAAGCGAAGGTTCCATTGAGCGCACGAAACCCAAGCTCGAACGTCTTCGTGGCATTTATAAAACCACGCTGGAAGCCATGAAAACCGATCCCCAGGCCTATTGCCGCGGACTTGCCCCTTCCCCCGAGATGCCGCCCGAAGACATTGATGCCCTCATCAAGCAAGTAGATGTGGCCTTCGACAGCATCACGCTAACCACCGATCTTGCCGAGGCATTCGGGTCAGCCGATCTTGTCATTGAGGCCATTGCCGAAGTGATTGACGAGAAAGAGGCTTTCTATACTTCCATCAAAGATCTTTTGAGCGAAGAGGCTATCATCTGCACCAATTCGTCGACGCTTTTACCAAGCGCCATGATGAGTTTCACCGGCCGCGAGGATAAGTTCCTGGCTCTGCATTTCGCCAACAACATCTGGAAGAACAACACGGCCGAGGTCATGGGTACCGCCGAAACATCGCCGGAGTCCTATCAAACCGTCGTTGATTTTGCGAAGGCCATTGGCATGATTCCTCTTGAGCTGAAAAAGGAGCAACCGGGCTACCTACTCAACAGCATGCTGGTGCCGTTCCTCAATGCCGCTGAAGCCCTGCTTGCAAACGACGTTGCCGATGTTGAGACTATCGATAAGGCCTGGATGTTGGGGACGGGCGCCCCACTTGGCCCCTTCCGCATCCTTGACATTGTGGGTCTGAACACCGCCTACAACATTGTGGCAGCCAGCCCCGCAGCTCAGGATCCCAACAGCGTGGCTGCTCGCATTGCGCAGATGCTGAAGCAACGCATTGACGAAGGCAAGACGGGCATTAACGCAGGAGCTGGTTTCTACACCTACACCAACTCCTAAGCACGCCGCCGGGCTTGCAACTTTTAGTACTTCAGCGCCAGGAGCTGACGCTTGAGGGTGCACCTATTCTTCTTCTCGAAGATTCAGGCACAGTTCTGCCAAGATCCTCCACTTTGGTACGCGCTGGGGAGGCATTCCGACCCACTATCTTATTTGAGCATAGCTACCACCTGGGGAAACGTCCGACCGCAAGACACGACCCAGAACACCGCCGCACCCAGCACTCAAAAAAACGCTCGAAAATGCACTGTACCGCGTACCAAAGGGGACTGCGGCAGCATTTTGGACATGCTCCAGGAGAAAGGA
>CAJUNI010000099.1 GCA_910587945.1 uncultured Parvibacter sp.
GGTAGTGGTAGCCGCTGCCTGATCCATTCCTTCGACAGAAGGTACATAGAACGGTACTGCTACTGTGACCGTTATGAGAGTATTAGATTTAGCTTGAGTACCGGCGTCAGGAGTGATGGCGAGCACCGTACCTTCGGGTTCATTGGAGCGCTGTTCGGTGTAGGTGATTGACTCAAAGTCTTCAGCATCCAATAGCGCCGCGGCATCCGCCTGACTCTTCCCTACTACCTCAGGAATGTAGCGTGGTACTGAAACAGCAATCATAACCTCAGAGCCTTCAGGGGCACGATGGTCTCCTTCAGGATCAGTAAGAAGCACAATGCCTTCGGTATCATCGGACTTCACTTGGGTGACGCGCACTGTAAAGCCAGCTGCTTCAAGTTCTGAGGCGGCATCAGCTTCGGTTTGATCTACGACGTTGGGTACAATCTTGCCGCCCCATAGTTCTAAGTTGTAGGTAACCAGTGCAATGATGCCCGCCGCAATCAAGACAGCCACAATAATTCCTACAATCAGAGGAAGCTTTGAGCGCGGGGTGTCTTGAGGGGTGCGATAGTTTTGCGAAGTTGACGCTGAGTCGGGCTCAGTAGCTACAAATGCTGTAATAGCAGGATCGTCTGAATGAGTGTCTACAAACGGTACACCCTCATCGATGGGTTCGTCAGAACTATCAAACTCTTCCCAATTGATAGTTTCTGATTCATAGATGGGGTCATAGGGTAATTCCGTGGCTTCATCAACCACGGGCTCAACAGCCTCGAAGTCCCGATCCCAAGCTTCGAAAGAGTCCACTACCCCACCATCTGGTTGCGAAGGAGAAGAGAGTGGATCGCTTGAGACTGGAATGGCTTGAGAGATCGGTTGCCCCTCCTGCCACGATGCCTCTTGAGAAGACCCTGCGGCTTGAGCAGTAGCAACTCCCGCCGCTGCTCCTACTACTGCGCCAGCGGCGAGATCCTGGGCGCTCTTTGCTCCGGCAGCCTCAAGCTCCTTGTCACGCTTGCGCTGCTCTTTGAGCCGTTGCTTGTCGAGTTTCTTCTGCGCTTTCTTTTGACGCTTGAGTTCTTTTTTGGAGTCATCGCTGCGAAAGCGAGCAGCAACCCGCGGGGCCCCTGCGCTATCAAGATTGGGGAACTCCATGGTGTCCCCAGCACTTTGATAGGTGGGCGGCACATAACTTGAATCCACGAGGGTTTCTAGACCTGTAAAGTCAGCAGTAACGTCGCTGTTCGGACGCTTAATTTTTACCGCATCAGGAATTGCTGGCTTTTCTTTGGCAGGAAAGATATCTTCTACTACTTCCACCAAGGAATCTCGCTCAGTGCTTTTGGGTGTGGTAGTAAAAATATCCTCTGCTTCAATATCTTTTTCGAGCAACGTCGGGTCGGTGGCATGGCGTGCATGGCGGCGAGGCGTGCTCTCAGACTTTTGTGCCACTTCCGTTTCAGCACTACGGCGCGCATTGTCGGCAATTAGGCCGGCGAAGACATCAGTGGCGCCAATAGATTCTGCCCCATTTTTCATAGATCGAATTTCATCTAATCCATCTTCAATGACATGGTGAGGGTTAGAGGAACGAGCCTGCGAAGGCAGGGGCGAACCACAGCTGCCACACTGGGTAGCATCTATGGGATTATCGCTATGACAATGAGGGCATTTCATTAGGCCAATGTTCTCCTTTAGACGATTTGAGGAAAAGTATAGCCCAATGAGCCGAGGAGGGGGTCGATTCGCTACAGCAATGACAGAAAGGTCACCTTAAGCGCACCAGCACTACAGCCCTTCCCCATAGCCAAAACGACGAATTTGATTGGCATCACGACGCCAGTTCTTGCGAACTTTGACAGATAGGTCAAGGAATACCCGGCATCCTAAGAGTTGTTCCAGATCTTGGCGTGCTTCGATACCAATTTGCTTGATGGCACTCCCCTTTTTTCCAATGATAATGCCCTTTTGGCTGTCACGCTCGACATAAATGATGGCAAAAATGCGATAGAGATCCTTCTTGCGGTCGTAGGTAACCTCTTCGCACTGAACTCCGATGGCGTGAGGAACTTCGTCATTGAAGCTACGCAAAATCTTCTCGCGGATAAACTCTGCAATAAGCACCTCTAAGGGTTGATCGGTTTCCATGTCAGGCGGAAACCAGGGAGGCCCCACCGGAAGAAGTGCTGCTGCCTCTTCCACAAACGCCTCCACGTTGTATCCCTCTGTGGCGGAAAGAGCCACCATGGCATCCCACGTGCCTAATTGCTCAGCTGCTTCTCGCTGGGCACTGAGTTGTTCCGGACTTGCTAAATCGCGCTTAGATAGTACGCAAATTTTTGGCGCTTTGGAGCGTTGAATCTGGGCTGCCACCCACTCATCACCGCGACCGATAGGTTTCGTGGCATCAATGACCATGGCGATAACGTCAACATCTTCCAGTGCCTTGATGGCAGAGGTATTGAGTTCTTCCCCTAGCGCGTCATGGGGTTTATGGAGTCCCGGGGTATCTACAATAACCATCTGTAGCCCGGGCCGGTTTACGACAGCCCGAAAACGATGACGGGTGGTTTGAGCCGTATTGGAGGTAATGGCAATCTTTTTACCCATGATGGCATTTAACAGCGTTGATTTTCCCGCATTAGGCCGTCCAACTAAGGTGACGAATCCCGAATGGAGTTCATCGCTTCCATCGAAGTGTGGCGCTGGGCCTCCCATTGGGTTTTCAGCAAAGAATGCATCTAAGTCCATAGAATCGTTCCTCTCACACAAACAAGGTTTGGAGTGCGGGGATGAAAATGACCAGTCCCACCACCACAGAAACAAGAGCACTAATCAGCACCGCTCCCGCTGCGCAATCTTTTGCGATCCGGGCGAGTTCATGGTACTGATCGCAAGCGAGATCTACCACTGCTTCAAGAGCGGTATTTAGGCATTCGCAGGCAAAGACAGAACCAATACAGAGCAGTAGGAGAATCCACGACGTTGCATCCACCCGGCATAATGCAGCCGCAATCAATACCAATAGAGCCACGACACCATGGATCATCATATTGCGTTGGGTGGTAAAACAATGAAGGATGCCTAAGAAGGCACAACGAAAGGATTGTCCCAGAGAAAAGGAGACGCCACTGGCTTTGGCCTTAGCATTCCGAACGGGCCGTTGGGGTTGAGTTGCCATAGGAGCTCCTTAGAGATGAAGTTGCTGCTAGGACAATATAATGGCAGCCCAAGATTCGAGCAGTGCCGCTTCGCGAGCTTCCATTACCTCGGCCTCTTCGTCTTCAATATGATCATAGCCACAAAGGTGAAGGAGACCATGAACCAAGAGAAGGGAAATTTCCTGATGGAAGGTAGTGCCGAATTCCTCCATCTGGCGGCGTGCTACATCAGGGGCAATGACAATGTCGCCAAGTTCGAAAATAGTAGAGTCATCCGCTGCTTGCTCGAAGTTATCGTCTAGGCCATCACACTCGAACGAAAGGACGTCGGTCGGGCCCACTTTCCCGCGGTAGGTTTCGTTTAGCTCAGCAATAACCTCGTCAGTAACAAAGCTGATAGAAACTTCCGTATTATCAGGTTTGTTTTCCTGCTCAAGAACGTAGTGTGCAAGCTCAGCTATGGGCAGCGTTTCCAAACTTGCAGCATCGTGATTGAGACTTACCAGAATGTTCACGGTTCTCACTCATTCCTTTTCTTGGGCGTGTTCGTAGGCAGCCACGATAGCGGCTACGAGGCTATGGCGTACTACATCATTGCCGGTAAGGGTACAAAAGGCAATATCGTCTACTTCTTCTAAGACCGAGCAAGCTTGCAACAATCCCGATGAGCGCAGCGGAATATCGCTTTGAGAGCGGTCGCCAGTTATTACCATTTTGGACCCGAATCCTAAGCGGGTCAAAAACATCTTCATTTGTTCTTGGGTGGTGTTTTGGGCTTCATCAAGAATGACAAAGGCATTGTTGAGGGTTCGACCGCGCATAAACGCCAAGGGTGCAATTTCAATGACGTCATTACTTAAGAGGTCATTGATTTGGACGGGATCCATCATGTCGGAGAGCGCATCATAGAGCGGTCGCATATAGGGATCAATTTTTTCAGTGAGGGTGCCCGGCAAGAAGCCAAGATTCTCCCCCGCCTCAACCACAGGACGGGTGAGTACGATGCGGGTGATTTCTTTGCGCTTGAGTGCTGCCATGGCCATAGCCATAGCGAGGTAGGTTTTTCCGGTACCAGCAGGACCTAATGCAAAGGTTATGCTGTGACTGCGGATGGCATCAACATAGGCCTTTTGACCAGCCGTCTTGGGACGTACTGCTCGTCCCTGAAAGCTGTAAAGCACATCATCGCGCAACGCTTTCGGGGCGCAATCGCTGCAGCGGGTAAGTTCGATAAGGCGCTCTACATCAGAAGGAGTCAGAACCTCTCCGCTTTGAGCAAGGCGAATGAGTTCGGTGAAAACAGTGGAGAGTTGGGCGCATTCAATGGTGTTCCCGTCGATATCAATACTATTGCCGCGAACCGTTATGCGAGTAGAAAACTTATCCTGGACGGTGCGAAGGAGACAGTCATCCTGTCCCAGCACTAATGCGGCAGGTAATGAATCTGGAATAGTAACGTTTATCACAGTGGCTAAAAACCTCTCTTTCTGCCCTCTATTGTACCAGCAGGCTAGAGCAGTGAATGACTCGCTATAGTTCTGTTAATCGCCAAAGCGTTGATAGTCTCCTGGATCGACCAGAATAAAACTACCCGGTGAGAGTGTTTGAGGTACGGCAATTTCATGGTAACTCTCAAGACGAGCACGGCCAGGACGCTCCACTAATGCCCATTCGGGATGACCTTGTCGCGATTGCCAGTCCTCGGAGGCAAGACGGTCTCCGAGCCTGCGCAAGGTTGCAGCACGTTCTTGGCGAAGCGATGGCGCGATCCCATCTGGCCGGTCGAAGGCTGGCGTACCTTTTCGTGGCGAGAAGGGAAAACAATGGATCTTAGAGAAGCCGCAAGCTTGGGCAAGGGCCAGGGTCTCTTCGAAATCGCTATCGGTTTCGCCCGGGAATCCCGCAATGATATCGGTGGAAAGCGAAAGGCTGGGAACGGCCGTGCGTAGCCGCTGCACGAGATCAAGATAATCTTCGGCGCTATAGGGTCGATTCATTTCTTGTAATACACGACTACTTCCCGATTGCAGAGGAAGATGAAGATGGCGGCAAAGTTTACCTTTGGACTGACTAAGAAGCTCAATGAGATCGCCATCGATATCCATAGGCTCAATGCTAGAGAGGCGCAGACGAAACGACGGTTGGTTGAGTGCTAGCGGCTCTTCTTGAGCGGAGGGACGTTCGAGGAGCTCTTTGACAAGCTTAGCGAGACCAATGGTGGAGGTTTGTCGCTGCTCTGACCAGGCGCCAAGGTTAATACCGGTCATTACAATTTCGGGTACGTTCTCGGCACGGAGTTCATCAAAAGATTTGGTGATAACTTCGGAAGGAAGCGAGCGAGAAGGACCTCGGGCAATGTGAACAATGCAATAGGTACAGCTGTGAGTACAGCCGTCTTGGACTTTAATGCCCCGGCGTAATCTCCCTTCAAAGAGTTCAGAGGATGTTGAATTCCCAGGGTTGGTATCGGCATTCGATGAAGTTGTTGGGGTCGGTATGGAGGATGAATTAGCTTCGGCTTGGCTGTCATCCTTATGGGTAGTGTTCTCAAGCTGCAGATTATTGTTGAGCAGGG
>CAJUNI010000100.1 GCA_910587945.1 uncultured Parvibacter sp.
TGCGGAACACCAAGCTTAGCTCCCAAGGGATGGGTCTTGCGGAGGAACAAGTAGTACTTGATCCACTCAAGAGCCTGGTGACGGTTGTCAGCCTGCGGCAGCCAGGTCTTGAAGTCCTTGACCTGCTCGCGCGTACCACCTGTCGGAGAGGTCTTCACGAAGAAGGCTGCAATCACGCGGAACACGCAGTTCAGGAAAAGCACGAAGCCGAAGAACACATGAGCTCCGCGGCACACACCCATACCTGCCGGAATAAACGGGAAATGAATGCAGAAGCCCGTGATGATCAGAACGATCATAGCAATGAGGTTGATCCAGTGGGTGACCACAAAGATCATAGGATGGGCTTCACGATAATGTGCGAGATGCGCCATTTACTTCACCCCCCAGGGGCTCGTGACGGTTTCGAAGCGCTTGCCCGTGGCCGGCTCGGTCACATGAACAGCACATGCAGTACAGGGATCGAAGCTATGAACCGTACGCAGTGCGTTGATGGGCATCTCTACATCTTCCACCGGAACACCAATGAGCGACTGCTCCAGCGGACCGTGATCACCATTGCCATTGATAGGAGCAAGGTTCCACGTAGAGGGGATGATGATCTGATAACCGTCGATCTTGTTGTCGGTAATCTTCTCGGAGTGATAGAGAGCACCACGAGGAGCTTCCCAGAAGCCTGTGCCTTCACCGGTGGTGCGCAGGGGCTCGCGGAAGTATTCGGCGTCGCCGCCCTTCAAAGCTTCCATCAACTCTGCGGTCCAGTCCTTCATGAGCTGAGCCACATAGAGGGTTTCTGCCTGACGGATTGCGGTACGACCTAAGGTGGACTGGAAGGCGCTCAGGTCGCCCTTCTTTGCACCCAGCGCTTCCAGCATGTTGTCCACAGTTTCGACCATGAACTTGTTGCCGCGCTTGTAAGCAGCAAAGATACGAGCCATAGAGCCAGCCTCCATGGGCTTGCCATCATAGGTGGGGCACTTCACCCAAGAATAACGATCCTCAACGTTGTACTCAGTGTAGTCAGGATCCGTGATGAAGTAGGGGCTCTGATAGGTCTCGGAACCCTTGTACCAAGAACGACCCATGTATTCGTCAATGAGGCTTTCCTCAACATCAGAGAGGCCGAACTTCTCATCGAGAACACCCATGGGCAGATAACGATGAATCATCTGCTCGGTGTAGTTATCGCCATAGGGATAATCAGGACCTTCGAATACACCCCACGCAATGTAGCGACCGCAGCCCTTACCAAACTCCATAACGTTGGCATAGGCCGGAGCCAGCGCCAAGGTGTCAGGAATCATGGTGGTGGAAACCCAGTTATAGATTTCGTCGCACATAGCCTTCAGGTCGTCGAGCTTCTGCTCGGTGGGAACCCACATGGTGCCACCAGGAATGCTGGTCATAACATGGGGCATCTTGCCACCCAAGAGAGCTGCTACCTCAGAGGCGCGAGCCTGCATCTTCAACGCCTCAAGATAGTGAGCGGTGCAGATCAGGTCTAATTCCGGTGTGAGCTTATAGGCGGTACCGCCATCAGCACCAAACCAGTTGCCCGAGAAGATAGAGAGCTGACCATTCTTAGCAAATGCTGCCAGCTTGTCCTTCAGAAGAGCGAAGTCGCTATTCATGGACGTGCCCGCTGCCTCAGCCAAGTCATAGGTATCAGCCACATTAGCCTCAAGAGCATTGAGGGGGTTCACGTAGTCAAGCGCAGCCAGGTTGTAGAACCACAGGATATTGCTGTGCAGGAACTGAGCGCCCTCAAGGAGGTTACGGATAATGCGAGCATTATTGGAGATGGAGATGCCGTAGGCCTTCTCACCAGCCAAAGAGCTTGCATGAGCATGGGATACCGGGCAAACACCGCAGATACGCTCTACGATTTGAGCAGCATCAGCAGGAGTGCGGTCTTGTACCACGAGCTCCATACCACGGAAGCAACCACCAGAAACCCAAGCGTCGCTTACGACACCGTTCTGGACTTCCATTTCCACACGAAGATGACCTTCAATGCGGGTTACGGGATCGATGACAGAGCGAGTCATTATTCATCGCCTCCCTTCGAATCTTCTTGAACATCCACAGCATCGGGGTCAACGACGTGACCACAGTTCTTCTCGGTCAAAGCAAGTTTCTCCTCAGGAGTTGAGTCGTACTTGCCGATGGCGCGATCAGGATGCTTCTCGTCCCACTTGCGGATCTTCTCGAAGGGAGCACCGCCATCCATACGGCCCGTGAGCTTCATGCCGAAGCCATGAACTACCAAGGCGGCAGCCACTAAGCCAGTCAAAGCCACGGCCACAACCGTAGGCTGGAAGGTGAAGTCACCCACACGCAAGTCACGGTGACGCTCGTAGAACGGCGTGTTTACCTCAACCCAGTTTTGGCCCGGATTGTTGGGGTTTGCCTCGCAGCAGCCGATGCAAGGTGCACCGCCCTGAACACACCAGTTACGACGATTGTTCCACAGGGTAATACCGCAGTTAGACTTCGTCTGAGGACCGCGGCAGCCTACGGGATAGAGGCAATACCCCAGCTTCTCTTCTTCGGAACCGAACTTGTAAACAAATTCGCCATTCTCGAAGTGACCACGGCGCTCGCAGTTGTCATGAATGGTTTGACCAAAGATATCCTTTGGCGTATTCCAGTCATTCAGGCGATCCACAAGAAGGGTCATATCCTTCATAACAACAACGTCAACCAGTACCGACATCAGCCATTCCGGGTTGGCAGGGCAACCGGGAATGTTTACTACCGGCACATTGGTAACGCCATGCTTGGCCAAAAACTCCTGGACACCTAACGCGCCCGCGGGGTTGGGATGAGCAGCCATCCAGCCGCCATTTACCGCGCATGAACCCAAAGCGACGACTGCATTAGCAGAGCGGGCAGCCTCAATCAGGGCCTCAGAGCCCGGCTCGCCAGCGACGCGCAGCGCATTGCCGTCCCAGTTTTCCAGCATAGCGCCCTCATAAATGAGAACGTAGTTGCCAGCAGCGATGGTTTGAGCCTTGGCCTCTTCCATGGAGTGACCAGCGGCCGCAGACAGGGTCTCAGAATAGTTCAGCGAGATCATGTCCAAAACCACCGTAGCAGCGTCAGGGGTTTCCACTTGGGCAAACGATTCCGTACAACCCGTGCAAGAAGCACCTTCGATCCAAATTACGGGATACAGGTCTCCGTGAGTTGCACCGATGACGGATTCTCCAAGTGCCTGCGCCACACGCGGAATGGCCAGCTGTGAAAGCCCCGCAGCTGCAGCAACCGCGCCGCAAAGCTTCATGAAATCACGACGGGTCACGCCACGCGACGCCAGAATGCTATCCAATTCCGAAATCGTGGCATTGTTTTCCATGTGCACACCTCCTCAGGTGTCCTCGTCTTTAAAACAACAGGCTCCATTTTCTCCGATCGTGAAGGTTTTATGAACTTCCTTTATGTTGAAAGTAGAGATTATGACCCGAGCGGAGCAATAATGTTACGGCTGTTCACCATCGTAACATTGCATGACATTGACCCGGGTTTTTATGCCTTTCGCGCCACTTTTTCCGCCCAAGGATTACTATGCAAGCCACTCTTTTTTACGTCAGAGAGACATCACCGAAATACTTCAGGAGCAAGCCATGACGCCTGACAATTCCTTTGCATTCCTTGGGCCGGTAGGCACCTATACCCATGAGGCCGTACTTTCCTTTGCTAAGCAAATGGGTATCGAAAACCCGGAACTTGTAGAGTGCGCCAGTTTTGATGAGGTGTTCGACTGCGTTGATAGAGGCCGCACGGCTTATGGCGTGGTAGCAAAAGAGAATTCCATCGAAGGTCCTGTAACGGCCACCTTGGATAATTTCGCGTTCCGCTCCGGGGCAGTTATTTTGGGCGAAAAAGTGGTGGACATCCATCACTGTCTAGTAACCCAGCCCGGCGTTTCTCTTGATTCCATTACCACGGTAGCTTCTCATCCCCAAGGACTCGCTCAATGTCGACGCTTCCTTAATGAGCAATTACCAGGGCGCGCTACCTTGGCCACTACTTCTACGGCCCAAAGCGTGCTTGTGGCCTTAGAGGATCCCACGGTGGCGGGTATCGCCAATAGCTTTGCCGCTCAGTTTCATGGAGGCGAAGTGGTTGCAACCGACATTGAAGACCACTTCGGAAACCAAACGGTGTTTGCCTTAATTGGGCGACCCGGAAGTGCTCCTACCCTCTCCGGTAGCTCTATGAAGACCTCACTTGCTTTGTTTATGCAGCAGGACCGCGCAGGCACACTTCACATGATCCTGTCGGAGTTCGCCTATGCAGGCATCAACCTCACGATGATTCAGTCCCGCCCCACCAAACAGCAATTGGGTGACTACATGTTCTTCATTGAGTTTGGCGATTCGGTCAACAATATTCATGTGCAAACAGCCCTCAATTGCTTGCGACTTAAACTGCGCGAAGTAAAGGTGCTGGGCTCCTATCCCGTGAACTAATAGCAGCTCACAGCCGAAGGACGCTCCAGCCGATAGGTGCCCTAACTTTAGCTCTGAGGTATCCCTGGAGCCTTTGCAGCCCAGAGGCACTCTGGAAGCTTCACAGCCCTGAGACTTAAGCCCCTTCTTCCACCACGATTTCCTCGACAAACCAGCGAGGATCTTCATAATAAATATCTGTAATGCGGCGCCCTAAACGGACGGTGTAGCAAATCCCATCGCCACCCGTTCGTTTAGAAGCCCGTCGTTGCACATGAAGCACCTCATCCACCACATAGGTAGTTCCATGGAGCTGAATTTCTAAGGGACGCACTCGTCCTTCTTCGTCGGTACGCATAGTGACCTCTACATAGCGCTTCACTCTATCGGCAACCCCTTTCATGACCGGGCATCTCCTTTCTAACCAGCAACTTCCCTAGCGCAAAAATCCCACGGGATGGACCGTATTTCCCGCTTTGATATCCACGGTGGCCATGGTTTCATCGGTAAGTTCCACCGCCCGATGAACACATTTATTGCCAAAGCGACGTCGAAGATCATCGATGGCAAATTCAAGGCGTTCCTGGGACGCTTGTTTTTGGTTATCTCCAAACAGATCAAGCTGAACAGGATTGGCCAGAGGTGAGAAATTAGAAACGCGAATAGAAATAGAACGAAGGGCCTGCTCTTCACTGAATGTCTGAGCCCGTTGCAATAACGTCATCGCACTTTGAGCAATGACCGACGTAACACAGCTTGGGCTTTTAAGGGTAAGTTGGCGACTATAACCCGAGAGGTCTCCCGCAAACCGCGCTCCGACAGCAATGGTGCGACAACGAAATTGGGCTTCCCGTAGCCGCTGGGCCACCGACTCTGCCAGAAGCCACACCAAGGCCCGTAC
>CAJUNI010000101.1 GCA_910587945.1 uncultured Parvibacter sp.
GCTACCTGCTTATCCCGATCCTGATTGTGCTCATGTTCTGGACGGGCCTGTGCTTGTGGAACCCCACCATGCACCTTCCGGTGTTCTGGGGCACCACGCAGCTGGTTGGCGGTTTGATGTCCATGCGCATCATCCACTACTTCGGTATGTTCGTATTCATCATCTTCATGTTCATCCACATTTACCTGGCCAACGTGGAAGGCTTTGCTCCGACGAAGCTTATGTTTATCCACAAAGAGCATGGTGGCTTGGTTTATGCTCCCGAGGTTCATGACATCGTGGGCGAAGATGAGCATCCTGAGGAGCCGAAGAAGAAGGCAAAGAAGCACTAGAGCTTTTCCTGACCTAACTTCGCTCGTCTAATGCGAATGAGAGAAAGCGGTTGTCTTTGCGGCAGCCGCTTTCTTTTTGTCTTCCGTCTTTTACCTGATACTGCCATCTCAGGTGCCCCAAGGGTTGCTGATTTGATTAAGCTACCCTGTAACAACCTTTGCACCAATACCTGCGAAATGAAGGTTGCGAAGCGCTTAAGGTAAGGCTCTTTCGATGGTGCTAATCAGCTCGATATTCGTAGGTTTTATAAGGAAACAATAAGGAGTGTCCGGTGGCATCCAAACCAAAAGCACAACAGGGAAGAGGGCTCTCTGATGCTGAAATAGCTCAGGAGAAGAAGTTCATGGAAGGACTGCCGCGACTCAATATTGCGGCGCTGTTGATTCCGCCCATTTGGGGGCCAGCCCATGGGTTTTGGGCGACCATCCTCTTTTACCCAGCGTGGTTGATTGCTGACAATTTGTTCTACGCCACGGTGCAAGAGCCCTCAGTGTTTGCCATTCTCCTGTCCGTACTTGTGGGGATTGCGCTCATTGGGGCGACGGTGGCCTTTGCGCTCGTAAGCCAGCCCATTGCGGCTCACCGGGCAGAAGATGCGGGGGTGTCGCGAGAGACGTACCTGAAGCGTCAACGCTGGTGGGCGGTAGTTGGGGTCGTAGTAGGCTTGCTTATTGTGGTGCTTGCTACCGTCTACAACCTGACCATTCGCCCAACCATTGAGGTGATGTAATGACTGAGCAGAATGAGTCCGCTCCCTTGCAGGTAGTTATATTCTTTGTGGGGAACCGTCTTATGCTTGATGAAGGAGTAGGCCCAGCAGCCTACGACGTGCTTAACGAAAACTATGTCATCCCTGATAATGTGCAGCTTTTTGATGTGGGCTGCATGTCTATGGACATGTTGGACTACGTGCGCACGGCAGACGTCATTTTGACCGTAGATGCGGTAGATGGAACAGGGGATGCGCCGGGTACGGTCTATCGGTTTCCTCCGGATGCTATGGCACGCCATAGCGGAGCGCGGCAATCCTTGCACGATTTGAAGCTCGTAGATCTCTTTGATGCGGCTTCGCTAGTGGGCTATGAGGCTGAAGGATACTGCCTCGGCATGCAGATTGAGAATATGGAGCCTGCGGAGTATGTCATTGGATTGACTCCGGCAGTACACGCGGCATTGCCCTCATTGGTAGAGGCGATTCTCTCAGAACTTTCACGATTTGGTATATTCCTTCAGCGAAAGTAACTCCGGGGCGTTACTATGCCCCTAAGGGTAAATTCAGGGCGAAAGGGGCACCCATGAAAAGTGAAATCATTAATGAGGCCGAGAGCTATCGTGATCGATTGTTTGGTAGCTACGAGGCAGCATTGTCCTATACCGATGCCGAGTTTGTTCAAATCTTTGAGAACTTCGCCTTTGGTGACATGATCGAAGCCAGCAAGCTTGATGATCGCACACGCTTCTTGGTGATTCTGTCGGGCCTCATTGGTTCTCAGAGCTTTGATGGTTACAAGGCAATGCTTCCGGCCGCTCTTAATGTTGGCCTTGAGCCGGTAGCCATTAAGGAGCTCATTTATCAAGCAGCTCCCTATTTGGGTATTGGTCGGGTAATTCCCTATCTCCTTGAAACCAACCAGGTATTTCGTCAGCGCGCCATCAAGGTACCCATCAAGGGCCGCAAAAATGCAACGCGCGAAACCCATCTGCGGGATGGTAATGATGTGCAAGTACAGATCTTTGGCGAAGGAATGAAGGATTTCTGGGAGCAAGGTCCTGAGGATACGGCTCAAATTCGTTATTGGCTTGCCGAGAATTGCTTTGGCGACTACTACACCCGTGATGGTCTGGCAGTAGAGGACCGTGAGCTTATTACGTTCTGCTTCTTGATTGGTCAGGGCGGTTGCGATCCTCAAGCTACGAGCCATGCCAAAGGCAATCTCAATATGGGACGCACCAAAGAGTTCCTTATTGATGTAGCTGCCAACCTGATTCCCTATATTGGTTACCCGCGCGTTCTCAATGCCATTACCTGTATCGAGAAGGCAGCAGAAGAGTAAGAGGATCGCGCTCTCAGGCTTTGTGCATCCCCGTTGGGAGGAATCCTGACGGGGATGTTTTTATTCCGAGGGGGAAGAGTCCTAACAGGGCTGGTTTACTGCGAATGAGTGTAGTTCTGACGGGGATACATAATCACTGTTAGGAGGAGTACTAGCGGGGTTTATTCCCATTGACCGCGGGTGGGGCACAAATCACCCACAATGCAATCAGCGCAGCGTGGGTTGCGGGCGCGGCAAAATTCTCTTCCAAAATGCACCCATTGATGATTGATATAGCCCCACTGGGAATGGGGAAACACCTTAAGCAAAATATCTTCGGTCTTTTGTGGCGTATCAGCCGAGGGGCCGGCAAGCTTCAGGCGATGGGCGATGCGAAATACATGGGTATCCACCGCAATACCTTGAGGATCTTTGAATGCTTCGCACATGACGCAATTGGCGGTTTTGCGCCCCACTCCAGGGAGCTTTTGCATGAGATCAATATCAGCAGGGATTTCGCCACCAAGATCAGCTACCACCGCCTGAGCAAGTCCCAGGAGGCTTTTTGCTTTGGAGTGATAAAACCCTAGCGGGCGGATGATGGCTTCAATCTCAGGGATAGACGCCTGGGCCATGGCATGGGGGGTCGGAAAGGCATCAAACAATGTCGGTGTTACCTTGTTCACGGCAGCATCGGTGCACTGAGCAGAAAGCACCACGGCTACGGTGAGCGTGAAGGGATCCCGATAATCAAGGGAAGCCTTTCCCGGACCATAGTAATCGTACATGCGCTCTTCTATAAGAGCTGCGCGTTCTTGTTTAGATGCAAGGGATTCCCGTGCCATAGCCCATCCTTTCGAAGGGGAAGTGATGAACTCTATTGAACACCATCAATGGAGGGAATACTGGCAAATCCCACTTCAAGTTCCTCATCGGTAGGAATGTGGTCTACCATCTCCCCATTGTTGTAGGCTTCATAGGCCTTCATATCAAAGTAACCGGTACCGGTAAGGCCAAAGAGAATCACCTTTTCTTCGCCAGTTTCAGTGCACTTCTTCGCTTCCTCAATGGCCTGGAAAATAGCGTGGGCACTCTCGGGAGCCGGAAGAATGGTCTCCAACTTTGCAAACTCTTCAGCAGCTGCAAATACATCCGTTTGCTTGACTGCCACCGCTTCCATGTAGCCGTCATGCTTGAGCTTTGACACCACCGGACTCATGCCGTGATAGCGCAGGCCGCCCGCATGGTCAGGACTCGGAAGAAACCCGTTGCCTAAGGTATACATCTTGCACAAGGGGCAAGTTTGACCAGTGTCAGCATAGTCATAGGCATATTTGCCACGGGTGAGGGAGGGACAGCTGGCAGGCTCGACTGCAATGAAGCGAGTATCGGGATGATCGCCCTTGATTTTGTCCCGCATGAAGGGAGCGATAAGGCCCGCAAGATTTGACCCGCCGCCAGCGCAACCAATAACGATGTCAGGGTATTCACCCAATTGCTTGAGTGCTTCGTAGGACTCAAGACCGATGATGGATTGATGAAGTACAACCTGATTCAAGACAGAGCCCAGTTGGTAGCGCCCCTTGTTGTTGGGGACGTTGAGGGCACGCTCTACAGCCTCGGAAATGGCGGTACCGAGTGAACCGGTGGAGTCAGGATGCTCCTCCAGCATCTTCTTGCCGATTTCAGTGGTATTGGAAGGGGAAGGGGTGACCGTGGCGTTAAAGGTTTGCATGATGGAGCGGCGGAACGGTTTTTGCTCATAGGAGCACTTAACCATAAAGACGTCTAAATCAACACCGAAGTGGGCCGCAGCCTCTGAAAGTGCGGTACCCCACTGTCCGGCTCCAGTTTCCGTCGTGATTTTCTCAAGATCCTGAGCTTTGGCATAGTAGGCCTGAGCAAGGGCTGAGTTGAGTTTATGAGAGCCGGAAGTGTTGTTCCCTTCAAACTTATAGTAAATGCGCGCCGGGGTACCTAGGGCCTTCTCGAGGTTGTAGGCACGGCACAACGGAGAGGGTCGGTAGACCTTATACATCTCCAGTACTTCTTCAGGAATATCAACATAAGCGGTGCTGTCGTCTAATTCTTGAGCTGCCAGCTCATCACAGAAAACGCTAGAGATATCCTCAACGGCGGCAACCTTGCCATTGGGAAGACGCATGGGCTCAGGGGGTTCTACCATGTCCGCACGCAGGTTGTACCATTGGGTCGGAATCTGGTCTTCGGTGAGGTACAAGCGATAGGGTGCTTCTTCAGTCATGATAGTTCCTTTCTAGAGTGGTACTTCCTAATCCTTGGCAAAATAAAAGACCCTCGGATTATCGAGGGCCTTGAGTGCGCACAAGGAGATGTTCGATAACCCGATCCTATATTCCCTTATGCCACCACCATGCATGCTGCGCAGACGTCAAGGACGCCGTAGAGCAAGCCTGAGAGTTGATAAGAGCGGACATCGAGTTACCTTCCTGTCGGATTGCCGCTCAGTATAGCAAAGTGCGCGAAAAGCACGAGTCCCAAGTTTTTTGACGGTACCAATTTTGTTTTGATGGTGAAAGAGAGGCTGGATTCAAGCGAAAGTGTCGTTAGTGTCTTTCGCTACGCCTTCCGACCGATCTCTTTGAGAATGCGAAAGCTTACGGGTAGCCCTAAAAGCCTGCCTGTCGGGGGTCAGTGCATCTCAGTGGGGTATCAAAATGCCCTCTGTCAAAGCTCTGAAAATCCATCAACGATAGAATAATTAGGGTTTAAGCTCACGAGATTGGGAC
>CAJUNI010000102.1 GCA_910587945.1 uncultured Parvibacter sp.
TCCGACGACACTGCTGCCGCGGCTGCCGAGTACCCCACAGATTCCCCCGCAGCCATCGCTTGCGACTGCGCAGAGCCAGCAGGCACCTTCTTTACCCGCTTGATGCGCTTTACCACCCGAGTCTTTGGAGTCCCCGAGGCAGGCGCTGCGGCTCCAGTGGCCTCCGACCCAGTCTCAGCAGTGGTCGCTTCAGGCATCCGGTCATCACTCTGCTTTGCCAAGGGGCGTTGCTCACTCATGAGCAGGCTCTTCCACGTCGCTGTCGCTCGAAGCGGTCTCTCCCGGAGCTTCAACTCCTTGCTCAGCCGAAGAGCCTTTCTTTGACTGAGCAGGCTCAGCTACGACCGTACGCACCTCTGGTCGACGGGCAAACAGCGAAAGTACGGCACCCACCATCAGAAGGCCAAAGCCCACCCAGACAAAGCTGATGAGCGGATTCACCCGTACATCCATAGATAACTCGCCCTCGAGACTTACTCCCCGATAGACCACAAACAAATCTTCCAAGGGAAAGCCCATAACCGAGGCATTGAGTTTTTGCTGCTGGGTAGCGGCATCTAATTGCACCGAAGGATGAACCTGTCCCAGCTCAACTCCATCACGATAGACTGTGAAATCAACCTGATAGAGAATATTGTTGCCGCCGATATCGGTAACCGAATTCCCAGCGTAAACGAGTTCAAAATCCTGAATGACGAAGCTCTCAGAAGAGCTGTCAGTTTCCTCATCGTAGGGAATATAGGCCACGCGCTCCGTCACATACATCGACGAGCCAATGAGGCCCACGAGGATGATTGCCATGGCGGTATGGCACAGGCCGCCACCAATTCGGGGGAACCGAGCGCGCAGGGTGCCACCCGCCGTCCAAGATTTCACGGTAAAGAACAGGGCGTTGAAGAACAGCAGCGACGCCACTGCAAAGCCCACAACCGCCAGGCCGTTGTAATACCAGGAGGGTCCTTGTTCCAACAGCCCTTGAGCCCCTTCCCCACCTGCAGCCACAATGGCATTGTAGCTGGGAAGGAGATAGCTCACGAAGTAGAACATGAGCACCGCAAACACCACGATGGCACAAATGCCCGGAATGCGCGCTTTCTTCCAGAATGCCTTCGGGTCGGTCCGACGCCAGCCCAGCAGCGGACACACCGCAATAAGGGCGCAGTAGACAATACCCAACGGACGGGCCACCGAGTTATAGGTTCCGGCCGAAAGGGCTTGACCGCCGAAAGGCAAAAACGTAGGTAGTGCACTGGAAATAGTGAGATAGGCCAAAAGCACCGCAAACACAATCATGATGAGATTATTCACGTAGTAGGCGGCGTCTCGCGACATCATGGATTCCAGATCATCGTCAGACCCTGCCCCGGCTGCACCAAAGCTTTTCCGGCGAAGTACCAGACCCACAATTCCTGCCACCAAAGACAGGATGATGAGCCCTAAGAACAGCACCAAAGACACCGGGTCGCCCTCGAATGCGTGCACCGATTGCACGAGACCGGAGCGGGTAATGAACGTGCCCAAGATTACGAAGGAGAACGCCAAGCACGCACACATGATGCTCCAGCGCTTAAAGGCTCCCCGCTGGCGATAAATCGTAAAGGAGTGAATCAGGGCTACGCCTATGAGCCATGGAAGCAAGCTGGCGTTTTCCACCGGGTCCCAGCCCCAGTAGCCGCCCCAGCCTAATACCACATAAGCCCAAACGGCACCGAGCCCAATACCAATACCTAAGAACACCCAGGAGAATACCGCATAGGGCGTGCAGGCCCGCACCCAATCAGCGGAGTCATCGTTAACCACCAGGGCTGCAATGGCATAGGCAAAGGGAATGGTCAGGCCCGCATAGCCAATAAACAGTGTGGGCGGATGAATAGCCATTGCCCAGTGCTCCAGCAAGGAATTCATACCCAGTACGGATGCCATGGCGCTTAATTGGTCTGATGCATCCAGATAGCGGCTATCGATTACCGTAAAGGGCATATTGGATTCGGAGAACAGCAATACGCCTACAAACGCTGCCACTACGAGCTGGGTAATAAGAATGGCCACCGAATCTAAGGCGCGATCCTTTTTACCGGTACGCCAGATAACCACGGTATTGAACGCCGTGATGAGCCAAGCCCAGAACAGCAATGACCCTTCGCGACCAGCCCAAAGCCCTGCCAGCTTATAGAGCCATCCCAGCATGCCCGTCGTCTCAGAACGGTTGTGCACCACATAATCGATGGTTACATCACCGGTCATAAAGCACCAAACCAAGATGGCGCAGCAAAGAGTCAGGGCAACAAACGTCACCACACTGGCTAAGCGACCCGCCCAGCGCAGGGATTCCCCTTTGAGATTATTTTTACGGCCGCTATAGCAACCAACGACCAAACAAAGAATAGAGATAAGGCAGACCGCAAAGGCGACGAGTAATCCTAGAAGTCCAATAAAGGAATACGACAGCATAGCCTACCCTTCCAGCGCCACATCGGTGGCGTCAAACATACCGTCACTACCCATAGAGCCTGTCAATACTACCGCCGTGTCATCGGTGATGGCATCAGCCAGAGCCCCATCAAAAGCTACCGGGACTTCAGCGCCCGTAGCAGGGTCAACAAGAGCAAAGCGTACCGTTTGACCAGCAGGTCCTAGGGTTCCCGGCTTTACTTCACCCGCCACTTTAACCATCGTGCCCGTGATCTCAGAACCGTAGCCTAAAAGGCGATCGACGGTCAGGGCGTCGGTGCCGCTTTCATATTTAGAGGGGCACTTCGTTACCAGTTCAGAGGCCTCTAATACCCCATCGGCTCCCACTTTGCCCGTACAGATAGCGGTCACATCATTGCCAAAAGTAGAAGCAGCCGCGCCGCCATAGCGCACCTCTAGCTCCTCAGAAGTTGCATCGGGATCATAGATGCGAAACGTGAGGATGGCGTTTTCGGTGGAGAAAGACTCAGGCACGACATTGCCGGTCACTTGAATCTTTTGGTTCTGGTCGGTAAGTTCGGCCGCCTCTGCCACCGATACCGTTTTCGCAGCGCTGTTACCCCCCACAAAGGCCAGTACCAAAATAAGCACAATGATGATGACTCCCGAAACAGCCACCAGCCGTTTCTTCATTTTGGCATTCATAGAAGCCTCCTTCTTTGATCGTCCGAGTTTGTGATCTCGGGCGGAAAATTCCAGCATCATTCTACCAACGGGTCACCTACTACACCATCACGCAGTTGGGGTGAATTGCTGGTCTCCATGAAAAAAGAGGGCAAATCTCCAGCGATTTGCCCTCGTCATTTAGGGGGAACGTTGACTATTCCCCTCAAGAATTATGGGTTCGCGACCCTATTCGTCCCCTTAGGCAGACTGCATCGTCACCTTAGGCTCGGGAAGAATGGGAGCACAGAGTCCTTCCTCAATAAGCGGAGAGTTCATAAAGGCCAACTGCTGCGTGTCAATAAACCGAGCCGGATTCCAAACGTCAAAGTTGGTAAGCGGCGTGAGTGGATCAGCGGCAACCAAGAAGGGAGCTGCACACTCTACCGGCTCAGAGGTGAAGTAGCGCTCATAGGTCAAGTTCACTTTAAGACCCTTGGCAGCGTTGGCCACAAGAGCCTCCCAGCTCACCAAACGACCGGCTTCATCGTAGGTAAATTGTGTGCTATTGATAACGGGATAGGCATAGGCAAATCCGTTGCCGCCCGGCAAACAGTTGCGGGTAGCCCCCATAAGCTGGCCGTTGGTGTTGTAAGTCAAACTCTCGCTATATTGACCCATGATGTTGGATCGGGCATCATAATTGACCGCGGTTAATGCCCCGCCCTCGTAGGCCAACCCATAGATTTCGTTTTCGGAGGAGCTGTTAGAAGCTTGGGTCGTGAGTCCCGTGATCTGATCGCCCTCATAGACAAGATTCCAATACTTCGTAGGACTACTGCCATCGGTCTTGGCCACTTGCGCGAGCAAACCCTTATCGCCATAGGTGAGGGAGAAGCGCAAATCCGAGCTAGAGCGACTATTTCTACTCTCAATGGCGGAGGTGAGCTGACCGGCATCATCGTAGCCATAGCTGTAGTTCAGGCCATGGGTACTCTCGGCGCGAATCAACGCTCCCGCTTCGTTATAGTAGAGATCCCACTCATGGTCAGGCGTACCGCCATTGCCTGGCTCTACCGCCACCGAAGTCATTTGGCCGTCGTCGTTGTAGGTGTACTCGTATTCCGAGGTTTCCGACCGACTTATATCTTCAGTTTTACTGGTCTGGGTAGCTTTCACCAAACGACCGTGGGAATCGTAGCTGGCTTTTATGCTCAAGCTGTAGCCATTGACAGAGCGCATGGTGCCCCGACTAATTTCGCAGTTGGTCACAAGCCAGCTTTCGTGAAGCCCCGTAGCCTCCAAGCCACTAACCGCCACCGTTTGCTCCAAAGCGAGGTCGCTCAGATTCGTATTAGCCGACACGTCCAAGGATGCCAGCGACGTACCTTCGGCATTAAGACTAGTCAGCGCCGCGCAATGGGAAAGGTCAAGCCCCGTCAACGCACAATCCTCGACGTTGAGCGACGAGAGCTTCTCATTGGCCGTAAGGTCCAAACTGTTGAGAGCCGAGCTATGCACGGTCAGATTGAACAGCTCAGGAGCCCGCGTTACATCCAGCTCGCCAATAACCGTTTCCTCAGAGAAGGAGAGGTTATTGAGGTTCTGCTTGTCACCGAGGGCCACCGTGGCAAGATTGTCACAGTAGGAACCAGTGAGCGACACCAAGGCAGCGCAATCAGTGACATCCACTTTCGTGAGGGAAGAACCGCTTACGTTAAGGACATGCAAATTAGGGAAGATGCCTAAGCCGGACACCTCAACCGCCTGATCAATGGAAAGTTCGTTGACCAACCCCGCTTCTTCCCGAGAAATCTTCCCGTCTTTGTTGAGGTCTGCCTGCTCAGCCACGCGCACGCGAACCGTGGCATCAGGGAAGGTCCGATCATCGATGTTATAGGGGGCAAAGAATATCTTCCAAATAGCAAATCCCCCTACAGCCAGCACCACTACTGCCACCAGGGCCGCAATAAACGGAGCCTTGGATCGAGGCTTGCGAGGAGTGTTATGGGAGTATGCGGGCGTGGTGGTTGAGACCGCGG
>CAJUNI010000103.1 GCA_910587945.1 uncultured Parvibacter sp.
ACGAGAAGACCAAGCACACCATTGCCTACCACGAAAGCGGCCATGCCCTGGTGGGTCATTTGCTCGATCACGCTGATCCGGTTCACAAGATTAGTATCATTTCCCGCGGCCGTGCCCTGGGCTATACCCTGTCAATTCCCGATGAGGATAAGGTGCTCAACACCCTTTCTGAAATGAAGGATGAGCTGGCTGTATTTATGGGCGGTCGTGTGGCGGAAGAAATCTTCTGCGACGACATCACCACCGGCGCCTCGAATGACCTTGAGCGGGCGTCCAAGATGGCACGCGCTATTGTGACTCAATACGGCATGAGCCCCTTAGGTACCCAGGTATTCGGGCAGCCCAATCACGAGGTCTTCTTGGGTCGTGACTATGGCAACACCCAGGATTATTCCGAGGAAACGGCCCGTCGCATTGACGAGGAAGTTTCCATCATCATGAAGGAAGCCCATGACCGCGCCCATAAGATTCTCTCGGATCATGCCGATCAAATGAACCTGATGGCCAGCGTCTTGCTTGAGCGTGAAACCGTTGAGGGCGAAGCGTGCGACGCCCTGCTTGATAACAAGTGGGACGAGTATCTTGAGCGCGAAGGGGACATCTTGGCAGCTAAGGAGCGCGAAGAGGCCGAGGCTCGGGCTCGCGACGCCCAGCTGGCGGATCCTCACTGGCGCGACGAAGCGGTGGAGCCGGGGGATCAAAACCCCAACGGCCCCTTCCGTCCGGCGGCTACTCAGGCCGACTTGTCGGATATGCCGACCCAGGACGAAATCAATCGCGAGCTTGACCGCGAGGATCTGATGGACGCAACGCCGGGGGCTCCTGCTCCTGAGTCTACGCAGCAGGAACTCGACCAGCTGGAAGCCAAGTTGGGCCCTGCGTCTGAGGAGAGCGCCTTGCCCGATCAGCATGAAGAGCCGGCGGCCAAGGAGAAAGACTCCAATCACCCCCAGACTCCTTTCGGAAACTAAGGCGTCCTCGGTACAAGGTAGCTCCTGCCGCTACACTAGGCTTGATAGGAGATCAAGCAAGGTAAGGTGGTTTTGTGAGCTGGCAATGCGGTCGCTTTTCGTTTGACCCGGTAGTACCTACCATCATGGGGGTACTCAACGTTACGCCGGATTCGTTTTCTGATGGCGGTTCCTGGCTGGACCCAGAGGCAGCTATAGCTCATGGCTTGGCTCTGGCGAAAGCGGGAGCCGCCATTATTGATGTAGGGGGCGAGTCTACGCGGCCTGGCGCCGAACCAGTGGATCCGGAAGAAGAATGGCGGCGCATTGAACCTGTCATTCGCGCCCTGAACGCCCAGGAGCTCTGCGTGTCCGTGGATACGCGGCACAGTGAGGTGGCTGAGCGGGCTGTTTTGGCCGGCGCTTCCATTATTAATGATGTCTCGGGTTTCCGCGACCCGGCGATGGTGGCAGTAGCTGAGCACTGTGATGCCGGTTTGGTGGTTATGCACATGCAGGGAGAGCCCCAAACCATGCAAGACAACCCCACCTACCAAGATGTGGTAGTGGAAGTGCGCGACTATCTCCAAGCCCGCTGCGAAGCCTTGGAAGCTGCTGGCATCGCCCGGGAGCGGCTCTGTATTGACCCTGGTCCAGGCTTTGGGAAAACGGTTTCGCAAACCATCGAACTGATGCGCAATTTGCATGAGATTGCCCGGTTAGGCTATCCGGTGTTATGCGCGGTGTCACGCAAGCGCTTCATTGGGGAGGCTTACCATATTGAAGACCCTCTAGCGCGGGATGAGGCGTCGGCAACTGAGGCTTTGATGGCTTGCGAGTTGGGGGCCACCGTGGTGCGTACCCACAATGTGGAGGCGACGGTCGCAGTCCTCGCTAATCTTCGCCCTCAGGTGTTTTTAGGGCTTGGCGCCAATCTGCCGTTAATGGCCCTTCCGGGGGAGGAAGAAGAGGCAAAGATTGCCCAGATCAATCATGCTATTGGACAGCTCTGCCTGCTTCCCGATTCCCAGATCATCGACATTTCAAGCTTCTATGGATCCAAGGCGGCCTATAAAGAAGACCAGGAAGATTTCGTGAACGCGGTGGTTTTGATGCGTTCGGGTTTGCCGCCGAAGGAGCTCTTGGAGTATCTGCACGCTATCGAGAATTCGCTCGGCCGTGTGCGCACGGAAGAAAACGGGCCACGCCCTATTGACCTCGATATTCTTGACTATCAACTCTATGTAGTGGACACGGAGGTGCTTACCTTGCCTCACCCTGGCATCACCGAGCGCGATTTCGTGGTGGAGCCCTTCTGTGAATTGCGTCCTCACCACCAGCTTGCCAACGGTCTGTTTGTGGATAGCGTGCCGCGGGCTGAGCGCGTGGGCGCTGCATGGAAGCTGCGGGGCTAATGGAGTGGCGTCTGCAGCGCTATAGCCAGGTGGATTCGACGAATCGCGTGGTGAAAGAGGCCCTTGGGGCAGGGGAGCCCGAAGGGCTGGCGGTAACAGCGCGCACCCAATGCGGAGGTTACGGTCGCCAGGGCAGGGCCTGGGCAAGTCCAGCTGGAGGCATGTATCTTTCCCTGCTACTGCGTCCCTCGCAAAATCCGGGGATCGAGCTTTCCACGCTGAGTTTGGCGGTGGCAGTGGCCGTGCGTCGAGCCTGCGCTTCGCTTGTGACCCTTGATCAGGGGAAACGCCTTGCAGTTAAGTGGCCTAACGATGTCGTGGTGCTCCAAGAGGAAACAGCGACGGAGCTATCGGCTGAGGCAGCGACGGAACTATCGGCTGAGGCGACGACGAAGCTATCAGCCGGGAGTGAAAAGCCCTTCTCGAAAATCTGCGGCATTTCCTTGGAGGCTGTCGCAGGGGGTCTTTGCATCGGTATTGGCGTGAATGTGGAGCCAGCTCCCGGCGCTACAGAAGTGTCGGGAAAGAACCGGGCAGCCTATCTGGCCGATCTGGGCTATGGCGCAACCTGCGAGCAAGAGGCTCGCATTGAGGAAGTGCGTCAGGCGGTACTCTCGGCGTTCGGCGAAGTCTATGAGCAGTGGAACGCGCAGGGTTTTGCGACGCTGCAAGACGAATTCAACGAGCATCATTGTTTGGCGGGACGCTGGATTTCTGTGGTAGATCGCAACGGCCATGGACTAGGATCCGGGTGCGTGGAGTCCGTGGATGGAACGGGGCGGTTGCTGTTGCGGGATGACGAAGGCCGGGAGTTGCCAATGGTCTCCGGGGAGGCGCATATCCTCTAAGCCGCTCATCGAGTGATGCCAAGGGAAAGAACGGGCGAACGAACGGACTTCCTGATGACGAGTCGCTCTCTGACTCTTGAGGGCGTATTTCGCCGCCGCTCCGTTGGATTTCGCCGGAATCTAGGCCTAGTCGGAAAAAGTCTGCCCATAATCAAGGGTGTTCACCAAGGAAAGTTGTCACCCTATGTCTCAGAAACTAGATCCCACGCCCGAAGAGCAATCCGCAAGCGTTCAGTCTGACGAATCTACCGCTTCTCCATCCTCTTCTCAAAAGACATCGGCCACTGCACCGGCGCCTTCTCAAAAAGACGTGGAAAAAGTAACCCGTATGGGAACGGCTCTTCTGCCGCAACTCATCACGGAATTTGCGATTCCAGCAGTAGCGGGCATGTTGGTGAATGGGTCCTATAACATTGTGGACTCGATCTTCCTCGGCCATGCGGTGGGGGAACTGGGGCTCTCAGCCATGACGGTGGCGAATCCCATCATGATTGTATTCATGGCTCTTTCGATGTTGGTGGGCGCCGGCGGTAATGCTCTTGCCGCTATTAAGCTTGGCGAAGGGGATCGCTCCGCTGCCGAAACGTCCTTAGGCAACGTAGTCACCATGTGCATCATCATGTGGTTCGGGCTCATTTTTGTAGCCCTTTGCCCGGGAGTTCTCGATGGGCTTTTGACGCTCTCCAGTGCCACCGATGAAGTGCGCCCCTACGCGCGAGACTTTATTCGCATCCTCTGTTTGGGCTCCATCATTCAAAGTGTGGGATTTGGCGTTAACAACTTCATTCGTACAGCCGGAGCCCCTAATCGCGCACTGCTCTCTATGATTATTGGCATTGGGGGAGCGACGGTCTTCAACTACCTCTTTGTTATCGTTGGGGGTATGGGCGTAGTGGGGAGTGCCTATGCCACTTTGGCAGGACAGTCGCTGTCTTTTATCTATGTCCTTTGGTACTTCACTTTGGCCAAAAACGTACCCTTCCATTTGCGTCTGAGCTGCATGCGTCCTATTCCTTCAGTGATGGGCACGATCCTGGCCTATGGATTCCCTAGCTTTGTGACCCAGGGCGGCATGGCTCTTTGCAACTTTGTCCTGAATGCTCAGCTGGTCTATTACGGCGCCTTGTCGCCTATCGGGGCTGATGATGCTCTGGCTTCCATTGGTGTCGTGCAGCGAATTGGTATGTTTACAGCCATGCCTCTAGTAGGCATCTCCGTAGCGCTGCAACCGCTCTTGGGTTACAACTACGGGGCCCGCAAGTTCGCGCGCGTGCGCACGGCCCTCTGGTTGGGTATTGCGGGTGCTACGGTCTTTGGATTTGTGGAGTGGCTCATCATCATGATATTTCCCACCGAGGTAGCCTCTGCGTTTGGTATTAGTCATGATGGCCTGCTGGAGTTCACGGCCTTCGCCTTGAAAGTGCAGTTCGCCATGCTGCCGTTCATTGGCTTCCAGATTGTGGGTGCCAATTATTTCCAGGCTACCGGCCAGCCTAAGAAGTCGATCTTCTTAACCCTCACGCGCCAGATCCTATTCTTGATTC
>CAJUNI010000104.1 GCA_910587945.1 uncultured Parvibacter sp.
TGGTAGTGGGGGCATTGACGCTGGCCCAGGGCGGTTTCTATCCCTCACCCGTTCTAATTGCCGGAGCGATATCGTTGGCCGCTGTGGTAATGATGCTGGTTATGCGCCGCGGCAACTTCGGCGTTTCACGTGTAGGGAAAACCGTGCGTGCGCAATCGCGGGAGGACCGTCACGGCCTATGGCGCTCACGTTGCCTTGCCATTGCGTTCCTCTTGATCGGGTGTTTGAGCCTTGCGAGCACTCTCGTTCACGGACTCGGTGCAGACTCTTTGGAAAATGCCGGCTGCTGGCTTTCACTGGCTGTGTTCGCGTATTTATGCCAGAGCATAACGGAATCGCAGCGTACGGCGGCCCTCGACGGCCTGGGGTGGTTCATTGTGCTAACGGCTATGGTGGGAACGCTAGCTGCTGCGGGAGTATTGCCTCCCGAGGGCACGATGGCAGCGGGTCGACTGTGCATTCTCTTCGAGTATTCGAATGCCGCCGGCATATGGTTCGGTATGGGAGCGATGGTGCTCCTGGCTTCATCCGATAAGCGGCTGAACTCTTTGGTGCCCGCGTCGCTGTTCGCGCTTTTCCTCAGCGAGTCGGTGGGTGCTCTCGTCGTGACCGCTCTGGCTTTGGGGGTGGCGGCCGCACTCCTTTTGCGTCACGGCGACAAGTGGCGGCTGGCGTGCTTGGCCGCCGGCTGGATGGGGGCCATGGGAAGCTTCGGTGCTCATCTCGCAGCGCCTGGAGTGGGAATTGGACTGGTCGCAGCAACGATCGCAGCTCTTTTGTGGGTAGAGTTCGGGCGGAAGGGCCGCGAGAGGGAGCAGGTGCTTGCCGTCGCGGCACGTATTCTCTGGCTTGCGGCGGTGGTGGTTACGGTGGTTGCCGTCATCGCGGTTGTCGCGGTGGAGCCAGCACGTTGGGCGCAGGCGCAGGGCACATTTGCTGAGCGGATTGCTCAGATGCGCGATGGGCTTACGTTGCTGGCATCCGATCCTTTACTAGGCGTTGGCCCGGGATGCTGGGCGGAGCTGTATCCTGCAGTGCAAACAATTGAGTATATCGCCACAGTCAATCACTGCTCCTACCTTCAGATAGCCCTTGATGCAGGGTCTCTGGCCCCCATTGTGCTTGTTGCAGCCCTAAGTTTCTCTGCCTTTCAGTGCGGGAAGGAAGGACGCCCACTTTGGGCGGTCGCTGTGGTTATGCTGCTTGTCCATAGCGCGTTCGACTTCGATCTTAACTTCTTCGCGTTGCTGTTCATGGCAGTGTTGTTGGCTGGAGGGCATAGTCCCCGTTTGCAGGAAATTCGGTCATAAAAGAAGATCGAAACACTTGTCAATAAGGATGGAAAGTCGCTAGAATCCCTGCTGAGAGAGAAATCGGCACTCTGTATATTGCCGTCATCCCGGTTTCGCACCGGAAGCTTCAGCAGGAAGGACTTATCATGACCTCCCTTCGTCACTGCGCCCTCAGTGTTTTATGCGCAGCCACCCTCGCCACTTCCATGATGCCAACCTAAGCATTTGCGGAAACGGTTGAGGCGAGTGTCTCCGAATACGGCGCAGCTACAGTAGGAAATGTCTCCCAGCTTTCTGGGGAACTCGAGCCTGTCATGTTTTCGACGGAAACTTCATCGATCGGGGATGAGATCATTGTTCCGCTTGCCCTCGATGGCAGTGGGCATGCCCTTCTAAAAGAAGGGTCATATGAAAAGTGGATTGATCGCATAGATGATCCAGGTTATGTCAAGAGCGTCTACGATCTTCTATGCGAAGCGACTGATGGAGATGGGGATCGAGATTACCCCATCGAGGACTGCTATTTTAACGGAACAGCTAAGGGTGATGGGGTCTATGCGGACAAGAGACTGTCTGTTGTGACACTGACTTATACGGATGACGAGGATCCTGCAGTGCTCTTTAATGAGGCCTCTCGCTATATAATGGCCGCTACTGCCGCATTCGATCCCGATAGGCCCGAGGTTTTTGGCTGACTGGAAATTGGTTAATTGGCGGTTCATATTATGGATCAAACAAACTGGTGCTATCGATTCAATATGAGGGTCAATATGAGGGTAAAAAATACGGCGGACTCCGCAATGGACTATTCGAGAGTGCGGAGAACATCAAAAATGGCATAGATCTTCGTGATAAGTGCGTGAATGAGATCCAAGGGCTTTTGACCCCGAGTGACAGCGATGAGGCGAAAATCCGAAAATTCAACGAATGGCTTACTTTTCACAATGAATATAACACCGATCCTGATAGTGCAGAAAACGGGGTGTACCCAGATGCTTGGGAGTGTATAAGCGCTCTCGAGGGCAGATCGGGTGTTCGTGGTCCAGTTTGCGAGGCGTATTCAAGGGCGTTCAAGGTGCTTTGTGATGAGTCTGGAATTCCGTGTGTGCTAGTTGATGGCGAGGCAGGCGGTCCGCATATGTGGAATTACGTGCAGTTTGACGGTGCCTGGTATGGGGCAGATGTTACATGGAATGACCCTTCAGGTGGCAAACCGGGTGCAGTGTCGGGACGCGAAACGGATAAGTGGCTCTTGGTGGGTGCAAACACGAAGCCCGAAGAAGAGGATGAGACTTTTTTGCAGTCTCATCCCGTGTCCAACAAAGTGTCTGAAGAGACGCCGGGCTTTACCAATGGCCCGGTGCTGAGCAAGATGGCATATGAACCCCACGTGCATGTCGCGGGTATACCGGTGACGAAAGTGATCAGGAAGCCTACCTGCCTTGGAGAGGGATTGAATAGGCGAGTAATAAGCTGCCAGGAGTGTGGCGCGGAACTCTCGTATGACGAGGAAACCGTTCCTGCTCTGGGTCATTCCTACGGTGCTTACGTCTACAACAACGATGCGAAGGTTGGGGTGGATGGGACCGAGACGGCTACATGCTCGCGGTGCGGAGCTCAAGATACGCGCACGAAAGTCGGAACGGCGAAGAAGGACGACGCATCAAATCCGGGAACAACTAAGCCTTCGACCCCTACGACCAAGCCGACATCTCCCTCGACGCCCACTACGAAGCCGTCGACTTCTACAGGCTCGCCTGTGACTACGGCTACACCTGCTCCGGCGGTCGGCCAGACGGTCTCGTCCGGCGGGGCGTCCTACACCGTCACGGGCGCGGCTGCGGTGACCTATGCTGGGCCCTCCAACAAGAAAGCTACCTCGGTGACGGTTCCCGCTACGGTTGCCATTTCCGGCCGCACCTATAAAGTGACTGCCATCGCCTCCAAGGCTTTCGCGGGCAACAAGTACCTTAAGTCGGTGAAGATAGGCGCGAACGTGACGGCCATTCCCGCCTCTGCTTTCAAGGGATGCACGAAGCTGACCTCGGTAAGCTTCGGCAATAGCATTACCTCCCTCGGCAAGAACGCGTTCTACGGCTGCAAGGCGTTGAAGTCCGTCACATTGGGCACGAAGATCGCCACCATCGATGACGGTGCATTCCAGAACTGCGCCAAGCTCATGAAGGTCACGGTGAAATCTACCAAGCTGTCCAAGGTTGGCAAGAGCGCCTTCGCGGGCTGTAAGAAACTCAAGTCCGTCTCGCTGAAGACGACGAAGCTGAAATCGGTCGGAAAGAACGCGCTCAAGGGTACCGCGAAGAAGCTCGTCGCGAAGGTCCCCAAGAGCAAGGTGCGCGCCTACCAGAAGCTCTTCAAGAACAAGGGCTCGAAGACCGTTGTCGTGAAGAAGTAGCGCCGCGTACGCGTGCGCCTGATAGAATGAGGCCAAGGGCCGGCGGCTCGCGTCGCCGGCCCTTTCGCCACTACGTTGCAGAATGTCGAGAAGGAGTTCCGCTATGGCCTCGTCGTGCCGAGCTGTCCGTGTCGCACTCTCCCTGGTTCTCGCAGGGGCGCTTGTTTTTTCCGGTCCCGCCTTTGCTTGGGCCGGCGTTGAGGGCGAGCCTTCCGAGTCGTCCATCACATCCGCCGAAGCCGAAGAAAGCGAAGCCGCGTCTTCCGATGAGCTATTCGACCATGTTTATCGCGGTCGCATAGAAACTTCGGCCGAAGGAAATGACGGCATCGCTCCGTTTTCGCTGGACAGCTCGGGTCACGTTGCCCTCAAGCCTGGCAACTACGCCGAATGGATTGATCGCATCGATGTTCCGACCTACGCGCGTCAGTTCTACGATGTGCTGGCGGAGGCCGCCGATGGAGATGGCGTCCGCGACTTTCTTATTGACGATGACTACTATGACGGTACGGCTCCGTCCGAGGGGGCTTACAGGAGCATCGACGGCGTCGGTACGATTTTGGTAGGTTCGGCGGCGCTGTCATCAGGGCCATCCGAGGCGCTCTTCGCTGAGATGAGCGAGTACGCTATGGCAACCCTGGCCGCTTTCGATCGCGACCATCCAGAGGTCTTTTGGCTTTCTGGAGAGGTGCTTATCGGGTTTCAGCAGAAGGGTAAAACGCTGTCATGCTACATGTTGATCAGCGAACCGGGAAGGGGCGTGCGCTCTTCGGACTATACGAGTGCCTACCAGATCCGTACAGATATCTGGAATCGTGATCAGCGGGTACGCACCATTTTGCAGGGCCTGAAAACGGGTGCCACCCAAGAAGAGGCCGTAAGGTACTTCGACCGGTGGCTGCGCGAGCATAACGAGTACAACACCCTTGTCGCCAGCGGTTCGATGCCAGCGGTCCACAGCCCTTGGGAGTGCCTGAGTGCTCTGACAGGTAGTGTGGGGCAAAACGGGCCGGTATGCGAAGGCTATGCGCGGGCGTTTAAGG
>CAJUNI010000105.1 GCA_910587945.1 uncultured Parvibacter sp.
CCACTGCTGTTATGCCATCTCAAAGTGTGGTCAAGAAGGTGGCGCTTTCTTCATTCCTGGGTAATTTCATCGAGTGGTTTGATTACGGCTCCTATGCCTACTATGCCGTAATCATTTCGGCGGTATTGTTTTCCGCTGATGACCCCACCACGGCGGACTTGATTGGCACCTTTGCAGTGTTCGCTATCTCCTTTGTGATGCGCCCCATTGGTGCGGTGGTCTGGGGATCCTTAGGTGATAAGAAAGGTCGAAAGTGGACCTTGTCGGTTTCCATCTTCCTCATGTCTGGGGCAACGTTTCTGATTGGCTGCTTGCCCACCTACGCCGCTATTGGGCTGGGTGCGCCGCTGTTGCTGTTGCTGCTTCGCATGATTCAAGGCTTCTCTGCGGCAGGGGAATATGCCGGTGCCGCAACGTTTTTGGCGGAATATGCCCCAACGGGCAAGCGCGGCCTCTATTGCTCGCTGGTTCCCGCTTCTACGGCTGTGGGCCTTTTGATGGCTTCTGCCTTGGCCTTTATAACTAACGTGGCGCTGCCGGAAGAAGCCGTGCTTGCTTGGGGTTGGCGTGTGCCCTTCTTGCTGGCCGGTCCGTTAGGTATCATCGCCCATTACATTCGTACGAAGCTGGAAGATTCGCCTACCTATCAGGCTATGCAAGAAGTTATTTCGGGCGAAGAGGATGACACACCACACCCGGTACGGGATCTGTTCAAGTATCACTTCCGTGAACTCATCATTTCCTTTGGCGCCTGTACGCTCAATGCCGTGGGCTTTTATGCGGTGCTTACCTACTTGCCGACCTATTTAGAGACCGCGGTTATGATGCCTGCCGGCGAAGCGCAAATGGCCACCAACATTGCACTGATTGTCTATGTGGCCTTTATTTTCATCTCCGGCAAGCTCTCGGATCGGTTTGGGCGCAAGAAGATGCTCATCACTGCCTGCGTACTCTTTGTGCTGCTGACGGTGCCCGCCTTCATGATTCTTAATACCGCCCAGTTTACACTGGTCCTGGGAGCCGAATTGGTGCTGTGCTTTATCTTGACCTTGAACGACGGCACGCTCTCTTCTTACCTCACCGAAACCTTCCCGACTGAGATGCGCTACACCGGCTTCGCCCTGTCCTTTAACTTGGCCAATGCAATCTTTGGTGGCACCGCTCCCATGATTAGCACCTGGCTCATTGCTGTTACGGGCTCTACGATGTCACCGGCGTGGTATATGGTGGCGGTGGCCTTAGTGGCTCTTGTGGCGATGATTCTTTCCCACGAAAATTCCCATAAGAATCTTGATGAGATTTAGGCGGTAGAAACGCTGGAGCATTCCTTGAAGGGATGCTCGTCCATAACAGGAACAGGGCGCCCGCACCATCTACTGGGAGCGGGCGCTGGTTTAGGTACTACAAAAGGAGCATCGATGATCAACGAGACAATGTATGGGTTAGGCAACGAGCCCAGTGCGATTCGTGAGCTGTTTGCCTATGGCATGGCTCGAAAAGCGGAAATTGGGGAAGACGCAGTCTTTGACTACAGCATTGGTAACCCCAGCGTGCCTGCCCCCGAAAAGGTGCGGGAAACCATCTTGCAGCTCATGGAAGAAGATCCCGTGGCACTTCACGGCTATACGCCGGCGTCCGGGGATCCGCGGGTGAAGCAAGTGATTGCCGACTACATTGCCGAGCGTTATGGAGTGCCGGCCACCCCCGGCAACTTGTATCTTACGGCTGGCGCTGCTGCCGCTATTGCCATTTCCTTGGCGGCCATCACCCATCCTGGGGATGAGGTCATCGTGATCAGCCCCTATTTCCCGGAATATAAAACATGGATCGATAATGCGGGCTGCACCATTGTGGAGGTGTCGGCAGCCGTGCCCAGCTTCCAGATTGATACTCAGGCAGTGGCTGATGCCATTACGGAAAAAACGGCAGCCATCATTATCAATACGCCCAATAATCCGGTGGGTGCGGTCTACACCGCAGAAACGCTGGAAGCCTTAGCGGCGGTATTGACGGCTAAGGAAGAAGAGCTGGGCCACCCCATTTATCTCATCAGCGATGAGCCCTATCGTGAGATCACCTATGGGGCTGAGGTGCCCTATGTACCCTGTCTCTACCCGCACACCATCGTGTGCTACTCCTATTCCAAGGCCCTCTCATTGCCCGGTGAGCGCATTGGCTATATCTACGTTTCTGATCTCATGGAAGACGCGGCTGAGGTTTCCTGTGCGGTGGCCGGAGCGGGGCGTGCCTTGGGCTATATTTGTGCGCCGGCATTGCTCCAGCGCGTGATTGCGGAATGCATTGATTTGCCCTCCGACGTGGAGGCCTACGCCGCCAATCGTGCATTACTTACCGAAGGCCTGGCTGCGCTCGGTTATGAGTACGTCGAACCCGATGGAGCCTTCTACTTATGGGTCCGCGCGCTGGAAGAGGATGCCCAGGCCTTCTCCGATCGGGCAAAGGAGTTCGAATTGCTTTTGGTGCCCTCCGATAGCTTTGGCGTTGGGGGCTGGGTTCGCTTGTCCTATTGCATTGCACGGGATGTGATCGAGCGTTCTATGCCGGCCTTTAAGGCGCTCAAGGAAAGCTACGAGGCCTAAATCCTAAGGAATCGCCTCAAGGTTTTCAGCTTGATGGGCGTCCTTCAACTGTTTGGTGCGAGATGAGTCCTACCCTTTGGGGTGGGACTCTTTTCTTTCTATAGTGGGCTTATCTTTGGCTTTCGCTAAGGATTCATAGAAAGAAGGTTGTTATGACAGAGTCTACAAAAGCACTCCAATCACTGAAGAAGGCTGCTAACTATTCCAAGCTTACGATGGGCGAATTGGGTCCGCGCAGCTACAAGAAGGGCCAAGGCGCTCTTATCAAGGTTATCGACAAGTTTGGCGAAAAGGGCACCATCGACAAAAAGCGTCTTGAGCGTGAGCTTGGTTGGCGCAGCGGCGAGGTGCGCAAGGTTGCCGAGAAGGCAGAAAAGAACGGCTATGTTTCCATTGATGATTCCGGTTTTGAGTTTACGGTGTCATTAACGGACAAGGGCTCTGAGGTGCTTCAGAAGCGCTTTGCTGTGGAAGATAATGCCGCCGATGCCGTGTTTGCTGGCCTCACGGCTAAAGAAAAGGACACGCTCATTGCGTTGTGCGACAAAGTAAGCGCCACCTGCGAGGGCTTAGGCATTGACTATTCTCGTATCGAAAAGAAGCATCGTCATGATTGCGCGAAGAAGCATGAGGGCTCCAAGCAGTGCTGCAAGCATCATGACAAGGATCATGGCTGCCACGGCCATCATGGTCCTAAGTATGTCTTCGTCTTTGGCGAAGAGGGTCATCATCATGACTGCTCCTGCAAGCGCCACGGCAAGAAGCATGGTCGCGACTAACAGCATAGGCAGCTGCGATTAAGAACCGCGAGTCGCTACGGAGGGTCAAGAATAGACGGCGCGTCTGTAGCTCAGGCTCTATAGCAATGGATCCCCGCTCTGGGGATCCATTTTTTTGGCGGACTAGCCGCTGTATTCGTTCAGGAAATCAATGACATCTTGACGCGAATGGAATCCCGTCTTCGCGTAAATGCGCTTGATATGGGTATGAGCGGTGCCCTGAGAAATATGCAGTTCCTCGGCCACGCGTTTTTGGGTGTAGCCCAAGGCGTAGAGGGTGAGTACCTCGATTTCGCGCTCCGATAGCATGAACTGCTGGCCGAGGGTTTCTACGGCCTGGCCAAAGTCACTTTGCCCGAGGGCTGCGGGGTTTTCGCGATCATCTAAGCCCATGAGTCGACTGAGTGGTACCACAGGCGTTGCGGCGTTAGGGGCCGGTACCTCGCGGGCGGCGGGCCGGAAGGGATTCTTCTCTTCAGGGTAGGGTGAATAGCTCCCTGGCGAGAGGGGCGTCGCCGGGTTCGTCTTGGTGACCGTGGGTGATGCGGCTGGGGTAGAGGTGGATTCGTGGACGTCGTTTGTAGGGACTGCTCCCTCTGCTGTTGTACTCTGGCTCACTTTACCCAAGCTTTCCACTAAGGCTTGGGTGGTAGCCTCTTGGGGCCGCGCCACTAAATCTTCCGGCAAGACCATGCCGTCAATGCTTTGGTTGACCTGGTCGCGTACCATGTCCGCCAAAACCCGGGCTCGAATTTCATCAGCGCCGGGAGAGGCACTAAAGACACCGTCCTCCTCGCGCCCGGTGGGATCCTCCGATGCCCCAGGCCACGGTTGTGAGGTGGGCACTGGGGTGTGGGCTGCAGTGGCGGTAGCCCGGGCGGAAGCAAATCGGACGTCACTAACGGGCTTCATGGTGGTATCTAAGTTCGCGCAGCCATAACTTCCTACGTCACGCAAGCAGCTCCCAAACACTACCTGGGTAGAAATGAGGAGCAGAATGCAAAGCAGCGTATTGATGACGGGGTCATTAGCATAGAGCGGATATACCGCCAACAAGACAATGCGCGCTACACTCCGACACCCCAGCCATACGAGCCATCCTGCCAATGCGTAATAGTAGGGGTCGCGCCAGCCTTTGGACTCAAACGCTACCACGGTGTAGAACACCAAGCCCACCATGAGGGCATTCAAAGTGGTGGTGAACAAGGCGCCATATTCTAGGTGGTTAGGGAAGAGGGCGAAGCAGAGCAGGGCAAAGGCTGCCATAAGCTCCATGACAATCCAAATGCCCATGGTCATAGCGCGGGTG
>CAJUNI010000106.1 GCA_910587945.1 uncultured Parvibacter sp.
GCAATAACTTGGCCGGTGATATAGGATGCTTCGGGACTTGCCAAGAAGGCCACCAGATTGGCGACATCTTCAGGCTCCCCTAAGCGACCAAGGGCAATGGCATCAGCAATGGCAGCCGTCTGGGATTCATTGAGGGCAGCGGTCATAGCCGTTGCAATATAGCCGGGCGCTACCGCATTCACCGTAATGGAGCGCGGAGCTAATTCCTTGGCGAGAGATTTCGTCAGTCCAATAACTCCCGCTTTAGATGCCGCGTAATTGCTTTGACCGGCATTGCCGGACACGCCCACGATACTGCTCATGTTGATAATACGCCCGGAACGCTGCTTCATCATGGGACGCGCCGCTGCTTTACAGCAGTTGAACGTGCCCTTGAGATTGACAGAGATAACGGCGTCGAAATCATCTTCGCTCATGCGAGCAATCAGGCCATCTCGGGTGATGCCCGCATTGTTCACGAGCACGTCCAAGCGGCCAAACTCTGCCATGACAAAGTCAATCAAGGCCTTAGCCTGGTCGGCTTGAGACACATCCGCCAAAAATGCCACCGTTGGCACCCCGTAGGTGGCCGCAAGATCCTGGGCACTTTGCTGGGTTTGCTCCAAGCTGTGTTCGCTCGCACAGTTCAAGCAGAGCGCAAAACCCTTCTGGGCTAAGGCTTCGGCCGTAGCCAAGCCAATGCCCCGGCTCGAACCCGTGACAAGAGCAACGGCATAATCTTGAGAGTGAGAAGTTTCAGTCATAATCGAGAAGATCTCCTGTATCAATAGCCTGGGCGGGTAAAACGCCGTGGGCGGATTAGCTCAGATTCTCCTGAGCCCAGGCGCTATAACTATCCAAACTTTCCTTATCTTGAACGCAGAACCGCGTGGCAGAACGATCAATGCGCTTCACCAGATTCGAAAGCACCCCACCAAAGCCCGTTTCCACAAACACGGTTGCTCCCGCATCTTTGAGCGTCTCTACGCTCTGGGTGAACAGCACCGGATGGGTGAGATGATCCACCAAGCGTTGGCGAATACTAGCGGCATCCACCAGGGCGCCATCGGTATTGCAAAGCAACGGGATGGAAGGATCGCTAAAGTCAATGGTCTCAAGGAATGCACGGAACGGCTCGCAGGCCGACTCCATTAAGGGGCTATGAAAGCCTCCTTGGGTAGCCAAGCGACTCGAAATCTTCCCCTGTTCCTTCCAAGCCTCTTCCGCCCGAGCCACCGCATCGGGGGTCCCGGAAATCACAATCTGCCCCGGCGCATTAAAGTTAGCGGCCACAAGGACTTCCCCTTGAGCGCACTGCTCACACACAGCCTCAACCGATTCCGGATCGGCTTTCAGCAGCGCACTCATGGCACCGGGATGAGCCTTGGCTGCCTCATCCATCAGCTCTGAACGTCGATCAATGAGGCGAAAGGCGTCTTCAGTGGACATCATCGAAGCCAGGGCGAGCGCGCTAATTTGTCCAAGAGAAAAGCCCAACAGCGCATCGGGGGTAAACCCTTGGGCCTGAAGCGCTTTGCCGATGCCGATGGAGAGGGTCGCAATGGCTGCTTGGGCATTGCGAGTCTCATTAAGGGCGGCTACCGCTTCGTCACCTTCAGTACATACAAGGGCAGCGATATCGCGGCCGAGAATGTCAGAGGCGCATTCGAAGGTTTCCTTAACTTCCGGAACCTCAAGCAGAGATTGTCCCATGCCGGGCTTTTGAGAGCCTTGGCCGGAAGCCATATACACGACCCCGCTTGTAAGCGGAGTGCCGTCAATACCAAGGCCGCCCAAAGGGGCGGCCGTTGTCGTTTGGGTCATGAAATTTACTCCTCAGAAGAAGGGGAAGACGAGGGGCACAATCGCCCGCGCTGACTATTCAAGTCCGCGACCTCTTGCAAACTAAGCGCACCGAGGGCACAGGCCTCAGTCATCAGTTCATCAATGACTTCAGCCGCAGTTTTATATTCTGAAATCAACGCAGCTACTTGGCCGGCCATAATATTGCCCTGCTCTACATCGCCGGACACCGCCCGACGTAACGCACCCAAGTGCATTTGCTCAATTTCATCACCATGAGCATCAAGATCCGCCTCAAGTTTTTTCACCTGACGAGAGAACTTATTCTTCAAGCAGCGCACCGGATGGCCACTTCCCCGACCAATCACTAAGGTGTCGGAGTCCTTTGCCTTAATCACAAAATCTTTGTATGCCTGGGCAACGGAACATTCAGCCACCGTCAAAAATCGGGTACCCATCTGAACGCCTTCAGCACCAAGGGCAAAGGCAGCACAAATACCCCGGCCATCAGCAATACCACCGGCAGCAACCACCGGGATAGAAACCGTCTCGCAAACCGCAGGTACAAGCGCCATGGTGGTCAACTCACCCACATGACCGCCCGACTCGGTTCCTTCTGCCACAATGGCATCGACTCCTAAACGCTCCATGCGTTTAGCTTGGGCCGTGGTGGCGACCACAGGCATCACCTTGATGCCGGCTTCTTTCCACATAGGAAGATAATCACCGGGACTTCCCGCCCCGGTGGTAACGACATCAATGCCTAAGGTACACAACAGTTCTGCCACTTGCGGTGCCTGGGGATCCATCAGCATCACGTTGGCACCCAGGGGCTTGCTGGTTAAAGAGCGAGCTTTGGATACTTGTTCTTCAATCCATTCCAAGGAAGCACCGCCGCAAGCAATGATTCCCAAGCCACCCGCTTCACTCACTGCAGCAGCTAAAGAGGCATCGGCAATACGCGCCATGCCTCCTTGAATAATGGGAACTTCAATACCAAGAAGCTCCGTAATCCGTGTTTTCATAGATGAGAAGACCTACTTCAAAGAATCAATGTGGGCCACGATGTCACCGATGGTGGTCAAGCCTTCGGGCTCGCCGAAATCTACATCGCAACGCTCTTCGATTTCGCACACCATCTCTACCATATCCAGAGAGTCAATGCCCAGATCCTCAACCGTAGCCGTCTCTACAATAGCCTCGGGATCAAGATCAAGATTTTCAACGAGAACGTCGCGGACAATGTCAATAGTTGCCATGAGAAGTTCCTTTCACCGTGTTTGACGATAGGTATTTCGACCAACATGATAATTTACTATGGCATTGATTCGAGCCCGGTGGGCGGCGGGGTCAACGGCCACTATTCCACCCAAAGGGCTATTCAGTGCGTTACGAAATATACCATTGACGGAAGAAATGTTATTCCCCATTATTCAAAAATGTGTGGATTAACGTGAAGGAGCCTTTTTATGGGTTGCAAAGTGGTCGGCTGGGGCAAAGCGCTGCCTGAGCTTGTGGTAACCAACGATGACCTGGCACAGATTGTTGAAACCAGCGATGAATGGATCGTTGAGCGCACCGGCATTCATCGTCGCCATATTGCTCGCAGTGAAACCACCACTGATCTTGCCTGCGAAGCTGGCCAAGCTGCTTTGACCCAGGCAGGCTATGACCCCGACTCCATCGATCTTCTCATCTGTATGACTATCACTCCCGATTCGGTAGTACCCGCAGAATCCTGCCTCATAAAAGCGCGGTTAGGACTTACCCATGCGGTGGCATTTGATCTCAATGCGGCCTGTTCCGGCTGCATCTATGGCATAGACATGGCCTCCACGCTCATTGAGGCTTCCGCCTTAAGCGAGACCGTTCCTGCGCCTACTCGTCCGCGCAATCGCTATCGCCGCGCCCTGGTCATTGGCGCTGAACGTCTCAGTCGCATTGTGGATTGGACCGATCGCGCCACCTGCATTTTATTCGGCGATGGGGCAGGGGCAGTCATACTGGAATGGGATAGCACAGCCCCCGGCGTCTTGAGCAGCTTCCTCAAGAATACCGATGACCCTCAGCTAACCTTGGCCTGCGATACCGTGTTTGGACCCGCAGCCCTTCCCTTTACCCAAGAGCGCGAAGAGTTGAGCGTGCGGGCTGCCGCTGGACTCACGGACGAAATGGGGGCACTTCTCCCCCATCATCCCTACATAGCCATGCAAGGTCAAGCACTCTTTAAGTTTGCGACGGCAGCCATTGTAGAGGCCGCCCAGATCGCTTGCGAACGAGCCGGGGTTTCCCTCGACGACATCGCCTGCATTGTGCCCCACCAGGCCAACGAGCGCATCATCCGCTATGCGGCGAAAAAACTCGGGGTACCGTTAGAGCGCTTCCAGATTTCCATTGGCGAAGTGGGAAACACCAGCGCCTCCAGCGTTCTTATGGCCTTAACTGACGCCTACCAAACCCAGCGCATTCAACCGGGTGATAAGGTGTTGTTAGTGGGCTTTGGAGGCGGATTAACGTCCGGTGCATTGGTATTCGAAGCCTAAGATCAAAAAGTAGCGCCAATCCGCTGCGTTTTGCTTATACAGCAGAGGATGAAATGGGAGGACGCCTAGGCCACAAGCGGAGCCAAAAACCGCTCCCATCCCTGTTCATCCATGCGAAATACGTTGGTATCCGCAAGGATAGCTCCAAAGATGGTAGCTACTTCTTCTTTAAGGACCGGGCCTAAGGGACAAACGGACTCTTGCGAGGGCTCCTGCGCGGCTTTATCCGCTCCCTTTCCCATTGGTATGTCACCAAGCCCATCCCACTGACTGGCTTCGGTCGGAGACCCTTCGCCCACTACCTCTGAGTGAGCCTGTGCC
>CAJUNI010000107.1:0-1618 GCA_910587945.1 uncultured Parvibacter sp.
AGTGCCCCCCAGATGCCGAAGAGCATCCCATGCAAACTGCTGACACAGCGAGGCACAAACTAAGCAACGGTATGAGTAATTTTCGCTTCATGGCAACCCTCTCTTTTCAACTTTGCTTACTCTCGAAATAAGCGAAGTTCTATTATGGGAGATTCAGAGAGCGCTTTCCTCAGCTGCCAACTGAATTTTTTAGATCATGGGCGTTCCATTCGAAATGACGCCTACCACTCGTAAGCGTAAGCCTCAGCGGTGGCGTAGGGCACACCATGAAAGCTGAGCGTGTCAAATGTCTGGGGAAGGTCGGGAGTGGGGCGATCTGTCGTCGTCGACTCTCCACCAACCAATTCGCCATCTTCGTTACGAAGCACTACTGTGACAAGGATCACCCCGTTACCATAGCCCTGGTACTCGCCGCTTTTTAAGGCAACTTCCCCTACGAATCTCAAAGGGGCGATATCTTTATCAACCTCGGTAAGGTCAGTCACTGCCAAAACAAGATCGCTCTCCCCCTCACCTTGCATGCGCGCATCGTCAGAAGGCTGCACAACGAAATCGACTGACTGGGTGCTTTTCCCGTTACTCAATAAGCCCGCAAGATAAACGACCTCACCAGGCCGCATCGGCCTGAGTTCGTAATAGTCGGACGAGGCCACATGTCCGCTACCATCGCGACCAACAATTTGGACCTTCGAAGATCGCACCGTTTCCTCACCGTTATTTCGCACGGCGAAAACCCAGTACGCGGAGTCATCATCGGTCGTCCACGTCGATTCGACAATGGCGAGCGCCTCAACTTGAGCAGCAGTAGAGCCAGAAGGCTTATTGAGCAACTGCACCGAGGAAGAGCGTTCTTCAGTACTCTCAGAGCGACCATCTGCTGTATCGACTCCGCGTTGCCCTGTCGCAGGCATGCGGTCGATCACCGCATCGACGATCCCGTTGGCCGCATTCGACTCCAGATAGGCAAGAGCTGCTCCTCCTAAAGCGAATACGGCAGCGACACCTGCGAATATTGCCAATATCCTCACGGTCCTTCTTCTCGCAGAATGTCTCAGAAAGCCCTCGCGTCCCTTTCCAGAACCTTCTACCTGAGGCCGGAGCCCTTTCTGATTTCGCGATGCGGCCGCCCTTGCCTCATGGCCCGTTCGGTTAAGAGCCTCGGCAAACTCCCCTGCCGTCTGATAGCGAGCGCTCGGCTCAAAAGCGCTCCCCTTCTCAATTGTTGCGCGCAACCATGTCGGCACCGCATTTTCGTCAAGAAGGGCCGCCCGATAATCATCACCAGGTTCGATGCCTGTGAGCATGAAGCCCAACAAACGAGCAGCAGCATAAACGTCGGAACGTTCATCGACTGGAGCAAATCCATACTGCTCAGGTGCGGCAAAACCATGGGTGCCGAGAATCGGCCCCTCTGAAGAGGGCTCTGTTCCTCTGGCCCGCGCGATACCGAGATCGATAAGGTGCGCCCCATCGGCCGCCAAAAGAACGTTTCGCGGCGAGATATCGCAATGAACGACGCCTTGACGATGAAGGTTCTCGAGAGCCTCGCATATTTCGAGCGTGATACGAACCGCCTCAAAGGCGGGAAGACGTTTTTCAGCAGCGACCACCTCGGAAA
>CAJUNI010000107.1:1628-4617 GCA_910587945.1 uncultured Parvibacter sp.
CTCATCGGGCGTTTCGTAGGTTGCAACCACATGGGGAAGACGGGGGCTTTTGCATTCAGCCAAAGCGGCCCACACTTGACGATCGACAAGAGATAGGGGGATCTTCTTGCGCAAATAGGGACCGAGGCCGTCGATAGTCACAACTTCGGTTCGGCCTCCGGAACTCGAAGAGAGCACACGCTGCACCTCATAGGCATCATCGATGCTCATGGCATGGAGCACTCGCCCCTCCCGAGGTCCCATCGCCATACTCGTCCTTCTCTCTCACTTTCAACCGTCCCATAGTGCCCTATCGCAATGGGGAGGTACCCAAGAGCGTTTTCTCGCCAAAGCGCCACAGCTCGTCGTCGCAATCCTCTCGCGACATACCGCGATCAATGCACCAGATAATAATAGCATCGCGGCGCACCTTAGGGTATAGCTCGGCCACGCCGGCCAATTTCAAAAGCCGCTGGGTCTCACGAAGCGAGCAGCCCAGGCCAAACGCCACCATGAGCGCATTGTCACGCCCCAGGCGGCTCTTTCCCGCAAACGCATCGTATACAACCGTGGAATTCAATCCCGAGGCACGATATACATCGGCCCGCTTAAGACCCTTATCTGCCAGCATCTCGTGCAAATAGTCGGCAAGGGAGCGCTTCAGGGTCAGCCCCTCATCAAGATAATCATCGGGAGTCGGCGCTGCGAGCAGGCGCGCCAGCAAATCCTCCGTCAAACGCTCCCCAGTCATAGGTCTCCTTAATCCAACTCTTATTAAGCTTCACGCCACTCAAATTCAACCATGTACTCATCACCCAGAGCCGACTTGAAAAGTGTCGTGATGTCTTTTTCCGCTTGCGTACGAGCCTCATCCAGCAGGCCTCCTGCAAGAGCATCTTCTTCGCTGATACGAACGCACTCGCGCTGAATCTCATCGACATCCTCAACATGGATAGGGTTGAGAACATTATTGTTCTCCTCCAAAACCCCCGTGATATCCATGTTGGGAGTATTTGACACAATATACGGCTGGTCGAGCGAAACGCGGATATTCGTACCATTTGAGCTCATCTCTGCCGTCTCCATATTCACACCTGCTTTCAGCGTGCCGGCGTAGCGGTACCAGACGCTGTTGGCCGTCCAAGGAAGATCGAACAGGTCGAAGAACGTCTCGACATCGGGATACTTGTCGACAATGCAGTAATCTTGCGAAACGCCGACCAATTCAGACTGTTCCACAAAGCGACCGAAAACCGCCGTTGCCGCTGCTCCCCTATCATCGTCCGGTGGGTTGTAGTTCTGAAAGAAAACCGCTCCCCCTACCCCGAGCACAGCTCCAACAAGAACGCCGATAACAACAAACTTAGCCTTGGCGAGTACACTGTTGATAGTCTCCACCTTTTCGGCGTCCAACATAGAAGCTCCTTCTTCGCAGTAACCGATTGCCGCGGGAAGCCCCGTCCGAAGCGAAACGGACTGGAAGGCATCCACCACAGTCACCACAACTGCCAAGGCATCGCAACGAAGCAATTAACCCAGGAGAAAGCAGATGCCCTCCAGACTATTAATTGCTATTCAGTTGAGACGCCGTCATGGAGACTGGCAGTTGTGGTATGAGATATTATAACGCAGCTGATCACTCAATAACGTGGCGCTCGGGCCAGCGTCGGGCAAGAACGCGGACCGATTGCGCCCTAGCAGTTGTGGTGACTGTGACTTATTCCGACATCTGCGTTTCGCCCGTGTTCGATTATTTGCTTTTTGCCGCATGCAAGACTCGTTCGATATGTGCTGCGAATTCGCTTCATGCGACCGTATTTCTCGCTCCTCTCAATCCCTGTTTTCATATCATATTGGCCAGCAAACAAGCAGGCTGCTCCTCATTATGAAAGAGTCTGGGGACAATCTCCTCAGTTGGCAACTGAATCCGATAACGCCCATCTCTCATAGGACGTTGTTGCTTCAACACGACAATCATCGGCGCCTGCGGACTGTAAGTTCCTGCTGGCGTTTTTGAAGCCTAATACAAGCCCTTCTCGGTGGCGCATAGGGCTCTACTTCCACGCGCCACTCCCTTCTCCACATCTATTTGGTATGCTTGAAGTCATCACTACGCGAGATGGGAAGTGCACTATGACTCCACCGAGCTCGGCCACTCTGAGCAGCAATGGTAATTTCAGCTGCTTCTCCTTCGCAGGCCGTAACATTCGATTTAGGACCCCTCGCAGCCTCGTGCGCTATCTCGATGTGCTCGAATGGGATAACGGTTACCTCGTCGTAAATGCCGAATACGAGGACCTCGCCGCCACCGAGGAGTATATCGATCTCGTTCCCATCTTGGAAAACCTGTACATCGATCCCGAATGGTTTTTGGCCCCCATCAAGAATGTGGAGATAAGCTATGCCTGATGTGCTGCAAGTCGCCGACGAGGCAGACGTCATCGTAAACGGCTACGCTTTCACTCGCTGCGGAAATGGGAGCGTGCGCGTGCTCAATCTCAACCGTCCGGCTAGCGCTGCAGTTTTCGGCAACAACGGCGACGTGTGGGAGACCACCATGGACGACATCGAGTTGGAGATCGCCCGCGAGTATCTTGCCCGCAGCCTCAAATATCTGGAGGCATAGCATGCCGAAGTATTTCAACTTCAAAGTGTGCGGCTACTATCTGTATTTCACAAGCCATTGCATCGTCGAATGCATGCATGTGCATGCCAGTGATCGCAAGTTGACCGAACAGGGATCGGCAAAACTCTTTGTGCGGGAAGACGGGTCGTCGGTGCCCCAATCGACAGGCATCCTCAACGATCGCGAGCTAAAACAAATCCAGTCTTTCATCGCCGAGAACTATCGGGAGATGTACTTGAGGTGGTCGCAATTCAGTGACGAAGGGTTTTACCGCGGATAAAACAGCGAAGGCCGCCAAACGGCGGCCTTCTTGCTTGATGGGCTTGCGACCAACTGTTCTGTAGGGGAAGATCCTACCCCTCGAAGTGGTCCACGGCTTCGGCG
>CAJUNI010000108.1 GCA_910587945.1 uncultured Parvibacter sp.
ATACATGGCCACGAGTTCATCCCAGCAGCCTGGCTGCTCTATTACCACCCGATAGGCCTCATCACGGATAGCAGCCGCTTCAGCACTACTCAAGGAAGCACATCCTGGCACAAAGCCAAGTTCAAGCGCATATTCGTCCAAGATACGAAGCGCCATTGAATGAATAGTGGAGATCCAAGCGTCATCTACCTTCAACGCCTGATCACTCATTCCCTGCTCACGCAAGGCTGCCCGGACACGACTCTTGATTTCATCAGCTGCCTTCGTGGTAAACGTAATGGCCAACAAACGGTCAATACCCTCCACAGCAGGCCCGCTCTGGGCACTGAGCCCATAAGCAATGCGCTGTTGCAAAGTAAATGTTTTACCTGATCCAGCGCCAGCACAAATAAGCAATGGGCCTTCTACGCGCGTAATCGAGGCACGCTGTGCAGGAGTTACATTCATAGCATCAAGATTCACGATAGTCTCCTTGGGCAATCTCCTGCCGGGCAGCTTCTACACACCAACTCGTCAACTGGTTGAGGGGCGATATTGCCAGCCTGTAATTCTTGTAATTTCAACCCCACTGCCTCTTCTACCGCCTCCGCGTAGCTTCGATAATCAAGGCCGCCTTCCAACGGAAGCCCGCATTGTTTAGGATTGATACCCCCGAGCTCTAAAGGACTCAAAATCGTGCGATCATAGGCACCGCTGATTTCTTGAGTAAGCGGATTGAGATAAAGTGCCGCCACCACTTCTAGATCAAGACTCTGTTCTACCGCCTTGGCATAGATGAGCGTCTGTACTTTTCGCGGAATGCAGCTGTCTTCATACATTAGAACCGTGGGGCTATAGCGCTTGTCAACCTTCCCCGTTTTGTAATCAATCACTACCCCATGACCGATCCCGTCGGTATCCAACCGGTCAAGGCGACCATGCACGGCAATACCTCCATAGCTACAAACCTGGTCATAGCCAAAGGGCCACTCTTGAAATGCCCGCTCATAGTTAGGCAAAAATGTACGATGCTCACGAAGAAATTGACGAAGCTCTTCTTTGAGCCTCGAATACTCACGCCGCTCTTCCCCATTGATCGCAAGATAACGTTTACCCGGAGGAAGAGTTTCTTGAATGGCTACCTGCTCATCGAATACTTTCGTAAACCAGGCTTCTTGCTCTTCAGCAGTCGCAGTTTCACCCGCTCTTTTAGCCTCTTGCATCCGCAAGAAATACTGCTGGAGTACCCCATGAATGAACGTACCTCGCTCCAACGGCCCGAAACCTTCATCCAGGGACTTCATACCAATGCGCCGGCTCAAAAACCACTTGAAAGGACATTCCAGATAGGTCTCGATGGCAGAAGGTGAAAGCACAAGGTCGATTCCAAACTCCGGCAATCGATAGGGCGAGAGCAACAATGAAGTCGAACTATCCCGACCGAGGAAACCGGGGGACTCAAGACCAAAGGTTTGAGTAGCCTTACGCTCATCCACAGAAGCACGTGCCTGAATAAACTCCGTTTCCAGAGCTGTGGTAGAGAACGGCAACATTGGCTGCGGAATCTCCAAGCCCTTGATTAAGTCATCTTGAGATTGCGGATCCTTGACGTAGCAATCTACCACTTCCTGGAACAACACCGCTGGATAGAGAGCATCTCCCGCGCTGTTAGCCAAGGAGCGCTCCAAAACCACTTGATGGCTCGGGGCCGCTAGGACGTCATAAAACTGACGACGTATACGTTCGGTATCTTCTATACCGAGGGAGATACCCAATTTGGCAAGCAGCGTTTGACCAGGGCTACCCTGATCGACGAAGGGCATTTCATCTACGGTGAGCTGAGTTACTACCACCCTATCCCACGGGTCTTGGAGTTCCTCGGTGGCTCCTTTGAGGCTACTCAAGTGCACAACCGGTCCGAGCGGTAACCGGGCCTCTGAATTCGGAGGGGTCAATTGTCCCTGCAACGTAATTGAAGCTTGCATCCAAAGCTCCCGCAAGTCACTAAGATCCAATCCGTTCGCGCGCACCGCTGCGGCACATTCACGCAGGGCTGATAACGCTGATTGATGAATCTGCATAGTGTTGTTCAATGGCGGGCGATGGATTGTCGAGCCATAGAGCTCGATAGCCTCTTCATAGCGACCTTGCTGCAATGCATTCACCACAGCGTTGACCATGAGGCCCGTATCCTCTGAAAGCTTCTCAAGAATAGCCTGTTGCCCAAGGGCACGATCCGAGCGCAATTGCGCATCCCAATAGCTTCGCTTTGCCTCATCCACCAGCTCGAGCGGACTACTTAACGCATCTATGAGGGAGGCTTTTGCCGCCGGACCATCGGACAGAAGAAAGTCGGCAAGGGCAATAAGCTCTCGACCGAGTGCCGTTTGAGAAAGAGCAACGGCGCCTCTAAACCCCAACGTAAAACCCGCTGCCGCCAAACGAGGGCCTAGGGTTTCCCAACTATGCCAAGGATTAGGGGTAATGACGAGCGTTCTTCCCTGCATATCCAGAGCATCAATAATGGCTTGGTCTTGGGCCACCGGACCCGACGCAAAGCTGAAACGCACCGCTCCGGTTGGCTCTACTGGAGTCCGTTCAGGACCGCGGTAGAGATGCTCTAAGAGAGTAGCTAGTTCTCCGGGCCGCGAGCTCACTTCTGGCACCCTTCGCTCATTACGAAATGCCCACTGCCCGCGCTCAGAGAGCAGCTGATATAACGCAGCAGGAAGCGACGCCTCATCAAGGCCCACCAAAATGAGCACTTCATTAAACTCAGGCTTCTGAGCAAGAAGGTATGCAGCTTCTGCGGGAGCCACCAGTCCCTGGTTGTCCAATACACGAGCCGCAAGCTGAATGGCAGCTACAATGCGCTGTTCGTCAACTGAAAGTACGGCGAGGGCCTCCGATGAACTAAAGCGAGCGGAGCCCATGGCATGGCGCACCACTTCTTCCATCACCGACTCATAACGTGCGGCCTTAGCCGATGTCGCTTGAAACGTTTCCTTAGCTGCTTTCAGTAAGGTAGTCCGCAGGAAAACCGGGGGAGCCAGACGGCGGCCATCCCCTTGCAATTCCCAGCGATCCTGAAGCCATAGATCAGGGGTGGTGATCTCAATACCCCAGCCGCCCGCTGATGCAAGCTGTTCTTTTGCCGCCACCACCGCCGAGGGAGAAGAAACCAATACCACGGCTCGACACCCTGTCTGGGATACCTCTTGAGCCCGAACCAAAGCGCGGGCAAGCATTTCTTCACTATTCGCGCAGTACTGAATTTCGCCATTAAAAGATGAGCCCGACTTCAGCGAGACCTGAGAATGTATTACTTGCATAAATCTATCTAACCCTTCAACCGAAGGCTTATACCTAGGGGTACATCATAGATTCACTATTGTAATAAATACTCAGTGTAAAACTGTCCCGCCGATGGGATTCATTAGCGCTTTCTTCGTGTGGGAGTAGACGAAGGTTCCTCTCCGGAAGCCTGTGATGCTCCGTCACGAGGCGAGACATTCCGCTGCTCTTGTTCCGATGCGGTTGAGGCTTCAGCAAAGCAGGTTGACAGATACTGCCCTCCCCGATTCAAAAACTTCGCACCGAGCTTTTGGAGAAGCCTCTGTAGTGGCTTCAACAACAAGGGATCCACAATACTGGCTATCAGCAACGCCAAACCATAGGAGGCGAAGATATAGAGCACCCAGAAGAGAATGCGCAAAGGAGCCGCCATGGCAGCGATATCCCCAAAGATCGCCTGTTCGTAAAACAGTGGAGCACAAAACGCGAGGGTTACGGTTTGTAGGAGATAAATGGAATAGGAACGCTGAGCAATCCATGAAATGACCCCTTGAACGCCGGGAGAGCGTAAAACCCAGCGATCACAAAGTGCCATAGCACCTAGTGTGACAAAGAACCAAAAGAAGCTTGGATCAGACCGCGGTATATTTACCGTCGCAAAATAGACATCGATGACCCAGGCCACCAATCCCGCGCCAATAAGCAATGCACTCTGTTTCTTTGTAAACGTCGGAGCCAATGAACGATAGAGTCCTCCGAGAATAAAGAAGGCAAAAAATGCTGGCGAGTAGGAAAGCATGGAAGGTGGAACTAGTTCAAGAATGAGTCCAGAAAGCAGGGCAAGCGACGAAATGCCCAAATAGCCGAACAGCCACTGAAGGTAGGTAAAAAGCGCCCCAGAGCAGAAAAGTGCTCCGAGTACCAATACCAAGGCAAGCCGCTGGTTACGGGTAAATGCGGCAAGGCCCCGAGCTAAAAACGGAGCCGCGATAAGGCAAGGAACCAGCGTAGGAATGAACCACCACCGGGTGCCTAATAGCATAGAGAAGTAGGTGAAATACCCGAACAGTGACATTTCCTGAAATGCTGACTCGTAGAAATAGAGCAGAACCGAATACAAAATGAGCGGCAAAATGATAGTGCAGACCTTATTCCAGTAATAGGCGCCCAAAGTCCGCTTGATTGGCTGGAGAGCAAAATAGCCAGAAAGGGCAAAGAAAAGAGGGTCACAGATAATAGCTGCGGCCACAATAGTGCCATGAGTCGGAACGCCGCCAAGAGGCCCTAAATGACCTG
>CAJUNI010000109.1 GCA_910587945.1 uncultured Parvibacter sp.
CGAAGGACCCCCCCCCGTAAACTTTTAGCAGCTTTTTGCGAACAAACCACGCATCAACGCAATCCACTCCATTGGAATTTGCGTTCGACGTTGACGAAAGGATTGCCATGGACTCTCCGAATCCAGACCTGGATCGGTATGTTGTTGAGGCGCTAGTAGACCACGTTAGTACACATAAAGAACCGACCAACTATCACGATCTAGCTGAAGCTGTTGGCGAAATAAGGGGCAATCCCTCCAATCAGCGAAAACTTGGCGACTGTCTTGGCCGTATCCAGCACTACTGCGAGAATGTCGGCTTACCTGAGATATCCCTCATGGTAGAAAGAGCCGATGGCACGCTTCACGAGAGCGTTACCAAATACTATCGAGAGTACCATCCAGAAGTAGATAATTTAACCGATAGCGAACTCGTTGATGAGGTACGCAAGGCTTGCGTGAGCTGCACTGATTGGCAACCCCTCCTTTATTTTGTTCGCAGCAATAGCCTGGGTTCCACTACACAGGCCGAAAAAACCTACGAAGAAGGTTCTCGCGTTACCAGAGTCGTATCAGAGGAAATTAAGCGCAGCCCGAAAGCCCGGGCTGACTGTCTTGCCAAAAAGGGCACCGGCTGCATCGTATGCGAAAAGGATCTGGAAGCAGTCTACGGCGTGCCCGGCATCATCCACGTGCATCACTTAGAGCCGCTCTCCGAGAGCGATGGTGTTCGCGAAGTGGATCCCATTAAGGATCTCGTTCCCGTATGCCCCAACTGCCATGCAGTTATTCACTCAAAGAAAAGCAAAGACGGTGAATCCAGCGTCTACACCCCAAACGAAGTCCGAGCGATGTTGGGGCTTCCGCCGCTTGAGAGCTACGAGCAAACCCTAGCTTAACCTACCCTACCTAAAACCGATTTGAATCTAAGAGGATCCCATGATTAAGAAAATCTCGTTTGCCGGATTGGCAGTTGCCCTTGTTGTGGCCACCACACCCCATGCATGGGCTGAAGGGGATGTCCCCATCGCCGAGCCAAACGAAGCCCTACCCGCAGCCCAAGCAGAAGCAGCTAGGGTGACCGTGACACCCGGATGGCAAGTCATTGGCACCTGCGAATGGAACATCGACAGTGCAGGCTGTTTGATCATCCGACCCTCAGATAATGGTCCTGAAGGTACTCTCCCGAGCGGAATCAACAGTTCTTCTTGGCTTTGGAATAATTTTGCCAGCTCAATTAAATCGATAAAAATCGAAGGGATTGTCTCGTGTGGCGAAAAAACCCGCCATATGTTCACCGACCTTACGTCTTTAAGTTCCGTTAATTTGGACGGTCTCGACACAGCAAACGTCAGAAGTATGGATTATATGTTTGAAGGGTGCAGCTCCCTCGCTACGATAGATGTTAGCCACTTCGACACATCAAATGTAGTATCAATGGCAGGAATGTTTGAAGACTGTAGCTCTCTCACATCCATCGATTTTGGTAATTTCGATACAGCGAGCGTTCAGAGTATGATGGATATGTTCAGTGGCTGTGAATCTCTCGAGTCACTCAATCTCGATCTTTTCGACACATCAAACGTCACGAGTATGTACGGTATGTTTGATGGATGTCGTTCCATAACATCATTGGATCTTAGAAACTTTAATACGTCAAATGTCACAAATATGAGCAGAATGTTTGCTGGTTGCGCATCCTTAGAAAACATTGATCTTAGTAGCTTCAACACATCGAATGTTACAAATATGGGCAGCATGTTTCTCGGCTGCGGCGTTAAAACGTTAGATCTCAGCAGTTTTGACACAAGAAAAGCTACGTATAATTCAGGTTCTTTCTTTTCCGGTTACGAACCACCTTTAGAGTGTCTAACAATAGGAGATAATTTTACCCTACAGAGGCAAATCCCTAATAAAACTTGGTATAACGCCGCCGGACAAACCTTCACACCCAACACTATTCCTACTGGAGTAGCTGGAACCTATGCCACTTCTATGGACTGGTTTGAAGATCTAGCGGTTTCGCTTTCTGAATCTGAGAAGACAGTTTCTGTGTCGGATGACCCATTTACACTAATTGCCACTGTCACTCCTGCGATGAAGGCGGAGGATCCTGCTTGGAGTTCATCGGATCCTGATGTAGCTTCGGTCGATTCCACCGGAACCGTTACCGTGCACAAGGCCGGCAAAGCTACTATTACCGCCACAGTAAAAGACGCTCACGCTTCCTGCGGGGTCACGGTAAATCCATTGTTTATTGGGAGCAGCGCTGATTCGAGCACCACGGGCCAAGTGACGATCGACGACGCAGAAACCGCCAAGACGCTTAAGGGATATTCGCTGTTGATTCGGCCGAGTGTTCATAAGGGTTCAGCGGAGTTTGAACAGCATCTACTTGCTGATATTGCTCAGCAACAAGGCAAGGCGGGTACGATTGCTGACCTACTAGACGTTTGCTTTATCGATACCACTACGGGCGCCGAGATGGATCCCACCGTTGCCGAGAGCCTTCCTCCCCTGGCGCTAGGCCTTGATCTTGATAACAGCGTTCAAGCTCTGATCGAGAAGAACAACCTCAGCCTATGGGAAGCGTCAAGTGCTGGTGATGCTGCTAAGACGGATGCAGCTCTTACAGACAACAGCTTCCAACTGCATGCCATCGTACCTGGCACCTATGCAATTATCGCCACCCCTAAATCAGACTCGTCCGGAAGCGGTGGAACCACCACGGATCCCGACGATGGAGACAAACCAGGCACAAACCCTGACAACGGTGACAAGCCGGGTACCAATCCCGATGACGGGAACAAACCAGGTACAAACCCGGGAGATAGCGACGATACAAACCCAGGAGACGGTGACAAACCATCGACGCCGGGCATCGGAGACAACCCGCCTTCTTCTTCCGATGGCGGCACACTTCCCCCTGCTTCCACCGGTAACTCCTCAAACAACAACACCGGCGCAGGTTCCGACAGTACTACGAGTAAGTCTCCGAACTCCGTAGATGGATCCAGCTCTCAAGCCAAGAAGAATTCATCCAATGACAAGGTGATACCGCAGACAGGTGACACTGCCCCTCAAGGTGCTAGTTCTTCGCTCGCCCTCGCCCTTGGTGCTGCTGCCATAGCCGGCTTCTCACTCAAGCAACTGCGCAACCTCGAGCAAAGCAAGGGAAAGCATCGCGCCCGCCTCTAACCAAGCTTCTCACCTGCGTCAATCATCCAATAGCGGGTTGTGTTTCATACGGAAGGCACGGTCGAGGGCGGCGAACAAGCCAGCGACGGCCAACACCGTATTTGCCCAACTCGGCAGCGCGAAGGTAGGTACCGTAAAACCAAACCAATATCCAAGGCTATTCAGAGTAACGGGAATTTGTGTCACCAGCGCAACGACAAGGATGACCCAGGCAAGAACCGCAATAGATCGACTTAGTACCGGATGCTGGTGCTCAAAACGCATGCGGAGATACTCGGCGCTGCCGAGTGCTGGAGCGAGCTGCGCTTCTCCGCCACCGCTCCGACCGCCGTCAACCACTCGTGCGTACTTCACCCCATAAAGCGCCATGGCCGCCTCGATCCTGCCTCCCTCCGGAAGCGCAAAGGCGGCAGGCGATTTCTGGGAATCCACGAGCACGCCGTCGCGGTAGAGAGCGATCCGCTCCCGAATGTCGAAGTAGTCAATTTCTACTGTGTAGATACTCTCACCAATCTGAGCCTCATAGAGTCCACGCCAGAAGACATCAAACCACTTCACCTCACGAAGCCTATTCGGTCGTCCTTCCACATTTATCCTTTCTAATACATTTGTATTAGTTCGATTGTATTAGAATAATCCAAAGAAAGGAAGACCATGCCACGAAACATCGATACCGAGGAGCGCAAACGCCTTATCGCCAAGGCCGCTTGGGACATCGTCGCCACCCAAGGACTCAGAGGGGCCACAGTGCGCAACATTGCAGATGTTGCTCATCTATCTGTCGGATCCGTCCAACACGTCTTTAAAAGCTCGAAGGACATTTATCTTTTTGCCATGGATCAGGCAGTCACAAACGCCGCCGCCCGCATCGATGCGACGCTTTCGCACGCCCATGACCCTCTCACCACGGTGCAGCACGTCCTCTGCGAGTTGCTTCCCCTCGACCAGACTCGAGTAGCGGAGGCGAGAACATGGTTAGCCTTCACTGCTGAAGCACTGGTAGAACCTTCACTGGCAGAGGCAAGTAGCGCTATGCAAAACCTCCTGAAACAGGTTGCACGTTCCTGCATCGAAGTTCTGGATGAGGCAGAGCTGCTGCGCACCGATACCGACATAGCACTCGCAACGGTAAGCCTGCAGGCGTTCGTCGATGGTCTCACCCTACAAATGCTCGCCGCCCCGAAATCCCTGCCAGCCTCAAGGGCGAAAGCGGCTCTGCACTCGTACCTCCAAGGGATTTGCACTTAACGGAACCGTCGCGATCAAGAATGCCCGAGACTGCAGGTTGTTGATTGTCACCGAGTCACCCACCGTAGGGGGGTGCGGACGATTTTTCGTACCAACTAGGCCACCCA
>CAJUNI010000110.1 GCA_910587945.1 uncultured Parvibacter sp.
ACCGTTATGGGCCATGGCGACCATGGTAAAACATCGCTCTTGGATGCCATTCGTCATACGGGCGTTGTTGCAAGTGAGGCCGGTGGCATTACCCAACACATTGGTGCCTCGGTGGTAAATATCGATGGTCGTCAGATTACCTTCATTGATACTCCGGGTCATGAGGCCTTTACTGCCATGCGTGCACGCGGTGCCCAAGTAACCGACGTTATCGTGCTTGTTGTTGCTGCTGATGACGGCGTTATGCCCCAAACCATTGAGGCTATTAACCACGCCAAGGCAGCAGAAGTGCCCATTGTGGTTGCTGTCAATAAGATCGACAAACCGGGTGCTAACCCCGATCGTGTTCGTCAAGAACTTACGGAATACGGTGTCATTCCTGAGGAATGGGGCGGCTCCAATATGTTCGTGAATGTTTCTGCTAAGCAGAAGCTTCATATCGATGACCTGCTTGAAACTATTCTGCTCCAGGCCGATGTACTCGAGCTCAAGGCAAACCCGGATGCGGAGGCTTCAGGCTTTGTTATTGAGGCTAACCTTGACAAGGGTCGAGGACCTGTGGCTACGGTTCTTATTCATCGCGGTACCTTACATACGGGAGACGTGGTGGTAGCCGGTACCTCCTATGGTCGCGTCCGTGCCCTCATTAATCCGTTGGGCATGCATGTGGATGAGGCCAAGCCCTCGGATCCCGTTGAGATTTTGGGCCTGAACTCAGTGCCGACTGCCGGTGACGAGTTCCGGGTCTTCGAGGACGAACGAGATGCGCGTAAGCTCGCCGAAGAGCGAGCCTTGCGGGCCCGTCTTGCCGAGCAAGAGACGAAGTCTCATATGAGCCTGGATGATCTGTTTAGTCGCATCGAAGAAGGCAAGCAGACGGACCTGAATCTCATTGTTAAGGCTGACGTGCAAGGTTCTATCGAAGCTCTCCGCGATGCCTTCTCGAAGATGGATCAATCTGAGGTGCGCATCAATATTGTGCACTCTGCGGTGGGCGGCATTACGGAAACGGATGTCACGTTGGCTGCGGCTTCAGATGCCATCATCATCGGCTTCAATGTTCGTCCTACAGGTAAATCAAGGACTCAGGCTGAGAAGGAAAAAGTCGACATTCGCCTGTACCGCGTTATTTATCAAGCTATCGAAGACATTAATGCAGCCCGCGTCGGTCTTCTTTCGCCTGATATCGTCGAAGAGGACACAGGTATCGCAGAGATTCGCGAGACCTTCAAGGTGCCTAAGGTTGGTACCATTGCTGGTTGTTATATGGTGGAAGGTGAAATTCACCGCGACGACTCGGTGCGTATCGTTCGTGACGGTACGGTTATCTTTGATGGCACTATTGCTTCATTGCGCCGCTTTAAAGACGACGTTAAGTCTGTTAAGCAAGGCTATGAATGCGGTATTGGCATCGAGAAGTTCCAAGACCTCAAAGTGGGCGATACCATTGAGGGTTATCGCACGAAAGAAGTTGAACGGACCGAGTAAAACAATCAGGATATAAGGGTTTGAACAGGGCTGACGCACTGTAGTGCATCAGCCCTGTTTTAGCTAGAGCGTCTCCTGTCAAACCATACGGTGACAGTTTCGATCATCTGTGATGGCTATAGCTCTTGGAGTTACTGGGCTTATCTATACTAGATAAAGAAGCATCCTCGATGCAAAGGAGAATCTTATGAAACAGAGTGCCTCAAATCGCAAAGTAAATGAGCAAGCCCGAGAAGTGATTGCCTCTATTCTGCTTTTCGATATTTCTGATCCTCGTCTTGATTTAGTTACGATCACAGGCTGCGAAGTAAGCTACGACCGATCTGTGTGCAATGTCTATTACACCTGTGAGCCTGATAGGTATGTAGAGGTAGCCGCTGCCCTCAATGATGCTAAAGGTGCCATTCGAAGCGCCATGGCCAAAAAACTCTCGTGGCGTGTAGCTCCAGAGCTACGCTTTCATCAAGATCAGTCGGTAGATGCAGCGGAGAGTGTGGGACGCTACATTGCCGAAGAAGAAGCTCGTCGCAAGGTCGCCGAAGAAACCATTGGCCAAGGTGAAGAGTTCTAAGAATAATAGATAGGGAAGGCCTGGGTTATGGCTGTTACTCCTCAAACGAATACCACCCTTGAAGCCATTGCTGAAGCATTGCTGCGTTGCCAGTCTATTGCAATCTGTGGTCATAAGAATCCCGATGGTGATTGCCTTGGTTCCCAGGTGGCTTTGAAGTATGCGCTCGAGGCTTTAGGGAAGCGCGTGGATCTTCTCTTGGTGGAACCCGAATCAATTCCCACCAACTTGCGTTTTCTGCCTGGAAGCAGTGAGTTTGTGGCGGCTGCTTCCTACGATGACTTTGTCGACTGCTTTGTGGCGGTGGATGTACCTACACCGGAGCGTCTAGGAGATGCGGATCGTATTAGAAAACAGGTTGAGCTTACGATCACCATTGATCACCACGCAGTCCCGGAAGCTATGAGTCAGTTGTCGTTTACCGATCCCGATGCGGCATCTACCACGATGCTCATCTGGGAACTTATTGCGCTGTTAGGCATAAATCCGCCTTTAGAATCTGCCATCGCTGCCTATACCGGTCTTATGACTGACACAGGACGTTTTCAATTTCAGAATACCGACGAGCGGGCATTTTTAGCTGCGGCATCTATGGTTTCAGCAGGTGCTAACCCGGGTTATATTTCTGCTGAGGTCTATCATAATAGGAGTCGAGCATCTTTGGCACTACAGACGGCAGCCATTGATCACATGACGCTGCTCGGGCAGGACACCATTGCTCTGAGTTGGATTAGTCAAGAGGACCTCGCCGCTGCCCAAGGAACTTCCAAGGATGCTGAAACCCTCATCGATCTTTTGCGGTCATTGCAAGGGGTGAGAATTGCCTGTTTGCTTAAAGAGCAGCCTGAAGGAGTTCGTGGTAGCTTACGGGCGAAAGATGACACTGATGTTGCTGCGATCGCGAAGCAATTTGGTGGTGGAGGCCATAAAGCAGCGGCTGGGTTTACCTATGAAGGAAGTTTGGAGCAAGCTATCGAGGCATTGGCCACGATTCTTAGCGAAGAAGTACCGCGGCGTTCAGCTACGGAGTCAGAGGAACTGGCTCGCGTGCAAGCCCAAGCCGAAGGGGCCGATATTCTGTGAAGCGAGGAGATTCGGGCTTAAGCCTCGTGGTGGGTGTTGATAAACCTCTCGGAATGACCTCTCATGATGTCGTGAATCGTTGTCGGCGAATTTTTGGCGAACGACGAGTTGGTCATGCGGGTACGCTCGACCCCTTAGCTTCAGGGGTTATGGTGGTCTGCGTCGGTCCGGCAACTCGCCTCGAGCCTTACCTTATGAGCCAAGAAAAGGAATATGAGGCTCGTATTCAGTTTGGGTATTCCACTGATACCGATGATGGCGAAGGGGCAGTGCTACGCCAAGGTGCAATCTATCCTGAGCTTTGGGACGAAACCTATGCCCAAGAGGTTTTGAACACCTTTTTAGGGGAGTCTAAACAGCTGCCGCCAGCTTACAGCGCCATTAAGGTTCAAGGGGTTAAATCCTACGAGGCTGCCCGCAAAGGCACTGTTATTTCTTTAGTTCCGCGAGACATTACTGTGTCTAAAGCGGAACTGCTAGCCATTGAATCTACTAATGATCAGCAGCCCGTCTGGATTGTGGACTTTGTGGTATCTAAAGGCACCTATATCCGCTCCTTAGCTCGCGACATTGGCAAAGCTTGTAATACCGAAGCCCATTTGAGTGGGTTGCGGCGTACGGTTTCCGGTCATCTTGCTCTTGATCGGTGTGTTTCGCTGGAAACCTTAGAAGCTATTAAAGAGAAGGCGGCGTTGGATCCGGTAACGCTTTTAGGTACGCGTTTCGCGTTTATTGATGACGAACTTGCAGAGCGTGTGGCTCACGGCAACCAGCTTCGCTCAGCTGACCTTACCCTCTTTCATTTTCTACCTGGTCAGTGGCAAGACTGGTCCTGTGCCTGCGTACCAAATCTTTGTGAATCGAAAGACCCGCTTCAGAACGAAGAGATCATTGCGCTCATTGCCCATAATAAACTCGTTGCTCTCTACGGATATGATGAGAAGAAGCATATACTGAAAGCACGTTGTGTATTTCCCCAAGGGGTGATTCGTGATGGAGATTTGCTTGCTTGATGAGACGCTGCGTTGTCCGCAGCTCTTCCAGGCATCTTGCGCTTTTGGTGTATTTGATGGCGTCCATCAAGGCCATCGTTTTCTGATTAAGCAAGCCCTTGATTCGGCCCGGCGCCGTCAGGTGCCTTCCGCAATCCTTACCTTCGATCACGATCCCGATGAAGAATTTCGGCCTGCGGGATTTACGAAGCTCATGACCAATAAGCGTCGTCTTGAAACTCTTGGCTCGATGC
>CAJUNI010000111.1 GCA_910587945.1 uncultured Parvibacter sp.
TATCGCGCAGCTCGCGGGCTACCGGCCCGAAGATACGCGTACCGCGCGGCGTGCCGTCGTTATTGATCAGCACGCAGGCGTTTTGGTCGAAGCGGATATAGGAGCCGTCAGCGCGACGAACTTCCTTCTTCACACGAACAACCACGCAGCGCACAACTTCGCCCTTTTTAACGTTGCCGTTGGGCATAGCTTCCTTAACACTGCAGATGATCACGTCACCGAGGCCTGCATAGCGGCGCTTAGAGCCACCGAGGACCTTGATGCACTGCACCTTGCGAGCGCCGGAATTGTCGGCCACTGCGAGCATGGTTTGCATCTGAATCATTGCGTTAACCTAACTTTCATCTCGGTAATCCAACGGGTTGGACTACTTGGCCTTTTCGACGATCTTCACAAGGCGCCAACGCTTCATCTTGGACAGCGGACGCGTCTCCATGATTTGAACAGTGTCGCCAACGCCGGCTTCGTTGTTCTCGTCATGGGCATGGAACTTCTTGGTGCTGGTGATCATCTTGCCGTATACGGGATGGGGCTTGCGCTCCTTGATCTGCACCACGATGGTCTTGTCATTGGCGTCAGAAACTACAACGCCTTGACGGACCTTACGCAAATTGCGCTCATCAGTCATGTTTAACACCCTTCCTAAGCTTACGCGCTCAGCTCACGAGCACGCATCTCGGTCTGGATGCGCGCGATATCCTTCTTGACCTGCTTTACTCGAGCGGTGTTGTCGAGCTGGCTGGTGGCCATTTGGAAACGCAGGTTGAACAGTTCTGCCCGCGCCTCCTTCAACTTCTCCTGCAGGTCTTCGGCAGAAAGTTCACGAATCTCTGATGCTTTCATTTATTCCTGCCCTTCCGTCTCGCGAGTGACGATTCTGCACTTGATGGGCAGTTTATTGATGGCCAGGCGCAATGCCTCACGAGCCACCTCGTCATCGACGCCGTCGATCTCGAACATGATGCGGCCGGGTTTTACTACCGCTACCCAAGCCTCGGGATTACCTTTACCAGAACCCATGCGAGTTTCTGCAGGCTTCTTAGTAATCGGCTTATCCGGGAAAATGGTGATCCAAACTTTACCGCCACGCTTCATGTGACGAGTCATAGCAACACGGGCAGCCTCAATCTGGCGGTTAGTGATCCAGTGGGGCTCAAGAGCCTGGATGCCATAAGAACCGTGATTCAAACGGGTACCACCTTTAGCGTTACCCTTCATGGAACCACGCTGCACCTTACGGTGCTTTACGCGCTTAGGTACGAGCATTTACTTTTGCCCCCTCTCGTTGCGGTCGCGGTCGCCACGACGGCCGCGGGAAGGACGGGATGTGCCTTCAAGGGCCGGTTGCGGCGCCTTCTGGCCGGGAAGCATGTCGCCATGATAGACCCAGACCTGCACGCCAATAGAACCCATGGTGGTAGCAGCGGTGGCAAAGCCGTAATCGATCTTTGCACGAAGGGTGTGCAGCGGCACACGGCCTTCACGGTACCACTCACGGCGGCTCATTTCGGCACCACCAAGGCGGCCAGAGCACTGAATACGAATGCCCTTAGCGCCAGACTTCACCGCAGACTGCACGGCTTTACGCATGGCGCGACGGAATGCCACACGGCCTTCCAATTGCTCGGCAACGGACTGAGCAATGAGCTCGGCATCGAGCTCGGGGCGCTTAACCTCAACTACCTCAACGGACACAGTGCCGTCGGCAATTTTGTCAAGCTTCTTGCGAAGAACGTCGATTTCGGCGCCCTTCTTACCAATGACAACACCCGGACGAGCCGTGGTGATGATCACCTTGATTTTGTCGCCGGCGCGCTCAATCTCAACGCGGGAGACGGCGGCACGGGCGAGGTACTTATCGAGGAACTTGCGGATAGCAAGGTCGTTCTCGAGCGTGTTCTTGTAATCCTTGCCTGCATACCAGCGGCTGCGCCAGTCTTCGGTAATGCCGAGGCGGAACCCGGTGGGGCTGACTTTCTGACCCATGACGTTTATGCCTCCTCTCGCGGTGCGACGATGACAGTGATGTGGCTCGTGCGCTTGTTAATACGGGATGCGGAACCCTTAGCGCGCGGGCGAATACGCTTGAGCGTAGGACCTTCGTCTACGTAGGCTGCTTTAACAACCAGGTTGTCAGCACGCAGATGATTGTTGTGCTCAGCGTTGGCAACAGCAGAGTTCAGCGTCTTCAAGACGGTTTCTGCTACGGCACGATTAGTGAAAAGGAGAATCTCCTGGGCCTGCTCCACGGACTTGCCGCGTACCAAATCAACAACGGCACGGGCCTTGCGGGGAGAGACGCGAACGAAGCGCGATGATGCTTTGACTTCCATTGTCTAACCCCTGTCCTATCGCTTACCCTTGTCGGCGGAATGACCCTTGAACGTACGGGTCGGGGCGAATTCGCCCAGCTTATGGCCGACCATAGATTCGGTAATGTAAACCGGTACATGCTTGCGCCCGTCGTGGACGGCGATGGTGTGACCCACCATTTCCGGGAAGATGGTGCTTGCCCGGGACCACGTCTTCACTACATTCTTCTCACCTGCGGCGTTTTGCGCCTCAATGCGGGCGAGAAGGCGCGGCTCCACGTAGGGACCTTTTTTCAGACTTCTGCTCACTTATTACTCCTTACAGTGTTCCGCGCTACTTCTTGCGACGACGGATGATCAGGCGGCTCGAGGCCTTCTTGGGATTGCGGGTGCGATGGCCCTTGGTAGGTACGCCCCACGGAGTAACCGGATGACGACCCGAGGACTTGTTCTTGCCCTCGCCACCACCATGGGGATGGTCGACCGGGTTCATAACGGTACCGCGTACGGAGGGACGGATGCCCTTCCAGCGATTGCGGCCAGCTTTGCCCACCTTGATGTTGGAGTGCTCAGCGTTGCCTACCTCACCGATAGTGGCGCGGCAGGTTAAGAGCACGCGGCGCATCTCGGAAGAAGGCATACGAAGGATGGCATAGCCACCTTCCTTACCCATGAGCTGGATAGAAGTGCCGGCGGAGCGAGCAATTGCAGCGCCCTTGCCCGGTTGGAGCTCTACATTGTGTACGAGCGTACCAACGGGGATGTCGGCTAAGGCCAAGGCGTTGCCGGGCTTAATGTCGGCCTCAGGGCCGCTCATTACCACGTCGCCTACTTTCAGGCCTTTGGGGTGAATGATGTAGCGCTTTTCGCCATCTACATAATGGAGAAGGGCGATACGGGCGGAACGGTTCGGATCGTACTCGATGGTAGCGACCTTGGCCGGGATGCCGTCCTTGTTGCGCTTGAAGTCGATGATGCGGTAGCGCTGCTTCGTGCCGCCACCCTGGTGACGGGTGGTAATGCGGCCGTTGTTGTTGCGTCCAGCCTTCTTGGGCTTAGGCGCAAGCAGCGACTTTTCCGGCGTTGCCGTGGTGATCTCGGCAAAATCCGAGACCGTCTGGAAGCGGCGGCCGGGGCTCGTCGGCTTGTACTGTTTGACTCCCATTGCTTTCCTTCCTTGAGTTTGTTCGAAACGTTGGTGGTAACGGCACCGACGAATTCGTCCAAACCATTTCGTAACGAGGTCTTGCTCGCGCGCCTCTCCGCACCCCAAGAACCTCTTCTGCCATAGTGGTCAGGCGATTGCCGTTGAATAATGAGGGAGGCTCACTATTCCGACGCCGTCTAACCACGCGTCCGGGTGTATCCATAGGATAGACAGACGCAAAGAAGCATTATAGCGGGGTGTGCGCTGGCATTCAATGAAAATTATGTGGGGATAACGAAGGGCGGTTAACGGTTTATACTCAGGGATTTCACACAACAAACCCCGCTATCCCAAAGGATAACGGGGTTTGCATTACTCCTGTGAGTCTAAAAAAGCTGCCAAGCCGTTGGCGTTAGGCTTCAATAGAAACCGCACCGGTCCAGGGTAACGTACCAAACTCATAGCTGCCTACGGTCTGATCATTCAGAACGTTCAGTTGCTCCATAGGGAGAACCTCGGTCTTTGCTTCCTCCCCCGGTCGTTGATAGGTCACATTGTAAGGACTGTCACTATTGCCTCGTGAATCATAGCTCTGGGGCTCATAGGAGAGCTGGGCAATTGGCACCAAAGCTCCATCGCGCAATTCATAGATGATCTGACTATGGACATCAAACCCACCACTCGCGCTGTAGTTGATA
>CAJUNI010000112.1:0-1020 GCA_910587945.1 uncultured Parvibacter sp.
GAGCTGCTGCTTACCAGGTGGGTCAAACAGAAGAGCTTGAAGAAGGCTGCGGTTGGCTTTTTGATCAATTGTTCCAGCGCGGCTTTGATTTATCAAAGGCGCAAGAAATCAGAGAGAGTATAACCGTGAGAATGGGTAACGAGACTGTCGCAACACACGAAGGTGTTCACTGTCTTACCGGTCATGCCGGAAAAGGTCAACAATTTGACTGGGTATTTGTGCTTGGCTTGGAGGATGGATCTATACCTGATTTTAGAGCGAAGAAGCCAGAGTGCTTTCTGTTATGATATCCCGTGCGCGGATTGGCGTTTTTGGAACTTATACAAAAATCGATACGCGACACTTTAGGAAACAGCCTTCAGAGTTTATTGAGCATCTGAATAAGGCTCCTGGGTTCTTATGTGGCAAGGATAGTATTGAAGCATGGTGTGGTAAAGCTGATTGGCCAGCAATAGCATTGATGTAGCTTGAACTTTATGAGACTGCAGGAAAGAGCGCTGAAATAGCTTGCGATATGGTCACCTGCTGAACAGAAAATTGCGTTTTCCCAATTCAGAACAGTGACTTTTCGCTCGAGGTTTGTCACTCTTCAGTTGGGCGAAAACACCCTTCCCAATGTGACTACAGAATATGTAGTCACCGCTAGCTACAGTGCGATCACAAGATTTTTGGGATAGGAGAGTGGAGAGGATTCCAGCTCACCTGTTCTGTTGAGTACATCCAAATGGGTTATGCAGCTATCGAGTGGGGGCAATACTCAGCAGCCTCTTTGAGGGAACCCTATTTGCTTCTATTACATTCAGTTTCCCTGGGTGTCTATGCAGCGCAATACGGCATAGTTGGTATACAATGCCAGACAAAGTAAGAGTATGTAATGGAGGGTTGTTGTGGCTACTACGGCGGTTACCGAGTCCATCTCTGCGAAGCTCCGCAAGGACGAGAAGGACCGTTTCTCTGCCATTTGCGACGAGATCGGAACTTCCCCGAGTAACGCTATCCGCATGTTCGTCTCTGCATTCA
>CAJUNI010000112.1:1030-3481 GCA_910587945.1 uncultured Parvibacter sp.
CCCTCGAACCCCTACGGGTTTAGTCCAGAGACGCTCGCAGCAATGGACGATGCGGCTGCGGGCAAGAACCTCTCTGGTCCCTACCGTACCGTCAAGGAGGCCATGGCTGCCCTTGATGAGGAGTAGGTCACCTAAGAAAGCAGGCCATACTCCCTGTACATTGTCAGCATCCGTTGGTACATCAACTTATTAGACATGTGCTGTTTGAACGTGACGGACTTCTCCCGCCCATGTGCCTTTAACTTATCCATCTCAGACTGAGCAAACTGCATCTGACTCTTAACGTCCTCAAGCATAGATTCGAAGGCTTTGAGACGCTCCTCATCTGACATGTTGTTCATGGCGGTAGCGTGCGACTCCTGCTTCTGATTAAGTAAAGAAGAGACTCCCCTTCACCGAAGAGTCTCTTCTCACTGGACTTGGTGCTAAGCGATCTTCTCGAACACCATTGTAGCCTGGGTACGATCTCCGCCATCAAGTCCCAGCTACGGCGCCTTGAGTTTCTCGGTAGCGCAGTTAGTCGTTCAGATGGTCGACCGCGAATTGAGCCTCTTCAGGTGTGAAGCGCTCTCCGTAATCGGAAGTGAGTTGGTCATAGATGTTGCTGGGCGACATCGACATCATGTCTTGATAGTCCTTGGCTTTGGCCAGCGCGTTGGCAGACCAGTCGCAAGAAATGTGGTCGACGGCGTACTGGGCTTCTTCGGGAGTGAATTGCTCGCCGTATTCGGAGATCAGCTGGTCATAGACGCCCATCTTGGACATATGCATGGAGTCTGCGTAGTTTTGCCCTTTTGCCAGGGCGTTGGCGTTCCAGTCTGCCACCAAGTTGTCGATGGCATACTGAGCGGCTTCTGCCGAGAAGTTCTCGCCGTACTCAGAAGTGAGCTGGTCATAGACGCCCTGTTTGGACATATGCATGCGGTCGCTGTAGGTTTGTGCCTTTGAAAGAGCTGAACGATATTCTGCGGGAACCGACTTGTCCTCTTTGGGAGCTTCTTCCACTTTGGGAGCTTCCTCCGCAGGCTTCTCCTCTGGGGAGGGGGCTTTGGCGGTTGGAGCCTGTTCCTGGGTGGTTTCCGCTTGGGCTTCTGGCGCCTTGGAGGAGGCTCCGCCACATCCAGCCAAGGTGAGGACAAGGCAGAGAGCGAGACCAGGGGCGACCAACATGTGCGACAGAGTGCGTTTCATAGCGTGAGTCCTTTCGGTAGAACTGAGCCTGTGAGCAGCGCCTGGAAGGCGATACCTTCAGGCGAAGCCGTTAATTTGCAGAGTATATTAAGATTTCAGCTTCGGGTGTCCTTGGTATGGGACTCAAAGAGGTTTATCTGTGTGCACATACGAAAGCTGAGGATGCATGCAAATCTGTCAGTTCGCTACCTTAGTCCTTCTGGGTGCTCCTCAGTTGTTCGGGCGCATTTCTCTGCCATGGGGCACTCAACTTTCAAGCAGAGACTGCGTAATAGGCCCGCTGACGCTTCGGCAGGCCTATTCCAAATGGCTCATTCGTCGAAAAGGTCGCTATGGGTTCCAGTGCGCACGAGTGTGAGGACCATGATGTTATCGGTAATTTTGTATATGAGTAGCCAGTCGGCTCGGATATGGCATTCCCAGTGCCCGGACCACTTCCCGGAGAGCATGTGAGGCCGACAACGGCTGGGTAGAGGCTCGTCATTGGCAAGCGTCTCGATGATTGTACGAAGCTCGTCTTTGGGAAGCCCACGTTTGATTGCAGCTTTGTAGTCCTTCTTGAATCGAGATGTTTGGCGGATCTCCCTCATCGCTAAGCATCCAAATCAGCAAATAACTCATCAATGCTCGAGTAGCCTTTGGCATCAGGATCTATCGCGATGCGGTCGGCCTCATGCATGGCAGCAAGCGTCTCGGCATTGGGAACATCGCGCGTGGGGCGGAACGGGAGGCCCTGCTCGCGCACGGCCTGGCGTAAGAATGTGTTGACAGCTGTGGAGAAGTTCATTCCAAGGTCGGCGAAGAGACGATCGGCTTCCTTTTTCAGCTGGGCATCTGTGCGTATGCTCGTTGTTACTGTATTCATGGCTACCTCCTTGTATTGCATGATACATCTATTGCAACACAAGTGACAATCGCTTAACTGCCAATAGCGGTTATTTTTTGGCGGTTAATATGACAGCTGCTTGCACGGTAAATCAGATCGTTGTCCCATTGATAGGAGAGTCGGGCTCTCCCTCATGCAATTCGCGTCGTAGCTGCTCCCACTTTCCAATCGCGACAGCTTTGAGTGTGCCGGTGTGGGCCATCTTGTAGCTGATAATCCAGACATACACTAGGGCGGCAATTCCTAAGAAGCCACCAATTATCAGGGAAGCGATGTCAAAACTGGATTCGACGGTATAGTAGAAATAAAGCATTATGCAGATAAGAGCCTCAAATAAGTACTCGTAGTTTCGAAACACGGTGAATCTTGAGTGG
>CAJUNI010000112.1:3491-4073 GCA_910587945.1 uncultured Parvibacter sp.
CTCTGATTCAAGCATCACGATCATGTATGCGCTAATTTTTGCAACGTTCTTGCGGTAATAAAGGCTTTTAGATGAGAGGGGGATGATGAGGACAAAGGGGATCAGGAAGAGAAATGGATTGTCTGACGAGAAGGCAAACGCCAAAACCGCAGCCAACGCGGTCATAGAGAAGGTCGAGAAGTCGTTTGACAGGCGCGTGCAGTTCGCGATCTCTTCTCGCAACGTTTCATATTGCATCTCGTATTGAGCCACGAGCTCGTCAGATCTCTCGATTCTAGAAAAATCTTCCAATGGCTTTTCCCGTCTGGCTTATGAGCGATTCTATGGGTGAGTCCCTTATATTCGTCATTATATAAGAACAGTACAATCAAATTGGACACGCACCATAAGCTGCAAAACGGGTGCTTAAGGGGGCAACATACTGTGAGCGGTACCGAGCCTGTGATCTGGAGCGATGAGAACTTCGAGATCAGATTGCCAAATCGCCCTCATGTGGATCGCGACGATGGGGGCCATCTCGTCGTGTATCCAAAACGAGACGTCAGCTTTAGAAGCGAGCTTCCCGTTCAGGAGGCTCAGGCC
>CAJUNI010000113.1:0-2766 GCA_910587945.1 uncultured Parvibacter sp.
GCATATCTCCCGGGTTGCCAATGGTCGCGTGGCCAAGGTAGAAGATGTATTGAGCTTAGGCGACATCATCAAAGTCGAAGTACTTGAGGTGGACCCCAAGAGTGGCAAGATTTCTCTTGACCGTCTCGAGAAGCCCGACGCCCCTGCAGGCGCCGAAGGCTCTTCTCGCCAAGGCAAGTCAGACCATTCGAGCCATGACGATAGCAAACCGGGTCGCTCTACACGCACCCCTCGTCGTCGCCACGACTCAAAATAAAGCGATTTTTGCAGTGCGCCCCTGCTCTTGGAGCGGGGGCGTTTTCCTATAGCTTGTTAAGAGAGGAACATCATGATTAACGTTGCTGTTGCAGGATGCGCTGGCCGCATGGGGTCAACGGTGGTTTCTGCCGTAAATGCAAGCGATGACATGACCTTGGTTTGTGGCATTGACCCCCATGGAACCGATGAGAGCTATCCGGTCTATGAGTCCATTGAAGCAGCCCTTGAGAACAAGGATTTCGATGTACTGGTTGATTTTACCCAACCAAAAGTGGTCGCTCATAATGTTTCAGAGGCGCTGAAACAGGGCGTGAATTGCGTCGTTGGCACCACTGGCTTAAGCATCGAAACACTGGAAGATCTGGCTTCCCAAGCCACCGATGATGCCTGCCTCTTTTTTGCCCCCAACTTTACAACGGGCGCCGTACTCATGATGCAGTTTGCGAAAGCTGCTGCTCCGTTTTTCCCTGAGGCGGAGGTTATTGAATATCATCACTGCAATAAACTTGACGCGCCCTCGGGCACCGCAATCTCCACCGCTCGCGCCATTGCCGAGTCCCGCGATTTTGTGAGCACCGCTCCGGGCAAAGAGACAGAACTTGAGGGAGCTGACGGAGCTCGAGGAGCCTTGGTGAAAGGTGTTCCTGTGCATTCAGTGCGTTCTATGGGCTTTGTCGCGAGTCAAGAGGTAATTTTTGGCTCCTACGGCCAGACCCTTACCATTCGTCATGATTCCTGGGATCGCGAATCCTATATGCCTGGAGTCTTACTGGGTATTCGTTCTGTCGAATCTCAGCGTGGCCTGATTGTAGGTTTAGAGAACTTCATGGGCTGCTAACAGGCCTTGAGGACAACTGTGGCATAATTCAAAGGTACGATTGTTTTACTAGAAATTTACCCACGTGGTAGGGGAAATCTTTTTGGGATAGGAGTTTTCATGGCTGACAGCCCGCGCTTTGGGCGGCTTATTACCGCAATGGTTACCCCCTTTGACGACAATCTTGAGCTTGACTTAAATCGCGCTCAAGAATTAGCTGTTCGTTTGGTAGAGGGAGGCAACGACGCTCTCATCATTAATGGCACCACCGGAGAGAGCCCAACGGTGTTTTACCCCCAAAAGCTCGATCTGTTCCGTGCCGTAATTGAGGCAGTGGGCGGTACAGTTCCGGTTATTGCCAACGTAGGGGATAACTGCACTGCAGATACCGTCAGCTTCGCCCAAGAGGTTGCCTCCCTTGGCGTAGATGGCTTGATGTGCGTTGTGCCTTACTACAATAAGCCTCCTCAAGAGGGTCTCTATCAGCACTTCAGCACCATTGCCCGCAACGTAGATGCTCCTATCATCTTGTACAACATCCCGGGGCGCTGTGTGGTCAATATGGAAGCAGACACCACGCTACGTTTAGCCAATGAATGGGAAAACATTGTAGCCGTGAAAGAAGCTTCTGGCCGCATGGATCAGATTGCCCGCATTGCCAGTGAAGCTCCGGAGGGTTTTGATGTGTACTCCGGCGATGACTCTGCCACCCTCGAAATCATGCAGCTGGGCGGCGTGGGCGTTATTTCTACTATTGGCAATGTCGCCCCCGCACGCATGGCTGAAATTGTGCGGTTAGCAGCAGAAGGCCGCTGGGAAGAAGCGAGCGAAGCCAATAGCGCCTTACTTCCACTCATGGAAGGCCTCTTCGCCACGTCTAATCCCATTTTGGTCAAAGAAGCTCTCCGCTTAGTCGGCTTCCCCGTCGGTGGCGTCCGTCTACCTCTGATCGATGCAACCGAAGAACAATCTCAAGTTTTAGCCTCAATCATGAAAGAAGTAGGCGTACTTGCATAACAGCAACACAATCTTATTACCGTCGCCGATGAGCCCGTTAACGGCTTCATCGGCGTTTTCCGTATAGAAAGAAAGAAATATATGACCCAAGAAAAACCAAAGAATCAAATCAATCAATCCCAGCAAAGCTCTCAACCCAGTGGCGTTTCCTCTTCCAAGAAGAGCCGGCAGCGCAAGCGCGAGAACAGCTCCTACAAGCACGTCGATATCAAACGAGAGCGTCCTCAACTCTCTCGTGATGGCGCCAGCAAAGCCCCAGCTAAACAAAGCCAGGGTCAAAAACGCCACAAGAATCCGCGACCTGCCTCGAATCATGATCCCAAGGCTAAGCTCAAGATCATTCCGCTCGGTGGCTTGGATGGCATCGGCAAGAATATGACCGCCCTTGAATGTAAGGGCGATATGATTCTCGATGACGCGGGCTTGATGTTTCCTGATGACGACCATCCGGGCATTGATTTAATACTGCCCGATTACACTTACGTTCTTGAAAATGCCGATAAACTTAAAGGCATTATTGTGACCCACGGCCACGAAGATCACACTGGAGCCCTTCCGTACCTTATTAAGGACCTGGATCGCCCTGTGCCCATTTATGCTACGAAACTCACTCTTGGTCTTATCGAAGGGAAGTTTGCCGAACATAAAATCAAGAACGCTAAGCTTGTTGAGGT
>CAJUNI010000113.1:2776-4007 GCA_910587945.1 uncultured Parvibacter sp.
TGCAGTGAATCACTCAATCCCCGGCGCTATGGGAGTGTTCTATCGAAGCCCTGCCGGCAACGTATTGCATACCGGCGACTTCAAGCTCGACCAAACCCCCATTGACGGTGTTACCACTGACTTTGGTGCCCTGTCTCGCTTCGGCGATGAGGGCGTGGATCTCATGCTCAGCGACTCTACCAATGCCATGAATCCGGGTTACACACCTTCCGAGGCTGAAGTAGGGAAGTCCCTTGATCAGATCATATCCCAAGCAAAGGGCCGCGTTATCATTGCTTCGTTCGCGAGCCATATTCATCGCATGCAACAAATTTGCGACGCAGCCATCAAAAATGGACGCAAAGTGGTTGTAACTGGGCGTTCAATGATTCAAAACACTGATATCGCCCGTCGCTTGGGCTATTTGAACATCGCTGACTCTGACCTTATTGACGCCTATGAACTCAAAGGAATTCCGCCAGAGCAGGTAGTCATTATGTGCACTGGTTCCCAAGGCGAGCCCCTTTCTGCTTTGGCGCGCATTGCCAATGGTGAGCATCGCACCATTCAGATGGAAGAAGGGGATACCGTCATCATCTCCGCTACTCCTGTTCCTGGTAATGAAAAGGCCGTTACACGCGTCGTCAATTCTTTAGCAAAAATTGGGGCCGATGTTTTTGACAAGCATCGAGCACGCGTCCACGTTTCAGGCCATGCCAGCGCCGAAGAGCTTAAAATCGTGCTTTCCATGGTTAAACCTCGCGCTTTTATGCCCGTACATGGCGAAGCTATGCACCTACGCGCTCACGCAAGCCTGGCAAAAGATACCGGCGTTGATCCTGAAAACATCTTTATTCTGGAAAACGGCGATGCCCTTGAGTTATCCGCCAAAGGTGTCGAGCGCGTTGAAGGAGTGGAGAGCGGCATCATTTACGTTGATGGCTTGTCAGTGGGCGACACCTCTCAAGATGTGCTCGATGAACGCACCGCCCTTGGCGCTCAAGGGTTTGCCGCAGTGGCTTGCGCCGTGTCTTTCAAGCGCAAAACCCTAGTTGGAGAGATTCAGTTGGTAATGCGCGGTATTACCGGCGGTGATGACATCTATCTGGCCGAAGACGCCCTTGATGCCATGAAGTCTGCTCTGCAACGCCAGCTTTCCAAAGGTGGTCACGAAAAAGAAGTTCGAAAGGCCCTGCGAGACACCCTTCTGTCTTTACTCTGGGACCGCACAAAGCAACGCCCTATGGTCGAA
>CAJUNI010000114.1 GCA_910587945.1 uncultured Parvibacter sp.
CTTTTGCATTTTCGCCGCGCAGGCCATCCTCAGCTTCGTCATAACGCTCATCAAAGTCTCCAATGAGAGCACTCGAGAACTCATGGGCATCGAAATCACGCAGATCGTCAATGCCTTCGCCAACACCAATTTTCACAATAGGTAAATCCAATTCATGGCTTACCGCCAGGGCAATGCCACCCTTAGCCGTGCCATCAAGCTTCGTTACCACGAGACCGTCCAGCTGAAGGGCGCGATGGAATTCTCGCGCTTGCTGGAGTCCATTTTGGCCGGTCGTCGCGTCAATAACGAGAATGGTATAGACCGGCAGCTTTGAGCGCTTGCGCACCACCGACACCACTTTTTCAAGCTCACGCATAAGATCAGCCGAGGTATGGAGACGTCCTGCCGTATCAATCAACACCAAATCCGCGTCCGTGGCTTCAGCCCGCTCAATAGTCAAATAACAGACGGACGCTGGATCACTACCGCGCTCCCGGGTCACCATCTCCACATCAGCGCGACGCGCCCAAACTTCCAGCTGCTCGATAGCCGCAGCACGGAACGTGTCCGCCGAACCCAAAATGACATTTCTTCCTGCATCGGCAGCTTCTTTGGCAATCTTCCCTACCGTGGTGGTTTTGCCCGTGCCGTTAATGCCCACAAAGAGAATGAGGGCGGGCTCCCCATTAAAGAGATCCAGGTTGTCCTCAGCAAACGTAGCCGCAATCTGATCATTCAGCAAATCCAGTACTGCATAGGCATCCGGCAATGCCAGCCGCGTGGCGCGATCCCGCAGGTTTTCCACGATAGCGTTGGCAGCCGTGCCTCCCACATCGGAGAGAATCAGGGTTTCCTCGAGGGTATCCCAAAACTCTTCATCGAGGTTGGGTCCGCGATCAAGGAGGACATTCATGGACTCCTTGAATTTCTCACGAGAACGAGATAAGCCCTCACTAATGCGTTCAAAAAATGCCATTGATGAAGCTCCTTTCGCCTCTTTCAAGGGGCGTTCCAACTTACTTGCGGACTCTGCCAACTCCTAGAATGCCCTGACTCCGACCAAAGACCACCCTATTCAGCATACTGCAGGGCGCGATCCAATTTCTGGCTAATGACCTTGGTAACCCCATCGGCTTGCATGGATACGCCGAACAACACATCGGCCGCTTCCATGGTTCGACGCTGATGGGTAATCATGATCATCTGGGTGGAATCTCTCATGGCCTCAATATAGGCAATGAGCCGGCGAAGATTAGTATCGTCTAGGGCTGCCTCAACCTCATCCAGAATATAGAACGGCGTTGACCGAGTTTTGTAGACGGCAAACAGCAACGCCAATGCCGTGAGCGATTTTTCGCCACCGGACATTAGCATCATCTTAGTGATGCGCTTACCGCGGGGCTGGGCATTGACTTCTACACCGGAGTTTTCAATATCCTCGGGATCCACCAACGACAAATTCGCATTGCCGCCAGGGAACAACAGAGCGAAGATTTCGCTGAAGTTTTGATTGACCGCCTCATAGGTACGCAGGAAGTCATCCTTCATGCGCTCATCGATAACTCGATTAATCTTCTGCAGGGTTTTGCGAGCAGCCTCCAAGTCCCCCAATTGTCGCGCCAAATAGTCGTAACGCGTTTTGAGTTCTTCATATTCTTCCGCCGCATCTAAGTTGATGGTGCCTAAGTTGGCAATGCGACGATTCAGACGGAAAGCCTCTTCCTCAGCCAACGGACGATCCTCCAGCGGCGGCAATGCTAAAGCCACCTCCAGCGGCGTGGCGCAATCCGCGGTGATGACGTTCATGGCCACATCGACTTTAAGTTCCAAACGTCCCTTTTCGACCCGCGCCTCAGAGAAGCGCTCATTGATTTCGTCAAAGGCCCCATGGGCTTTATGGGAGTTTTCCCGAGCCTCACTTACGGCCCCATGAAGACCAGTAGAGCTATCTTGGGCAGCGGTGGTCTTCTCTTCCAAATCCCGGGTCCAACGCCGGGCCGCTCCTGCAATTTCTTCCAAAAGCGTCAACACCGGCGCAAGGCGTTTCGCGGAAATGGTTTTCGCTAGCGCCACTTCTTTTGATTCCTCGGCCTGCTTGGCCAACGAATCCAGTTCTTGAGAGCGAGAATCGCGCATGCGTCGGTTATAAGACTCGCGCTCAGCTAAGCGAGCAGCAGCCAACTTTGCTTCCGACAGAGATTCATTGAGCGCTTGAACCTGCCGCCGCAACGGAGCCAGGGCCTCCTGACGAGCCCGCTGCTGCTCCTTTGCTGTTTGGACTGCTTGCTCGAGTTCCGTAATTTGACTGTCGAGAGATTCCACATCTGGTCGCGCGCTATTAATGAGGGCTTCAGCCTCGGCCCGCTGAGCTTGCACTGATTCCATCTCACGCCGCACCGCCGCCAGTTTCTCGGATGCCCGCTCCGCTTGGGACCGCGCCGCTTCCGCAGTGCCTTTAAGCGCTGCCAACCGTTGCCCTAAATCAAGGCTGGAAGCTTGGGCTTGACGCAGCGCCTCTTCAGCTTCCGTTGCTTGCTTCGATACCTTCTCGCAAGATTCCTGAGCCTCCGCTAAGCCCACTTTCAGTTCTTCACGATGGCGAACCCGAGCCAATACACCCTCATCGCCCTCTTGAACCGCGGTGCCCAATACCACTTTTCCTGAAGGCCAGACCACGTCCCCTTCGGGAGTTACAAACCGCAAAGGCAAGGATTCCTGCTCGTGGGCTTCGAGGGCCTCTGCCACCAATTGGCATACCACCACATCACCCAGCAAGCCATTAACAGCCCCTTGAAGTTCATCCGGGCAGTGGAGATGCTCAATAAGAGCGACTCCTTGGGACGTATCACTACGCGAAAGGCTGAGCGCGCGTTTCCGTTCACTGTTTTGATCGTGGCAAAGCAGAAGCGAAACCTCGCCGGACTCTTGAGCTGCAGCCAGGCCTTCGGAAATGGTCAAAGCACACTGAATGTTTTCTACCAAAAGCGCTGCCACATCCGAACCTAAAAGGGCTTCGACCAGCTGCTCATAGCCCGTATCCACGCGCAGCACCTGAGATAGGGGCTCGTCAATACCGGGGAACTCTTCACCGTGGGCCTCAAGCCAAGCCCGCGCAGGCCCTGCAGCTGCTCGACTAGCTCGCTCCACCTCATCAAGGGCACGGATTTGCGCACTAATAGCATGCTCTGCATCGCGAGCGTCCTCAAGAGCTGTTCGGGCTGCATCCCGCGCCTGAAGACAGCTACCCACCAACTTGCGTGCCGTAGCCTCTTGATCTTGCACGGTAGCCAATGCCTCTTCCGCCGCTGCTCGTTCCCGCTCAGCCGCCTCTGCGTCTGCATTCGCTCGGGAAAGCTCCAGCTCTAGTTCGGAGACGTGGCCTTCGATAACGCGCTGATGAGCCAGGCCATTACTGAGCGTTTCGCGGGTTTCTGCCCGCTTACGGCGCAGAGTTTCTACCTCGTTCTCCTGATTGCGAAGATCGCGGCCTCCTTGGGACGCCTCTCGCTCTAAGCTATTACGCTCGTTTTCTACGGTCTGAAGCTGGGTCTGAAGCGTCTGAACCCGCTCGTCAGCTTGGCTCCGCTGACCCGCGACCTCAACGAGAGCTGATTCCGCCCGACGTAATTCACCATCGGCCACGGTGCGCTTCATCGTGGCAGCTTCCACTTCTAGCGAAAGCTCAGCAGCCCGGGCAGAAGCCGAACGCCGGCGTTCATGGATAACCAACGCAGCCGAATCAAGACGCTCCACCGCCGCGGAAGCTTCGCGATAATGCTTTGCTAATTCGCCGGCATCTAAGGACTCCCGACGAATACGCTCTTGGAGAGTTTCCAGTAAGGATTCTGCCTCGGTAATGGCCTGGCGGCGTTCTTCAAGCTCGGTAGATAATTTCTGCTCAAGGGCTTCCGCTTCACGCCATTGACCTTGCAAGGTCCGCAGATCATCCACCGCTAACCGCAAATTGATATCAGCTAGTTGCACTGAAAGCTCTTTATAGGTGGTGGCTTTACGGGCTTTTCG
>CAJUNI010000115.1 GCA_910587945.1 uncultured Parvibacter sp.
TAAGGGTGTCGTAGGCCTGACGACCTACCGTATTGCCCGTACCCGCTCCCTCAACATCATCCTTGCGAGCGCGCTCGCCAAAGTAGAGGCCGCCAATGAGCTCACGAACAATCAGAAGGTCTACCCCTTCGATCACCTCAGGCTTCAGAGTAGAGGCCTGAGCCAGGGCGTCGAAAATGGTCACAGGGCGCAAGTTTGAATAGAGACCAAGCGCTTTACGAATCCCCAAAAGTCCCTGCTCAGGCCGGGGTTTTGAAGGATCGGTGGTATCCCATTTGGGGCCGCCAACAGCGGCCAACAACACTGCATCTGCCGCCTTGCAGGCACTAACCGTTTCCTCGGGCAGCGCCTCTCCGGTTTTGTCAATGGCAATGCCACCAATGAGGGCTTCAGTGTAATTAAAGGCCACGCCGTATTTCTCACCAATGGCATCAAGAACCTTCACGCCCTCAGCGATAATCTCGGGCCCGATACCGTCACCCGGCAACAAGCAAATGCTGTATTCCTTCATAGGAGTTCCTTCTTTCACGAGAGACAAAAGCCAACAGAGCAACCGGAGCAACGCCCCGCCGCCCTGTACCCTTAGCTACCAATCTACGCCGTGCCGAGCTTTTTCTTCCAACGATTAACCAGGCCGCCCTCTTGAATAATCTCGGCGATAAAGGGAGGGAACGGTTGGGCGGTAAAGGTCTGACCCGTGGTCAGGTCCGCAATAACACCGGTTTCGGTATCGACCTGGACCTCATCGCCATCATTGATGGCATCCACTGCTTCAGGGCATTCCATAATAGCCAAGCCCGTATTGATGGAGTTGCGATAGAAGATACGGGCGAAGCTTTTAGCAATAACCACGTCAATACCGGAAGCTTTAATGGCAATGGGGGCATGCTCGCGAGAACTTCCGCAGCCAAAGTTTTCTTCCGCCACCATGATGTCGCCGGGAGCCACCTTGTCCACAAACGCCGTATCGATATCTTCCATGCAATGCTTTGCCAGCTCTGCCGGATCAGATGTATTCAAATAACGCGCAGGAATAATAACGTCGGTATCAACGTCGCGCCCATACTTATGAACGGTACCTTTGAATTCCATGGACCCTTCCCTTCTTAATCCAAATCTTCCGGCAGGCCAATGTGCCCCAGAACAGCAGAAGCCGCAGCCACGGCCGGCGAAGAGAGATATACCTCACTGGTGGGGTCACCCATACGTCCCACAAAGTTGCGGTTGGTGGTAGCAATCGCGCGCTCCCCCGCAGCCAAAATACCCATATAGCCACCGAGGCAGGGACCGCAAGTAGGAGTGGACACCGCGCAGTTAGCATCGAGGAAGATATCCATCAGGCCCTCTTCCATGCACTGGCGATAGACCTTTTGAGTGGCCGGAATAATAATGCAGCGCACATCCGGATGAACCTTACGACCTTTAAGCACCGCCGCGGCTTGGCGCATGTCATCAAGGCGACCGTTGGTGCAACTGCCAATAACAGCTTGGTCGATGGTGACGTCGCGAGCCTCAGTCACCGGGCGCGTATTAGAAGGCAAGTGCGGGAAAGCTACGGTCGGCACGATGTCAGCCGCATCAATAGTAATGACCTGGGCATATTCCGCATCGGGATCGGCGTAGTAAGCGGTATAAGGACGCTCCACACGACCATCCATATAGGCGCGGGTAACATCGTCTACGGGAATCAGACCCGCTTTGCCGCCCGCTTCAATAGCCATATTGGAAATGGACAAACGTTCATCCATGGGGAGGCTTTCAATGGCACTACCCGTAAATTCCATGGCCTTATAGAGCGCACCATCCACTCCAATAAGCCCAATGATATGCAGGATGATATCTTTGCCTGTAACTCCGGGATTCAACGGACCGTCCACCACAAACTTGATGGTTTCCGGCACCTTAAACCAGGCTTTACCCGTGGCCATGCCCACACCCGCATCGGTAGAACCAACGCCGGTGGTGAAGGCACCCAAGGCGCCATAGGTGCAGGTGTGACTATCGGCACCGATGACCAGGTCACCCGCGCCTACCACGCCTTGCTCGGGCAAAAGCGCGTGCTCAACACCCATGCAGCCCACTTCGTAATAATGAGAAATGTTCTGCTCGTGAGCGAAGTCACGGACGATCTTGGCCTGCTCGGCGCTTTTAATGTCCTTGTTGGGAACATAGTGGTCAGGCACCAGAATTACGCGATCGGGATCGAAAACATGATCGGTAATTTCACGCACCGTTTTGATGGCAATGGGGGCCGTCACATCGTTCGCCAACACCAGATCGAGATCACACTCAATCAGTTGCCCGGGCTCCACTTCCGGAAGCCCCGCATGGGCAGCGAGGATTTTTTCGGCCATGGTCATAGGACGCGCCATGGAATCTCTCCTGTTCCTGCTCGATAATTTGCGATAATCCCGAAATTTTACACCGCAACCGCCCTCCTGCGGGTCTAAAGCCCTGCTAAGTCCGCAAGACTTCCGTAGGAAGCATCTGATGGCAGGAATCAATCGAATTTTTTAGCGCGAAAGGGCGGCGCAGACTCCATCGAGCAGCGTAATGGCAAAGTGCTGGGCCGAGCGCTCAGCGCCGGCATCCTCCCATACTTCACCAGGCAACACAAGCGCAATCCGTGAGGGATGAGACGCTCGGGCAGCCTCTAAGGCCGGCCCCAGACGCAGACTCAGGGTATCGTCATCGCTCCACTCTACAGCCGGGACATCGCCAGGCAGTTCCCAACCCTGCTCAATGATATGCACCAGCAGCATGGCATCATCAGGGGGAACCGAGAGCATTTCCGCACTCACGATCTTCGATGCCGGATTTGTGGCTTGGGCCAAATTGGACATACGAGAAGCCACCGAGCGCGTAAAGGGATTCGTACCAAAGAGACACAAGGCGTTGGCCTCTAAGACATCGGCTGCGCGGGCAAAGCCAAAATGGAGGGAAGCATGGGGCGCTTCCTTCCCTTCCCAGGAATGATGAAGATTACGCAGGGCTGCATAGGTGTAAGCGCCAGCGATACCATCGGAGGGAAGTCCTAAGCTCGTCTGGAATTTGCGAAGCGCGAGCTCGGTAAAGGCACCAAAAATGCCATCCTCAGGCCCGCAGGCAAACCCTAATACTGCGAGCACCTGCTGCAACTCGCGAACGTCATGACCATGGAAATAGGGCATGCGCAAGTAGAGTGTCCGGTCACCCAATGCATAGGAGGCATCCACTAAGGCTGCCCATAACTTTTCGGCCACCTCTTCGGTCGGAGCCAAGCCCACACTTTGGGCAAACGCAGCTACTGCCTGAGCCGTGGCTTCGTCAAACTCTCCCGTAACCTGAGCTTTATCCAAAAAGTCCACCAGCACTAAACGCTCTTGGACATCTTCTACGGCGGCTCCGGTGTCACCTCGTTTGATAACTTCCATCGCCCATCCTTACCTCAGTCGATTAACAAACCAATCCGCCATGGACACCAACATATCCCGCGAATCCGATGGCTCAAGGGCGTCTTTGATGCGCGTCTTAGCCACCGACGTTAAGCTTTCTGCATACATGCGCGCATATTCAATGGAGCCAGCTTCTTCCATAATGGCTACCGCCTCGGCCAACACGGCAGGATCCTTTTCTTTCGAGGACAGGATTTCCACCAAGCGCTCTTTCTGCGGCGAATTCTGCAACGCATGCACTACCACCAGAGTACGCTTACCTTCGGTAATGTCAGAGCGGAAGTCTTTCTTTGTAGACTCTTCTTCACCAATGAGATTCAAAAGGTCGTCTTGAATTTGGAAGGCTAAGCCCGTATCGAGGCCATAGTTGCGCAGGGCCTCCACTTGAGCTTCGGTACCGCCGCCCACAATAGCCCCAATAGCCAACGGCACGGCCCCGGAGTAGTGAGCCGTTTTGTGGGTAGCCATGGTTAAGTAGTCCTCAGGAG
>CAJUNI010000116.1:0-723 GCA_910587945.1 uncultured Parvibacter sp.
CTCTTCTTCAGCTCGAGGTGGAAAAGGGGCATTCCGTTGATGAGCAGCATGAGATCGCCCCTGCGGTCGTGGCCCAGCTTCGACTTTGAGGGAAACACCGGTTGCTGGGCTATCTGGTAGCGGCTCGATCCGCCGGCGATCTCATCGCGATGGAATATCTTCAAAGCCACATCGCGGCCCTCGTGCAACTTATCGTCGGGGTTATCGCGCTTAATGACGATCTCCTTGCCGTTGATGAGCTCGTTGATGGCCACAGGGGTGCGCTTGGCCCCCACCTGTTCGATTATCTGCTGCATTTCGGTCGGCGTCAGAGGTACGTTGTTCAAGCAGTCGCGATGCTTGTTGTTCTCGTACAGGATAGACGCCCAGTTGTCGATAAGGTCCTGCTCGGTGGGATAGCGCAACACACCGCCAGCGTCGTCCCATCCATAGGACTTCAAACCGTCGATGACCGCTTCCTCAAAAGCCGCTTCGCTATCGAACACCATCAGCTGCTCCTTCCACAGCTCTCATAGAGCTATCTCCCCTTGATCTTAAGCAGATCTTGATTCAGTGGCGTTGCGGGATCGCAGGGCGATGCAATACGTCGAAACATATCCACAAGACCTCCGAGCTCCAAATCCTCCGCAGCGGCCCTGCTGGCCTCGTCATTCTCCTCGCCGGTCACCTGGCACCAGTCCAGGTCGTAGCCTGCATTGTGGCAAAGAATCGTCCAGAACAAAC
>CAJUNI010000116.1:733-3608 GCA_910587945.1 uncultured Parvibacter sp.
TCCCGTTTCCCTCGCGAAACGGGTGAATGAAGTTGTAGTTGTCGAAGTGGTAGGCCAAACGCTGGGCGAACTGGGCCTGCGAAAGACCTTCAAGCATCTGGTCTTTGCGCAGCTCTTCCTGCGCCCACTGGAAACCCATGGGAATATTAGGCGACGGAAGAAAAAACTCGGACCCCTCGCCGCTCTTCCGGATTTCTACCGTGCGTGGGCGTCCCGCCCAGTCATAGATATCCTGGAAGAGATGCTGGTGAATCTTCCGGAAATCCTTCATTGACCCCGTGGGCTTCAGAGACAATTGCTCTAAAAACTCGCCGGTGCGCAAAGCGATGAACTCACCTTCGGCATTGCGGAGCTCATCGTAGCTTGTAGCGCCGACGAGATTGCGCAAGACACCCGTTGCAGGATCGACGTAAGGGTCAACGAATTTATGCTCCATGAGCAGGCGCTTTCTTGCGCGTCGACCAGCGGCGCTTCGTGCGCGTCATAAGCTCCTCGATGGAGATATCGCCAGCGACATACTCATCGGCATCCTCGCGGAATTCGGCCGACACATAGGCTCCCTCCATCTCACCAGAATGGATGGCCTCCTTTATAACGCGCTCACGATCCATGGCAAACTCCTAACCGAGGACAACAGTATTAAACGAACATCTTCTCGAGGCAAGCCTGCTTGAGGTTTTTCAGAATTTCCAACTCATGCTGATGAAGGGTGATGAGCGAGTCGAGCTTGGCGAAGAGCGCGCCGATCTTGTGCTGCTCGGGAAGCGAGGGGACGGGAATTGACTGGTCAAGAAAATCCGAGACGACCAATTCGTTCATCATTGTGCCAAGCTTGGTTGCACGAATAAGGATTGGACGCATCAAAGGCTCGTAGTGAATGTAGTATTTCCAGAAAGAAAAGTCCTGTATCGAGATTGGGCGAAGACAGGTAAAGCGTGGTGACATAATGCCCTGACCAGCATCATTGAGAACAAACCTGCCAAAAGCAAAAACCTTGTTGGCATGTCCCTCAAAGGCGATATCGCCCGGCCTTAGTCGCTTGTAGCTCGACAGCGACTCGGCGGCAGCCCCATTTCCTTCTTCGCTGTAGGCCATTGTCGCAACTGACAGGGTTCTGTCGGCGCCAAGACCATCGTTGTTGCGTTCCTCATTTTTTCGGTACAGTTCCCCCAACCTACGCTGTTCCCAAGGATCAGTGAAACCCTCGAAACGAATCTCGGGAACGTTCTCTCCCTCTCGAGGGGACATCTTTTCAAGCAGTGATTGTTTTACTGTTTTGAGCTTATCTACCTTACGCTGATGAAGGGTGATGAGCGAGTCGAGGTCGAAGAAGAAGCTACCCAGATGCTTTTGCTCTTCCAATTGAGGATATGGAACCTCGAGCTCCATTACCTTTTTCTTAGAGATATTGAAGCGGGAGATTCCCTGCGCCAGCAGCACCAGATTGTTTCTCACGCCTCGCGATCTGAGTATATAAGCCAGATAGTACGGATCGAAACTTCCGTTCTGCCTGAAACCAAAGCAGAAACTATTCAGGTAGACATTCGGCTGGTCAGAGAGCCAGACAGAAGACATTCCGACTTCTTCTGGCGTTTCTGAAGAAACGGTAAACAGCGCATCGCCGAATTTAACCGCATTTTGCTTCGGGTCGATTTCGACGGCCTCAAGCCTTTCTGAGTCCGCAATGGGGTTATCGAAAACGTTTGTATAGGGCACAAAGCTGGCTTCGCCGTGACCGAAATCTTCTTTAGTTTTGCCGGATAAGCCGCCGTAAGTCGCTCCGCAATCCCCCAGCTTACGCTGTTCCCAAGGATCGGAGAATCCCTCGAAGCGGAGGGCGGGAACGGAGTCGTTTTCGCACTTACGCTGGTCGGCCATGCTACTCACCGCCCAAAAGCTTACGCAGCTCGGCGATGCCCAGCATGTCGAACTCGTCTCCAACCAACTGGCCGAGCATCTCGTTCAATTCGCGTTCGGCATCGCTGATCTGCCCGGCAATATCCGCATAGGTGTCTTGATATTTCTCCTGCAAAGCTTCGATCTTCTTCACCAGGCGATCAATGGACTGCTGCGGCAGCGTCATCAGTCCACCCATAAGAGGATCGACCCATTTGCGCTCAAGCAACTCGTACACCTGCTCATCGGTAAGAGACTCCACCAATGTACGCGTGGCGTCTTCCAACGCTTCCGTCCGCTCCTTCACTGCCTTCTTCAGCGACTTTTGGCGTTTGGTCGCCTCGGCAAGCAGCTGCTGCCTCTCCTCGATCTCCTCGTCAGTCAAATCGCACGAAGCCTCTTCCCCATCGCCGTCATCCTCCGGGGGAAGCTCCTCCTTCAGGCTGTCGCACTCCCCTGACACGCGGATCAGTTCGTCCTGCACCGTCCGAAGGGCTGACAGCTCGTCGGAAAGCAGCGCCTCCTGCACCAAGCCGAAGGGCAGCACATGCCCCTTCCAGCCGTCCTGCACCTCGACGTCCTTCCCGCCCTTCTTCTTCAGCACCATAAGCGGATCAACGCGGCGGGTCGCATCGAACCCCTCGGTCTGCAGCATTTCCAAATCGGCGGAGATGCCCCCCCATGCATTATCGAGCACCTGATAGGCCTCGTATTTATCCACCAGGGAGAAGTCGCTCACACGTTGGAAAATATCGCTTGCGACAGACTCCTCCTCGCCTAACGAGTCCACCGCATCCCATCGGCCAATCAAATCGCTCACGAGTTTGCGGCGCAGACCCGAGAATGCATCCTGATACCGCTTGATATAAGAGCGCACGGCTTCGTTGCACGCCACCGCTTCCGACAGATTGTCAACCCGCAGAGAGGCCGCATGATCGTTCCCGGAAGCAAACAGGGCATCGTGCAGCCCGGGAAGCGC
>CAJUNI010000117.1 GCA_910587945.1 uncultured Parvibacter sp.
AGGCTGTCCCGTCAAAGGATTCACGGGTCCCTGGGTGGCTGGCGTGCCCAAATCGCTCAAACGCAGGTAAGTGCCATCTTCTTTCACCAAGAAGGGCGAGACCGTCTTATTCTTCAAGAAATCGGTATCCTGCCAGCCCTGCTCCACAATGTAATTGATCATGGCGAGCATCATGGCTCCGTCAGTGCCCGGCGTCACCGGCAAGTAGCTGTCCGAATGCATCGCTGAGGTGGTGAATTGTGGATCCACTGTAATGAGCTTAGCCCCTTGTTCTCGGGCATCACAAATGAAATGCCAGGCATGAACATAGGCTTCAGCGGGGTTGCCACCCCAAGCCACAATGGTCTTGGAGTTCACAACATCAACGAAGTCATTGCCTGAGTTACCCAAAAGGGTTGACTGAGCATGCTGCTGAGCCGTGTCGGCGCCAGCGCCCATAATGCAAGCACCCAATGCGGTGGTGAAGCGCCCATAGGCTACCGATTGAAAACCACCCATGGCGCCATTGAGGGAACCATAGGAGCCATAGGAGCTCCATACACCAATCGAGGTGCCACCAAAATCTTTCACGGCAGCGGCTATTTTTTCGCCTACCTCTTTAAACGCGTCATCCCAGCTAATGCGCTCCCATTCGCCGGCACCACGCTCACCTACCCGGCGCAGCGGGTACTTAAGACGGTCGGCATCATAGACACGCTGGGGCTGGGAAAAACCCTTAACGCAGAAGCGACGACGCTCGATATCTTCCGGCGCCCACTCCTCTTCCGGCGTGGCCGTGACTTTCACAACCTTACCCTCGCGCACCGTCACCTTCATAGGGCAGCGGCTGCCGCAGTTTCCTCGACAGGCCCCGCGGAACGTAGTTTCTTCTGCCGTGACTTCCGCTACCGCAGATTCGGCTCCCAGGCCTGCCAGCGTCACGCCGGTGCCTGCCACCGCCGCCACTCCAGCTACCGCACCTGTTGTCTTCAAAAAGCTGCGACGGGTTAGTTGCGCGGTTGATTGATGCGTTTCCTGCGCCATCAAATCCCTCCCTCTCTTGTACATGCCACGCACGGTGGCTGTGGCAGTGAAGGTGAAGCGGGAATGCTTGGTCAAAGTAGTCTCTGATCCCGAGCGAAACCTCATAGGCTGCGCACCCTAGCACGCAAATCATGAGCTCTGCACCCTGGCTACAGCGAACCAGTCTTCGAAATGTGGGCGCAAAAAACTAAGCGCTCATCAGCGCATTTTTGTTTTATGGCTCCAGCTTAGTAATTCCCTAACGTCGCTCGTCCTCTCCACGAGCGCCATTCTCTTCCCCTCCAATAGGACAGGATCAAGCCTACCAAATTGTTACGATACAATCAATATATTGTTACGTAACAATTTTGATGAGGGATTTCCTTAGAAATAAAAAGGAGAGCCGCTATTCAACGACTCTCCCTTGAGATCTATCCCTGTCAGAATTCTTAAACGCTCAGTCCTGACCCGATTCAGAACGAGACTGCTCGTTTAAATACAAATCCATAATGGCGTTGCTTCCCTCAGGATCGAGAGTACGAGCAGCTACGGTGTAGGCCACCGCATCTACCACCCCATCAAGCGGCATACCCAGTGCGGTGTAGGCATCGATGAAATCATTGAGGAGTTTGGCGGCTTTCGGGAAATCTTCATCGGCAATATTGTCCGTACGGCGACGCACCCGCACGCCACTCCCCTGGCGCGAAATCAGATAGCCCGTAGCCTTCAGGTAACGATAGCACTGATTCACTACCGATGGACTAACCTCGAGCGCTTGAGCCAAACCCCGGACCGTAGGCATTTTCTGATCCGGTTCTAGTTCTCCTGTGCGAATCATCTCAACAATTTGAGTGCGCAACTGAATCCAAAGCGGTATTTCGCTGTGTTTATCAAGCGTGAAGCACGGCATATCCATGGAGGTTACTTTCTGAAGAGTGCGAAACGGCGTTGGTAACCAACATAGCTGATTATTTCACAGCCGTAATAGATAAAGCCACTCATAGGGCAAGAAATAGCCCTCAGATTCCCCCTACAAAACAACGGCCTGCAATTCCTGCAGACCGTTGTTGAGGGAATGATAGAGCCTAACCTGAATGCCCGGTCCCCCGAGCTCCGACACTAGCGTTCTTGTTCCGAAAGCTCGGCAGAGGTCGCTGTCTCTTTCTTAGCCCGATACTTACGCCATAGCGCCTGAGCGGGGGCAATATTGACGAACAAATGCACCAGCAATAACGCCAGGAGGATCTTGGCGAAAATGGCATGAAGCGGATTCCAGAAGTAATAGCCTTCCGCATAATAGCCAAAGGTCGGAAGCACCGCCCCTGAAACCATCAAACCGGACACCATAACTACCATAAGCGAAATGCCCAAGGCCACGGCCAGCACCGTACGAGTAATCCGTGCCGCACGATTCTTGGTTTGCTTGGGCGCCAATGTGGTCAGATGCTGGGCCAGGTGCACCGCAAGCACCACAAATATCGCGAGTCCCAACCATTCGTGGGCGGCCACACCGGTCAGGCCCGGCAGTGACACCACGATATACACCAGAAGAGCAATTCCATCGATCCATAATTTGCGCGACATGGCCTCTACCTCACCTTCCGAACCACAATCAGCAGCACAATGACTAACGCTACTGGCATAAGGATCCAAATGTTCAGCGAAGCATCCGACGCCTGATGGTACCGCGTTACGAGGGTGTCCCAGGCATGACACTCGGTAGAAGCACAGCCCGCCTCAGGACATACCATCTCATGGATGCCATCAGGGGCCGGTACATTGTCAAAGCCATGGCAAGAGCCGGAAGCGCAACCGGTGGCCGGGCACGGTGAATCTTGAGCAATGGGAACCGGAAGTGGCGCATTCTGAGGCTGCACCGCAGCACCTATCCCCAAAACACAAGCTCCCACCAGCGCTAAGAGCGCAAAGGTAATGATTAGTTTTTTGAACATGAATGCACGCGTCCTTATCTAAGAGGAACTACGTAGGGAAAGGGAATGGGGAGAGACCCATACCCTACCACACCCCTTGCCTCCAAAGCAAAAAGAAGAGCCCGACCGCCGGGAAGGTTAACGGCCGGGCTGTCAGAGGGCTGCCTGCCCAACCGCAAAACGGCTGGACAGGCGTAAGCGTAGTGGTTACAAGGTCACCTGAGGAGGGATGAGTCGCGCCTTGAACCACATCCGATAGTTCTTACTTCTCAGCCTTATCCCGCAAGGGCAGAACCTTGATGCCTACAAAGAAGACGAAGAAGGCTAAGGCGATAACTCCCAGGCACACACCAAACTCTAACGCGGTGGGCCAATAAACCAATCCTGAATAAGCTTGGGCAAAGGTACCGTTTGCGTTGGTAACAAGGCTTGGCAGTACCGGACCTGCTAAATCAATGTTGGGGATCTGGAAGCCGCCAACCAAGAGTTGTACACGCTTGCAGAAGATACCGATGATAGCCAGAGCACAACCAATAGCCAACAGAGAAGGCTTGCGCAAAGAAGGCACAAAGCAGATCACAGCACAAAGGGCACAGCCAATGA
>CAJUNI010000118.1:0-1292 GCA_910587945.1 uncultured Parvibacter sp.
CATCATGCTCCTTTCTCCTGGAGCATGTCCAAAATGCTGCCGCAGTCCCAAGTGGAGGATCGTGGCAGAGCTGTGCAAAAACCAGCGAGACTCGGGGGTTTAGGCTCGGGGTAAGGCTCGAAGAATGCGTTGTTGAGGCCGAATAAACCCGTGAAAAGCACCCGCGCTCTGGCCATCACTGAAATCGCGCTGGGTTGTTGCAGAGATTGCGATGCGCTTGTGATCGCTGGGCTGCCCCGCACTCTGGCTATCGCGAAGATCCCCGACACTCTTTTAGCCTCTGAGCTTTGGCAAGGGGTTTCCGCAGCGCACAGGCGCTACAATGATAGACACAATGTGGGCGGCCAAGCAGCCGTCCTTTTCCCTTGCAATCTACGCTGTTGGTGAAGGAGACAACCAATGACAGAGGCACAGCCGTTAGTGGGCATCATCATGGGATCGAAGTCCGACCTTGAGGCAATGCAGCCATGCATGGACACCCTTGAGGAGTTTGGGATTCCTTATGAGCTGAAAATCGCAAGCGCTCATCGCAAGCCGGCAGAGGTTCATGAATGGGCATCTACGGCCGCCGACCGTGGAATGCGTGTGATTGTGGCGGCTGCGGGAAAAGCTGCTCACTTGGGCGGCGTGGTTGCTGCCTATACGCCTCTTCCCGTGATTACGGTACCCATGAAGACCAGTGACTTAGGTGGCTTGGATTCGCTGCTTTCTATGGTGCAGATGCCCTCAGGGGTGCCGGTTGCTTGCGTTGCCATTAACGGGTCAAAGAATGCGGCAATTCTGGCAGTGCAAATTATGGGGTCGGGCGATGACGTGATGCGCCAGAAGATTGTCGCCTTCAAACGCAGCATGGCTGAGGCCTAATAAGAACTACACTATCGAAGGAGGCGCTGGTTCGTCTCCTTCTTTTTCGCTGGGCTATGGAAAGAATAGGACATTCATGACCAAGCAACTATTAATGGGCAATGAAGCATTTGCCCAGGCCGCGCTTGAAGCGGGCGTTAATGTGGTGGCAGGCTATCCGGGAACTCCTTCTTCGGAGCTCGTGGAAACCGTGGCCAAGCGCCACAGTGCAGGGGTGGCTGACGGGGTCCATGTTGAGTGGTCCACCAATGAGAAAGCAGCCCTTGAGCTTTTGGCAGGGGCGGCCTATTGCGGCGCGCGCAGCCTGTTTACCTGCAAACAAATGGGCCTCAACGTGGCCTCCGATCCGCTTATGTGCGTGAACTACATTGGCGTCAAGGGTGGCCTGGTCTTGTTTGTGGCCGACGATCCGGGCCCCATTTCTTCCC
>CAJUNI010000118.1:1302-3530 GCA_910587945.1 uncultured Parvibacter sp.
TTCCCAGACCGAACAGGATACCCGCCGCTTTGGCGCTTTTGCGAAAGTGCCAGTCTTGGATCCTTCAACTCCCGACGAAGGGTTTGCCATGATGAAGGCGGCCTTCGATCTGTCGGAACGCTATCAGACGCCCGTTATTGTGCGTCCCACCACGCGAATCTGTCACGCGTCCACATTCTTCGATATTGAGGACACAACGGTGGCGCGACCCTTGCCGGAAGAGGGCTTTGAGAAGGATTCGCGCTGGGTTATTTTCCCCAAGCGGGCCTATGAAGCCCATGGCGAAATCCTTGAACGCTTGACGGCTATGGCCAACGACTTCGCTACCGAGCCCACCCTGGCAGCATTCAATCCCAGCTTCGAGGGAGGTGCCGCCCAAGATCAGCCTCCGCGGCTGGGCATTGTTGCGGGAGGAGTGTCAGCTGCCTATGCACGGGAAGCTCTGCGCATCTTGGAGCAGCAGGCGGCAAATGCCAACGTCGCTTTGCCGGCCTATCGCTTTATCTCGCTGGGCACACCCTATCCGTTCCCGGAGGACACGGCCTTGGCCTTCGCTGAAGGTATTCAGGACGTCATCGTGTTTGAGGAACTGGATTGCGTCTTAGAGGAAGAGCTTCTCAAATTGGCTGGCCGCCACCATCTGCCCTGGCAGGTTCATGGAAAGCTGACGGGCGAAGCCCGAGATCGCGGCGAAAACAGCACCGACGACATTGCCCTTCGCCTAGCTCGTTTCTTTGATGCTTATGGTGAACGGACGGAAGCTGAACAGGGCTCCAATCGCACCCTCCAGCAACTTCTCGAGCAAACTCTTGGCGCCGATGCCCAGTGCGCCTTTGAGGGTACGCTGCCTGTTCGCCCACCCGTTTTGTGCCCGGGCTGTCCCCATCGCGGAAGCTTCTATGCCGTGAAGCGTGCACTGGGAAAAACGCCGGCTGTGCTTTGCGGAGATATTGGCTGCTACACCTTAGGCAATGCTGCTCCCTTAGATGCGGTGGATACCTGCTTGTGCATGGGCGCGGGCATTACCATGGCTCAAGGTATGGCAGTGGCCGATCCGGCGAAGAAAGCGGTAGCGTTTGTGGGCGACTCCACCTACTTTGCCAGCGGACTCACGGGTATTGCGAATGCGGTCTATAACGGGCATGACATCACGGTGGTGGTGCTCGATAACGCAACCACCGCCATGACGGGTTCCCAGCCACATCCGGGCACGGGTGTGACGCTCATGGGTGAGCACCGGAAGCCAATCTCTATTGAAGATACGCTTTCGAGCCTCGGGGTAACCTGCATTGTGGAGGCCAATCCCCTAGACGCGGCCGTCGCCCAAGCCGCTGCTGAAGAAGCATTGGCCTTTGAAGGCCCCTCGGCTCTGATTTTCCGGGCGCCGTGCATTCAACTCATTCGTCCGGCCGAGCCCGCGGTGGTTGACGCCGAGCGCTGCATCGGTTGCAAGCGCTGCATCACCGAGATTGGCTGTCCGGCCATTGGCTTTGACAATCTCCTTCGGGGGCCTAAGTCTAAAGAGCGCGGCCAAGCTTTTGTGGATACTTCGCTTTGCAATGGCTGCAACCTTTGCTTGCAAATCTGTCCTTTCGACGCGCTGGTATCTTCAGCGGCTCCTCTTCCCACACCAGCAATTCCCGGCGACGTTACCCAGGCGGAATCTGCCGATGAGCTGGGGTGCGCTCCCGAAGGGGAAGTCCAATGCGCAGAGGGGCTTCAACAGCCCGCGGCCCAGGAAGGGGCGCTCGATGATTAACATTTTGCTCTGCGGCGTAGGCGGCCAAGGCACCGTATTGGCTGCTAAGGTGTTGGCTCAAGCGGCCCAATCCAAGGGATGGTCGGTGCGCACAGCTGAAACCATTGGTATGGCTCAGAGGGGAGGCAACGTTACGTCCCATGTGCGTATGGGTAACCTTGGTGAATCGGTAGAGGCTCCGCTCATTGCCCCGGGCACCGCCGATGTGGTTATTGCCTTTGAGCCCGGTGAAGCGGCGCGGGCGTTGTCATTCTTAGCGCCGGGCGCCATGCTCATCACGGCGACCACTCCCATCCAACCCGTCACTGCCGCGCTTTCCGGCCAGCCCTACCATAGCCAGGACATGTTGGAGGCCATTCGCGCTTCGCTGGCTTCGTCGGCGGGAAGCTCAGAAGCTGCGTCGCGCTCGATGCAGGTGATTGATGACGAAGCGCTCCTGCAAAAGGTGGGTAATCGTAAAGCCCTGAAT
>CAJUNI010000119.1 GCA_910587945.1 uncultured Parvibacter sp.
CCGCAGCAGCAGTGGCGGCGGCATGGGCAGCCGTTTCGGTGGATGCAGCGGCATTCGATATGTGAGTGAATTCAGTCATGCCCCAATTATAGGATCCCCACACGGCCGTGCCCCGTGCGCTTCCAGAATTAACCCGACCGTTGCCATGGGTGAGCGCGTTGTCATATGGATCGTGGGAGTGAACATCTTTGGCAAGAAGGCAAGAGCATCTTCTTGGCAGCGCATTCTCGGGTAGCTTGATCGGTGCACCACAAAGTTTGACTGGTGCAACATCCTTGTGCAGCTTGACTAGGGCACACGTCCGATGGGGAAATTCGTTTTCTCGGTTGGAAATCGTTCGTTTTTTCGGTTCCTCAAGTTGCGCACGCCCGACCCGGCTTTTTGGCTGTTATCACCGGCATGGGAGAAGCGGCGTACCGGCGGCCTGACGGGGTATTCGTCATTCCGCTGCGCTGTTTGGGCGCGTAGTGGCAAAGCGGTCTTCGGTCCATAGTAAAGAAATGGGGCCAAAATTTTACTAAGGAACCGAAAAGCGGCCGCTTAGTAAAGTCTTTTTATCTATAGGCCTTCTTGCGCATCCATAGTAAAGAAATGGGACCATTTCTTTACTATAAGTTGATTAAAGAAGAAAAATGGCAGATACTTTTACTATATAAGAAGGAGTAGGCTAGAGTGCGCTCGTCTAACGGCAGGCTCGCCAAACAGCAACGTTCGCCCGAGAGCAGCATCTGTCTGACAGCAGCGCGAGCTCAACAGCAACGCTCGCCTGATAATGGCACCCGCTCGATGATGGCATCCGCCTGACAGCATATGAAGGAGAAAGCATGGACAAGGATCGCGCCGGTCATTATGTGCAGCAGATAGAGGGATATAAGGCCTTTGTGCCTACTCCGCTGCCCCCGACTGATCCGACGTTAGCATTCGACCTAGAGATGATCTCCCTGCTCTCCGAGGCCGATCGCGCATTAGGGCGCCTTGACGGAATCACCGAAACGCTTCCTAATCCTGACCTGTTCGTTTCCATGTATGTGAAAAAGGAAGCGCTGATCAGTTCGCAGATCGAGGGCACGCAAGCATCGCTTGTTGAAGTGTTGGAGGTGGAAGAGCGGCAGACTTCTGACGCTCGGGAAGTTACGAACTACGTGTCCGCCTTGAATCATGGGCTGAAGCGATTGCACGACGACGGGTTCCCGCTCAGCCTTCGGCTGCTCAGGGAGATCCATGCGAAGCTGCTGGCTTCGGGGCGAGGAAGCCATTTGGTCTCGGGTGAATTCCGGACGAGTCAAAACTGGATCGGCGGAGCAGGCAGCACGCTGCATAACGCCGTGTATATCCCGCCTGCGGTGGATGATATGCGCGCGGCCCTTGATGACCTTGAGCGCTATTTCTACGAGGACGATGGAATACCGCCGCTCATCAAGATCGCGCTCATACATGCTCAGTTTGAGACGATCCACCCGTTCCTTGATGGCAATGGCCGCATGGGTCGTCTGCTCATTACGCTTTGGCTTTGCCACAAGCGCATCTTGTCACAGCCTCTTCTATATCTCAGCTACTACTTCAAGCGGAATCGCAGCGAGTACTATGACCGCTTGATGGCGGTGCGTTTTGAAGGGCAGTGGGAAGAATGGGTCAAATTCTTTCTACGAGGCATCGTGGAGATATCGGACGAGGCCTCATCTTCGGCGAAGGAGATGGATACCTTACGCGAGGGTATGACAGCCATGATCAACCAGCTTGAAGCACAGGTGGCATCCAGTTCTCGCCAGCTGCTCGATCAGTTGTTCATTACGCCCCGTATGACCAGAACCGAGATCGCCCACGCGCTCAAGGTGTCGCCGCCAACTGCCGGAGTGCTGGTGAATAGATTCCTTGACATGGGGATTGTGCTCGATGCCACGCCGCACCAAACGCGCAATAAGAAATTCGAGTTCAAACGCTACATGGATATTCTTGAAGTGGGCACGGAGTAGAGCTTCAGCGGAGTTAGTAAAGAAATGGGGCCAAAATCTTATTAAGGAACCGGAAAGCGGCCGCTTAGTAAAATCCTTTTTATCTATAGGCCTTCTTGCGCATCCATAGTAAAGAAATCGGCCCAATTCTTTACTATAGGAGGCAATGCGGGCGACCGTTTTCAGCCTTGACTCGCCCTCCGGCGCGAATTGCCAATTGTGGAAAAGGGGTAAATATTCATAGTTAATGCGACCTTTGGAGGCGTGGACGTTTTCTTGGACAAACCTAGGCCGCTAGACTTTGGAGAGGGTAAGGTAAATCGGACACCAAGTTAAGGGTGAAAGGTGTTCGATATGACCCGAAGAAGGAAGCGGTACGACAGGCAGTTCAAGATAGCTGCGGCAAAGACCGTCTTAAGCGGCGAGATGAGAGTCGTCGACCTGGCAAGAGAGCTGGACATCAAGGACTCGACGCTCAGACGCTGGGCGCAAGAGTACGAGGAGATGGGAGAGGCGGCATTCCCTGGCAACGGCAGCCCTAAGGTCAACAAGGACTACGAGATCGTCAAGCTCAAAAAGAAGGTCGAGGAGCTCGAGCAAGAGAACGAGCTGCTAAAAAATTTCCGGGCCTTCTTGAGTCAAGACCATGCGTGAGATGCGAGTTCCTCAAGGCGCATAGGGGCGAGTTCGGCTCCATCAGGAAGGCATGCGAGACCCTGAAGGTCTCGAGGTCCGAATACTACGACTATATCAAGCGGAGGAAATCTAATGCCCAGATAGAGCGCGAGGCGCTGGAGGGGTTCGTCGTGGAGAAGTTCGAGCTCCACAAGGGCCGCTACGGCCATCGTCGCATCAACCGCGAGCTCAGGAAAGACGGCATCGTGGTAAGCGAGAAGCGCGTGCTGAACGTCATGCGGAAGCTGGGGCTCCAGGGCAAGGGCACGACAAGGAAGCACCGCAGGGCGAAGGTAGTCGAGATGGGAGATCCGCGCGTCAACCTCGTCAACCGCATGTTCGAGGTGGATGCGCGCAACCGCCTCTGGGTGGGCGACATCACCTACATCAACACCGCTGAAGGCTGGCTCTACCTTGCAGCCGTCATCGACACGTGGCACCGCAAGGTCGTTGGCTGGTCGATGTCTGCGCGCATCACCGAGAAGCTCGCAGTGGACGCGCTTGAGCAAGCGGTCGGCAGGGAGGATCCCCCTGCCGACTTCAGCCTCGTGTTCCACGACGACCAGGGTGCCCAGTACACGTCCCGCGCATTCCAGCGCTGCTTGGAATCCCACGGAATAGCCCAGTCGATGTCAAGGCCCGGCAACCCATGGGACAACGCGCTCGCCGAGTCCTTCTTCAAGACCCTGAAGCGGGAGCTGGTGAAGGGCAACGGGTACAGGACGAGGGATGAGGCGAGGCAGGATGTCTTCAAGTACATCGAGCTCTACTACAACAGGCAAAGGATGCATTCGGCCATTGGCTACAATGCCCCTTGCGACTTGGAGCGCGAAGCGGCCTGAAGATTCTTAAATAATCGTCCAATTTATCTTGACCACTCCAA
>CAJUNI010000120.1:0-1291 GCA_910587945.1 uncultured Parvibacter sp.
TTCGGCATAGTCTGCTCTGAGTCACTTATCAAATCATCGCCTTTCTCTTGAATCCATCAATCTCGTCAATTGAAGATTCTGGGCGATGACCGTTTCTCATCCCCTCAGCCGAAACGGCTCTTGCGTCAACATCGGAGACACAGTCCAGCTGGTCTAGCCCACATCATAAGGGAGGCCATCTGGCATGGGACTGACAGACTCCCCCAGCTCACTCCTATAGCTCCGAAGCCATTCTGCTAGAGCCTCTTCGTCGTCACGCTTATTCTCGGAAAGCACTTTTTCAGCAAGAGCCGTCCGTTTGAGAGTTGGCACCACGATATCGCTCACGTAGGATTCTTCCGTTAAACCCGAATCGCTCAGATACTCTTGATACTCGCTCTCACTCCCAAAACCGCTTTTCACTTCCGCAAGGAAGGCGTCTACGTCATCTTGGATGATTTCAATACTGTTTTCCTCGCACGCGATTTCTAAAGCCCATTCAGTCAGGAAGTAGTCCAAAACCTCATCACGAACGGAGCTGGGAGTATAACCCTGCTCTTCCATCCAGGCAGTCCAATCGCTGTTGGATGCCAGCCCGCTAACGCTTCTGAACTCATCAATATAGTCTGTGACGGCCTGCTCTTCCAGAGTATTTCCTCCCAAGACAGCCGCAACGGGCGTTTGATTGCTACTGACACCGCTCTGCTCCTGGGCTCCGGCATCACTCTTCGGTGCTGCGGCACCTGAATTTGTTGCAGAGCCCTCCAAGTGAAAGCTTGGTGCAGCCATAACAGTCACGGCAACCAGCAGAACCACAGCGGCTCCGCCCGCAATTATGCCAACGATTGTTTTGGATCTGCCACTGAGCCCTTTGGCCTTCTTGAGATCAGCGTGGCTTGCACCCTCTTCCACTTTGCCATCCGCGATCTTCTTTTGATTTCGACTGTTTGTTGTATGAGCAGCTATCATGCAGCCTATCGTTGCCAAACCTAAAACGAAACAGCCGACCGACCACGGACTACCACCGGCAATGACGAATTGCGCCCCATCTACACAGGCAATTATCGCATTGTACGCGCAAGACCACACCAACGCCAACGCCGTCACTAGAGAAATCCCTACGACGAAGAGTACCTTTTTCCTTCCTCTACCCGCTATGCAGAAAACTGCTCCGACAACCGTCAGAGTAACCCCCGCAGCCCAAAAAGCGAAAACAGCATAAAACGCAATTACTGCAGCACCCAAATACCCAATCGCTTCGCTCGCATCAAGATAACCCGTAGCACTTATATTTTTAAGCAAGGAGGCGCAC
>CAJUNI010000120.1:1301-3455 GCA_910587945.1 uncultured Parvibacter sp.
CGTCTATTGTTTCAGCAAGAAAGGGAAACGAGAAGACGGAATACTGATCTTGGAATGATGGCAGTATTCCGCCGCTGTCCGCCCATAAATCGAGCAAGCCCGATAAGACGCCGGCACCATCTACCAGTGTCGTGCTCACCTGGAGCCAGGGAAGAAACGCACACGCCAACGCAGCGGCAGCTAAAATAAGCGCCATCCAATCTTGGAGCAAGAGCGGACCCGGTTCTCTTGATGTATTAGAAGTCCTGGCCTGCTCGTTTACGTTCCGATCCTCTTTTACAAGCTCATCTTTTTTCAATTCTGCTTGCTGCTTCACAACCCGCTCCTATTCTTTTACCGTAACAACGCATGAGGCAAAAGTTCCATGTGCGGATGCCGTAACTGTAGCCGTTCCTTGAGCTTTAGCGAGAAGATCTCCGTACTCCGAATCCACCTGAACAACGGCCGGATTGCTCGAGGTCCATTTGACGCGTTCGCACCACTTGCCACATATGCCACATTCAACACCTAGCGGTGACACCCAATCCTCGTAGCCGTCGCCATACGGATCGAGCCTTAGCGTATATTGGGACACGTTCATTTTGAAGGGGGCCAGTTCGACCGTTATCGGCCGACTCGCCACGACTCCGTGAACCCGCGCTGTAATTGTCGCCTTTCCCACGTTTAACGGCGTCAAGCATCCATCCCGATCAACCTGCACTACCGCTGGATTGCTAGATGAATAGACAACAGCGTCATCACAATACGAATGTACGCCACAGCTTGCATCAACATATCCTTCTGGGCCATCATAGTAAAGCATCGTAAGAGGGGCCATATTCACCCATGGCTTTTTCACCGTTACGGTACGTTGAGCCGTTTGTCCGTGAGCTCTAATCGATATAACAGCCTGGCCCTCGCCTTTCGGCTCGATTAAGCCATCATCGTTCACCGTAGCCACCCTAGAATTGCTCGAGGAAAAACTCAGGGTGTCATACCACCCACACTCATAGTAGCGGAAGCCATCTTCTATCTCTTTATGCGCCAAGCATGTTGGGCCAATGTACTCCCCTTCGCAGCCCACATAAAGCGTTCCCACCGAAGTGGCGCCAAAAATGTTCTTCTTCACAACAACTTTCTGTTTAACCGTGACTCCGTGAGCCTTCGCCTTGATTGTAGCGGCTCCAAGCCCGCGAGCCCGAACAACGCCATCGCTGTCTACGCTAGCCACTCTCTTATTGCTCGACGAGTACTTGACATTTTTGCAGCCCTTGCCGTGCTTATAGCACGTAACTACAGCCTGGCCCCAACTCCCTCCGTCCCTCTTGCTGATGAAGTACTGAGTCCCGATCTTCGCCATAGTAAGCTTGCGTACTTTAACCGAGCACTTGTATTTCTTTCCCTTGTACTTTGCCGTAATGGTCGTAGTCCCCGGCTTCCTTGCCTTTACTTTTCCATTCTTGACAGTAGCCACCGACTTCTTAGAAGAGGTCCACTTCACTTTGGAGGTTTTTGCGCCACTTAGTTTCAGAGTGGTCGATTTGCCCAAGAGAAGTGCGGCGCTTGTCTTGTTTAGCTTAACTTTAGATGCGGCAAATGCCTTACTCGGCGCAGTAAAGCATGCTGCGCATCCCACTGCAAATACAAGACACAGCACGACAATTGCGGAGAACGCCTTTTTGCTTCGACCGAACCGTATAAACTGTTCCATTTCGTGTCCTTCCTTCCTCTCCTCCTCAGTTCATACTATGTTTCAAGAGCCCGCAACGCATTAGCTGACAGCTAATCATGTCATTTGTTCCCTGATTCTCTCAGTGGTCATAAATTTAATACCATTCTAGAAGTTTAGCAAAATAGTCTGCTGAAGCATGAGCACAGACGAACGAAAAAAGGAACTTGGGAAGAGGATTCGCCAAGAGCGCGAAGCTCAGAGTATCTCGCTGCGCCGTTTTGCAACAATGATCGGCCTCGGGCACTCGTATTTGGTCGACGTCGAGAACGGACGGCGAAACATTGGATTTGACAATCTTTGCAAAATCGCCGATGGCCTAGGTGTCAGCATCGGAACTTTAACTGACAAATAGTCCGAATCCAGCCATGAGATGCAGCTGCCGACAATCTGCTGCCGAAAACTCGGTAGCGCAGCAATCAGCTCTAAGGAATCAACGTAACCCG
>CAJUNI010000121.1:0-2383 GCA_910587945.1 uncultured Parvibacter sp.
CGTTCGCCCTCTTCGCGGCGCTGCTCTTCGCGGCGTTCCTCTCATTGTCGGTGCTTCGATTCGGAAAAAAGGAAATGAGGTAAGAAATTAACACGAAGATCGTCTCGCCCTTGGGCATTGTCGCTTTGGTGCTGGGATTTGTCGTTTCCTTCCAATCTGGGCAGCTGCTCCTGCTCTGACGGAGGCGCCTTGTCCTCCCTATGGCCCTTACCGAACCTCAACCCATTCTTTTAGCAGGTAAGCATAGCGCAGGGGGGCAGGCGAACCTTCGTACCCGAGACAATTCAATCGGCGGGATGGTCTTCGAGCGTGTAGTCCGGCAGCACCTTGAACCCTCCCATAGAGGTCTTCGGGTCGCTGTCGGCGGCGATTATCTTCACCACATACCCGGCATCCGACAACTCGGATCGCATTTTAAGGTGTGAAAGGTGACACCACTGCGTCACTGTTCGTAAAGAGACGATGCATTCTCCAGTCGCGCTCGCACTGTCTCGCGCAGCTCTTCTGGGGCGATGACGCGAACCTTGTCCAGCACGCCGAAGAAGGCATCGGCTGCGAAGCGCAGGTCGGACGTGTAGAAGCTGATCCGCCCAGTCGTTGAGCCAGCGCCCCGATCATGGGAGAACGATGCATCGAAGCGTTCGATGCGGCGATGCCATGCAAACGGGAAAGCATGGTGTCGAGGTGAAGTGCTGGGCTGTAAAATAAGAGAAACTAGAAAGGTCGCTACATGGATCTAGCTAAGCTCGAAAACTACAAGGAGAACGACCGCCTCGAAGCCAAAGCCGCGCAAGGTGGCCTGCCGAGGAGCATCTGGGAGACGATCTCCGCTTTCGCCAACACGGAGGGCGGCATCATCGTGCTCGGAGCCAAGGAACGCAAGGACGGTACCTTGGAGGTAGTCGGGCTGTGCGATGCCGACAGGATGCTCGATGATTTTTGGAACGCAGCCCACAGCCCCGACAAGCTGTCCTGCTGCGTAATGTCCGACAGAGACGTTAATATCGAGAGCTTTGATGGCAAAGAGCTGATCGCCATAGAGGTTCCCCGCGCTGACAGGCGCCTGAGGCCGATTTATGTGAACGGCAACCCCGTCACGGGCACGTATCGGCGCGACCACAAGGGCGACTATCGTTGCGCATCGAACGAGATACAGGCGATGTACCGCGATGCCTCAGACGAATCCGTGGACACCCGTATACACGAGAACCTGACTGTAGACGACCTATTTGCGGAGACGATCGGCTCCTACCGCAGAAGCTACGAGCTGCATCACAGCGCCCACGCATGGACGGGCTTGCCCGACGAGGAGTTTCTCTGCAGAATCGGAGCAGCGAAAGTCGGCAGCGACGGGATGGTTCACCCGACGAGCGCGGGCCTGCTCATGTTCGGAGAAGAGTGGCGCATCATGGCGGAGTTCCCGCACTATTTCCTGGATTACCGTCAGGAGCTCGGAGCAGACGAGAGATGGCAGGGCAGGATCACCTCGCAGGATGACAGCTGGTCGGGTAATGTCTTCGACTTCTACCGGCGCGTCTTCAACAACATGAAACAGGCTATCAACGTGCCCTTCAGGCTCGATGAGAACAGCGAGCGCATCGACGAGACGGAGGCGCATGACGCTCTGCGCGAGGCTCTTGCGAACTGCCTCACGAACGCGGATTACAACGAGCGTCGCGGTGTCGTCTTCCTGTGGAAGGAGGACGGCCTGCACTTTGCGAACCCCGGCGGCTTCCGTGTCGGACTGAAAGATGCCTACATCGGCGGCAACTCCGATCCGCGCAACGAGACCATGATGAAGATGTTCACGCTCATCAGTGTCGGTGAGCGTGCCGGAGGCGGCATTCCCGACATGGTGAAGAAGTGGACTTCCGCAGGTTATGGAAGACCAGTGCTTACCGAGCAAGTGAACCCCGAGCGATCGAGCATTTTCCTGCCGCTGGAATCAGAAGAAGATCCTGATCACTATGAGCAGAATCAAGGCACGAGCTCGACCTCCCTGACGCATGGTGACATGTCGGCCTTGCTTTCGATTCCAAATGCTCAATTGAGCGATAACGAACGCATCGCTTTCAGGTTGGCAATCGAGGAAGGTCGCGTCACCACAGCGATGTTGTCCAAAAATGCCGAAATATCAAAGCTTACTGCCAATCGTGTTCTAAAGCATCTGGCCGACATGGAGGTTTTGGTTTGGCGAGGGAGAAACAAGACTGATCCCTCTCAGTATTATGAGATATCTGAAAAACTGCTCGGTTAAGAGTAGTTAAGAGCAGTTAAGAGCTTTTCTTAGAGGTGCTATGTGGATCAAAAGCAGAGGACAATAGGCGAACAGATAACGGACTGGCTTAGTCGGCAACCAAAATGGTTCTCATTTGCGTTGCAT
>CAJUNI010000121.1:2393-3446 GCA_910587945.1 uncultured Parvibacter sp.
ATGAAGCGCCGCACCAAATCATTGAGTCAATTACCCAAAAAGCGTGCCAGGAGAACGGTTTGGAAGTGTCTTTTGGCGAGAATGGTCCACTACTAAAAGAGTTTACCGAGGAAGACTTGCTATCGCTTGAGTCTTCCGAAAGAACAATCGTCTTGGATTCGGTAACAGCTAATAAGGGAGTAAACGCCCTGACAGACGACGCTGAATTAAAACTAGAGCACAATGGAATAACTGTCGTATATGGAGAGAACGGTTCGGGAAAATCAGGATTCAGCCGTCTAATTAGGAACTCGTGCACTTCTCGCGCTGGTGCCGCTGAAGTTCTGCCAAATGTATTCAAAACAACTGGATCTTCGGTTGCGACTTATAAGGTTTTGATAAACGGAGAACCTTTGATATATAAATGGACATCAGGCGAAGTTGGTTTTCCGCAGTACCCTGAGATCATGTTCTTCGATTCTGCGTGCGCATTGCAAGAAGTCGCAGGAAAGCCAAACGAAGTACTCTATGTTCCTCCAATACTATCTATTTTTGAACGTTTGTCCTCCATTGTTTCAAGTGTGGCAGAGACAATCAAAGACTACAGTGGCGATTTTCGCATCAACATATCAGTGGCCTCTGCGCCTGATTACGCCAAGGAGTCGTCTCAACTTGCGATGCTCATAAATTGCTCTGACGAGAACAAGGCTAAAGAACAACTTAAAAAGGTCGCACTTTCCGATGAAGAAGCCACGCGGCTTGAGCAATTGCCAATTCAGATGAAGAGTGATCCAGGTACGGAACTCCCGGTTGTTGAAAGAAAAATAAAGCAGTTGAGCGAATTACGGGGGAAGCTCCTGGAGCTGTATAAACACTGTGATCTTAATTTTTGTACCGCGCTTGACGCAGCACGCAACGAGAGCGAGAAAGCACAATCCGCAGTTCTTGCTGCACAAAAGCTTATATCTGAACCATCCTCTCTTGAAGGTGTTGGCAGCGAAGAATGGAAGGCCTTGTGGTGGGCTGCGAAAGCATATTCCGAGGGCCATGCCTACAAAGGGGACTCCTTTCCCT
>CAJUNI010000122.1 GCA_910587945.1 uncultured Parvibacter sp.
CTACCCTTGAAGATGCAGGTTATGAGGTGTCCGTACAGACAAGCTATACCGAAGATGTGGCTGAAGGTACGATCCTTGGAACGGATCCGAGCGCTGGGGAGCAATATCCGGGCGGATCCACCGTTACCCTTTTAGTGGCAAAATCCCGGGCTAACGAATGCCTCAGCTTCGCCCAAACCTACTTCCAGTCAGCCCCCAACAATCGCTTTACCTATGATGTTAATGGTGGGGTTCTGATTCAGGTCAAGCCGGAAACTTTGGCGGTGGACTATGTGGGTGATTCCACCGTGAGTTACCGCATTGTGGCTCAGGCGGTAACGGGTGGAATCTTTGGTCTGTTCCAGAGCCTTGGTCAAGAAGAAACCATTTCTGGCACGCTTACCTTTGACGAAAAAGGCAACGTTATTAGCTCCACCCCGCAAATCAAACGCAATCGCTAAGAGGGACAAGCATTGGCTCAGCCAAGTTTTTCCACCAAAGCACTAGTACTCAGAAAAACCGCTCTCGGTGAAAGCGATCTTATCCTAACTCTTCTGGGGGAAGATGGGTCTCAAGTGCGCGCCGTGGCCAAAGGGGCACGTAAACCTCAGAGCGCCAACTCTTCGCGTCTGGAGCTGTTTTCTGAGGTGACGGTTCACTGCGCTCAAGGCAAAAACCTTGCCACCATTACCGATACGAAATTACTCAGTGCCCATGAGCCTCTTCGGTGGTCCCCTGAGCGTACCGCGGTAGCCAGCGTTTTGGCAGAGCTACTCAGCAAAACAACGCAGCCGGATTTAGCTCATACCCAGTTATTTGCAGCAAGTTCACGGGCCTTTCAAGCCCTGGAGGAAGCCACCGAAGAGAAGCTTGTGGCTCTCTGTGCTGCCGCTACCATCAAAACGTTGAGCTTTGTTGGTTTTCGGCCCTCACTGAACCGCTGTGTAGGCTGCGGAGATGTGGTTGTTCCTCAACATGGGGTACGATTTTCAGCCGAAGAGGGGGGCGTAGTGTGTCCTCGCTGTCGTGCCCATCTTGAAACCATCGCGGTATCCCCTGAAGCTATCACCTGGGCTCAAACACTCCTCGGTTCTACCTATGACACCCTTCTCACCCTTCCCGGTAAAATAGCGTTGTCCTTTGAGGTTCTCCGGCTTTTACAAAGCCTTATCCGTATTCATGTGGGGTCATCTTTGCGCTCTCTCGACTTCCTTTTTGCTAGTGGACTGTTTTAGCGGTGTGATCTCGGCTACTTTCGCAAATTTTCAAAACGAATCGCCACACTACGAACTCGTGGAGGTTCTGCGCCGTTGCCGGATTGAATATTGCAGAGGTGAAACCAGGCCTTTACTATAGACAAGCTGCGCTTTTACCCAGCAATCTTCTCTTAGCTTTCATGGACCACTTCCTTGATTGCTCAGAAATGATCGTGAGTAAGAGGCAGGAATGTTAGGTTTTTAGAAAGGTGGAACCATGGCAAACAAAGACAGCATTTCCAAAGAGCGCACCGCAGAGCTTATCCAAGAATTTGGTAAGTCCACTACTGACTCCGGCAGTGCAGAGGTTCAGGTGGCTATCCTCACCGAGCGTATTCGCAACCTCACCGAGCACCTGAAGGTGCACAAGAAGGACAACCACACTCGCCGCGGTCTGATGATGCTCATTGGTAAGCGTCGCGGTCTTTTGAAGTACATCAAGAACCGCAACATTGATGAATATCGTGACCTGATCAAGAAACTTGGTATTCGCGACAACATCTAAAGGCTTCTCCCAAGGCCCGCCCTGGCGGGCCTTGGATTTGCATGGACCCACTGGCCTATTCCAGCGGGTCTCTGTGTTTTAACGGTCGAAATCACATGGGTGGTTTTGCTCGTGGGCTGAGGAGAACAATGAGTATCCCATTCCCGAAGAAGCTCGATGGCAATGAGGCCTCGAGGCAAGAGAAAGATTGTAAGTATGGAAAAAATCGTCGAGGAGTTTGAACTCTACGGAAAGAAGTATCGCCTGGAAACTGGCGAGCTTGCAAAACAGGCTACAGGGGCCGTCCTTGTTACCCAAGGAGAAACCTCGGTTTTGGTGACCACGGTGGTCTCTAAGCAGCAGCGTGACTATGACTTCTTCCCGTTGACGGTAGACTTTATCGAGAAAATGTATGCCGTGGGACGCATTCCTGGCGGCTATCTGAAGCGCGAGTCTCGTCCCTCTGACAAGGGCACGTTAACTGCACGCATGATTGACCGTCCTATTCGTCCTGGTTTTCCCGATGGCTTCAAAAATGAGGTTCACGTAGTAGCCACTACGTTAGTGGTAGATGGAGAAAATCCCCCTGACACCATTTGCGTTGCTGGTGCCAGTGCCGCTTTAATGGTGGGTGGTGCTCCCTTTGATGGTCCTGCTGCCTGTGTGCGCATCGGTCGCGACAAGGACACCAAAGAGTTCATCGTTAACCCCACCTATGCCGAGCAAGAAAACTCCGATCTAGAGCTTACTATTGCAGGTACCGCAGACTACATTTCTATGGTGGAAGCGGGAGCCGATGAGATCTCTGAAGAGGACATGCTGGCCGCTATGACCTTTGGTCAAGAAGCTATTGCCGCATTCTGTGAGCATCAGAAAACCTTCATTGCATTGGCTAACCCCACGCCGCTGGAGTACACCATTCACGTTCCAGATCCTTCTATCGCTGAAAAGGTAGGGGAGTTCTACGACGCTATGGCCGGTGCCCTGAAAGACCCCGATAAGCTTTCTCGTATGGCTAAAGTAGATGAGGTTAAAGAGGCTGCTCGCCAGGTGTTTACTGAAGAAGAGCAGACCGTTTGGGCTTCGGATATCGCTGCTGCTTGCAAAGCTCTCGAAAAGCGGGCTATGCGTGCCATGATTATCAACACCGGCGAGCGCGCCGATGGTCGTACGCCCACCGAAGTGCGTCCGCTCTACATCGTACCGGGTTACCTGCCTCGTGTTCATGGTTCCGGCTTGTTCCAGCGCGGTCAAACCCAGGTACTCTCCATTTGTACCTTAGGCATGCTCAACGAATGGCAGCGCTTGGACACCATTGATCCCGAGGATCACAAGCGCTACATGCACCAGTACAACTTCCCGCCTTACTGCACGGGAGAAACCGGCCGTATGGGCGCTCCGAAACGTCGCGAGATCGGCCATGGTGCCTTAGCTGAGCGTGCGTTGTTGCCCGTTATCCCCAACGAGGATGATTTCCCTTATGCCATTCGTGTGGTCTCCGAAGTCTTAGAGTCCAACGGCTCTTCTTCCATGGCTTCTACATGCGGCTCCACCCTGGCATTAATGGATGCCGGCGTGCCTATCAAAGCTCCGGTCTCTGGCGTTGCCATGGGTCTCATCAAAGAAGGCGACGATGTTGTCATCCTCACTGACATCCGAGGCATTGAAGACTTCTTGGGAGACATGGACTTCAAGGTATGTGGTACCTCTCA
>CAJUNI010000123.1 GCA_910587945.1 uncultured Parvibacter sp.
TTGTTTAGGTCTCTGGGCAGCCCTCGACTTTCAGGGCTTCTTCTCGGCATTCCATGGACTGTTCTTCCCTCAGGGGAACTGGACGTTTGCCCTGGATTCATTGCTCATCACCATGTATCCCACGCCTTTTTGGATGGGTATGGGGGTACTGTGGCTTTCATGCACCACACTCTTATCTATACTATCGTTTGTTTTAGGACTATTCATTTTCAAAAGGAGTGCCTGATATCATGACGGATTCTCAACGCCCCGTCCGCGTACGCTTTGCCCCTTCTCCCACCGGCAAGCTTCATCTTGGCAGCGCCCGTACCGCTATCTACAACTGGGCATTTGCCCGGGCTCAAAACGGAACTTTCGTTCTTCGCATTGAAGACACTGATCCCGAACGCTCCACTCAAGAAAATGTCGACATTATTCTTCGTGCTATGAATTGGATGGGGCTCACCTGGGATGAAGGTCCTGAGGTGGGTGGCCCCTATGGCCCCTATTTCCAGACTCAGCGCACCGCTACCTACGAAGAAGCCTTGGCCCTTTTGATCGAGCATGATGCCGCCTACCCCTGCTTCTGCTCCAAGGAAACCCTGGACGCCAAGCGTGCCCAAGCAGAAAAGGAAGAGGGTGGCTACGCCGGTTACGACCGCACCTGCCGCGATTTATCCGCTGATGAAGTAGCTGCTCGACTGGCAGCCAACGAGCCCCATACCTGGCGGTTGAAGGTACCACTGGATCATGGTCCGGTTCGTTTTACCGACGCCGTCTATGGCGAAATGGAATTTCCCATTGATGTGATGGATGACATGATCCTCCAGCGTACTGATGGTACCTTCACCTATAACTTCGCCGTGGTCTGTGATGATGTAAATATGGCCATCACCCATGTCATTCGTGGCGATGATCATCTGTCAAACACTCCACGCCAGGTACTCATTTATGAAGCATTGGGTGCTGAAGTGCCGCTTTTCGCTCACCTGCCCATGATTCTTGGCGAAGATGGCCACAAGCTTTCTAAGCGCCATGGTGCGACCTCGGTGGAGCAATTCCGCGACGAGGGCTATCTGTCTGACGCGCTCCTCAACTTCCTCGCACTCCTTGGCTGGTCTTTAGATGGTGAAACTACCATCATCCCTCCGGCAGAGCTCTGTGAAGTATTCTCCTTAGAGCGCATTAATAAGAAGCACTCCGTCTTTGACCCCAAGAAGCTGGACTGGATGAACGGCGTGTATTTGCGCGAATTACCCGTACAGGAATGGGTAGAAGCAGCAAAGCCGTGGTTGGCCGAAGCCTCGGTTCGCGGAGCCAATGTGGCAGACGGCCTGAGCTATCTGGACGAAGAGGGAGCGTCTCAAGATACTCCCCTTCCCTTGGCTGAAGCCGATGAAACCTGGTCTGCAGCCTATGAAGAAGCGCTCGCTGCCATTGATGAAGATCGAGAACTCTTTAGTGAAATCTATCCGCTCATCATCGAGCGTCTTAATCGTCTTGATGAGATTCCAGCCAAAATTGAGTATCTCTTCTGGGGACCCAATATTGTGCTTGACCCTAAGAGCGTGAAGAAAGTCTTGCTCAAAGAGGGCGCGCGCGCTGACGAAGCCCTTCAGGCCTGCCTTGAGGTGTTAGAGCGCGATGATCTTCCTTGGGAGGCAGCAATTCTTGAAGAAGAATGTCGAAACCTCGCTGAGCCTTTGGATATGAAGCTGAAGAATCTTCTCCAGCCCCTACGCGTGGCAGTCTGCGGCAATATGGTTTCTCCCCCTCTCTTTGAGTCCATTGCATTAATGGACCCCGAGGATGTCTATACCCGCATTAGGCTTGTTCAAGATGAAGTTTTTGGAACGGATACTCCCGAAGCCTAAGGTCAACGCCTGAGACCCAATGATGAGGATGTAACAACTCGGGCACTTTTATTATTCCAAAGAGAGCAGGCTCCGGATTCGGTGGCATGCTCTCTTTTAGCACTAAGGCCGGATCCACGATAGCAAGGATTGATCGCTATGAATGATGCACCACTAAACACGACTCCGTTTGGGACAGGTAGCGAATCGAGTGTGCCACCTTCAGGCGCACCACAGCCTCACGCACCCTATCAACAAAGCTATCAGGAGCCTCCAGCGGCGGAGACCCCCTCTGGGTCTACCGCTCCCTATCAGCCCTATTACCAGCAGCCTCAAACCCCTCCCAACGGCTATGCGTCGAGTAGCTTTACTGCGTCCAGTGGGTTTTCACCTTCCTCTCAAACGCCGCCACCACCTCAACAAACGCCAAACTGGGGCCAACCGTCCAACCCGCAACCGAGCCCGAAACGCTGGCCCTGGATTTTGCTCGGCTTAGCTCTTGGTTTTGTTCTAGGGTTGGGAAGTTGTGCGGGCTGCGCCGGCAGTTTTCTCATTGCTCATGACGGCTTTTTCGATGGAAGCTCCTCGTCAGCGCGCAATCATTCCACCAATCCTTATAGCCCCTCGAATCCCTATCATTCATACCCCTACCCCTATGGCGAATTAGAAGAAGTACCGGATACCGATAGTGACAATTCCAGCAACTCAGACGATGATCTCTACCGTTATAGCTCCGAAGAAATTGCTAACGTTCTCGAAATTGGCGGCCCCGACATCCAAAACGGTCAGTGCTTTACCGGCGTTTATACGGTTGGAGACAACGAAGCTATAGCTCCTGGGCTGTATTACGCCGAGGGAACCCATACTGCTCCTAGCCATATTTATGTGTTCGAAGCGGTGGGCCCGGACTCCTACGAGCTGCAAACTTCGCTCTCCTATTTCGGGAATTACTTCGTAGAAGCAGAGGAGGGCGAGCTACTTGCCTTTGTTCCTGCCGATGAAAACAACGCCTTCTTTGTGGCCTCTCCTGACCCCACTTCTACCGAACCACCTTATCGCAATGGGTGCTATCGCGTCGGTATCGACATTCCTGCGGGTACCTATCTTGTGACTGCCGATGATGATGCCTACAGCGCAGTCGAACCTGGCTTTGAACCCGGGGCGTTCGTTATGAAGGATTTAGACTTCGATGAGGACTCCATCGTAGAAGAGAAGTACATCATCCGTGGTTCCCGTCAAACCATTACCGTTGAAGAGGGGCAATACTTCGAACTATTTGGCGCCCAAGCAAGCCCTGCAGAGTAGCGTTTTCGGCCTAGGCCTTCACAACCTTAAGCAATCTATCCCCCAACCCGAGGAGCTTTCATGAAAGAATTACCCGTCAATCCCACCCTAGATGAACTTACCGCCTTCTTTGCTGAAGACCAGTGGGCTGCCCGCGGTGGCTGTCGCATCCTCGAAGGTTCCGCCGGGCATTCGGTAGTGGAAATGCCTTTGGGTGATATTCATCGTAATGCCATGGGCAATGTCATGGGTGGCGCCATTTTCACCCTGGCCGATTTTGCTCTGGCTATTG
>CAJUNI010000124.1 GCA_910587945.1 uncultured Parvibacter sp.
GGCGCGTAGTTCGCCTTAAATAGCCTTGGCCTTACCTCTGTAATGGAGGTAAGGCCAAGACGCAGGGAGGGCTATTATCGATGAGGCGAGCGGAGGGTGGGTTAGTTTGCTTGTTCCTCAACGTCTGCATGATAGTTGCCAGCACTACCCGAGACGTTGTAGCTGAAATTCTGCCCATCTTTGGTAAATGTCCCAGTGGCCATACCACTTTCTTTCAGTTCGCTCGTGATATCTATCGGCTCACTACCTTCCGCTACGAACAAAACGCTTCCATCAGCGGCCTCGAGCACGGCACAATCATCCTGGTATTCTGCGTTTGCTTCGGTGGTGTAGTCATGGATGGTGAACATGCAATCATCAATGTCACCACCTTCAACAGTCATGGTTAAGTCGAGGTCTCCACCTTCGCCATCAACGTCTTCTACCGTATATTCAATGACCCCAGTGGTAGTTTCGCCATTTTGGCTCATTTGGACATCAAGCTCTACAGGCTCATTGTTTACCCAGACCGTGGCCTTCTCTACCCACGTTTCTCCGGTAGCTGCATAACAGACACCATTGGTAACGACAAACGTTCCTAAAAGTGCAGCGCAGGCGGCAGTGGCGTACTTTAGTGCGAGGGATTGTTTCTGACGTTTCTCCATGGGAATGCCTTTCACTTGAGTCAGCAATTCAGTAGGAGCATGGACGTCGTCCATCATGGCTTTGTAGTGGCCCCGGTTCCGGCTCGGGTTCGTCATTTTCCCACTCCTCCTTTAATTGCTCTCGTAATAACTTTCGTGCTCGGGTAAGTCGGCTTCGTACGGTGGGTTCTTTAATCTCTAAAATGATGGCAATCTCGGCAGTGCTGTAATCCTCGAAGTAAAACAAATGCACCACGATGCGACATTTTTCAGGCAGCCTACCCAACGCTTCATAGAGTCGTTCGTGATTGGGCTCGGCAAACGGGGGAGGCGTCATGTCTTCATCCCGGATGTCGCGCAAATCTACGCGTCGACGCCAGAGTGTTCGCCAAAGGCTTTTGCATTCATTGACCGTGACGCGAATGAGCCATGCCTTGAGACGCTCCCGATTTGCTTTTGCTCCTCGGTTGAAGTTCGAGGCAGCCGCAAACTCTGACGAATTGACTTCTGCGAGAAAAGCAGGAGGCTTTTCGTAGAGCTTCAGAAACACTGCTTGAGTTATGTCATCGGCATCGGCTGCATGGCGCGTCTGAGTGAGCGCGATGCGGTACACCATATCGCCAAACTCATTGACTGCTTCTCGGTATTGCCGTCCGTCCACCTGAATCCTTCTCATCCTATAGCGTTGGTACTCAACTTGATTGTTAATGACGGAACGTCTTACCAGTCAAAGCTCAATACCCTTCGAAAGGCCTTTCAAGAGTAATACGTTTGTTTGTCCACAAATGTGCGATTTTTAAAAGAAAAAGCAGCCGCGCGTTGAGTTGCACGGCTGCTCAGGGGTAAAGCTCGGGGTATACCGAGGACTTAGTGGCTAATCGCTCCTTCAAAGAGGACTTCTTTGCTGGTGGCGTCTTTGACGGTTACCTGAAACTCTCCGGATTCGAGTACTTTTCTTACTATGCCGGGAAAGGTGCAATTGTTATTGCGCCTTTAGCCCCGGAAATGAGATCCATTAGAAATCTTTCACGAGCTTTGCGAACGCTGAATTACTTAACTCATGTTCGAGAATAGCAAGATAATTCATGGTTGTCGGATCGTCCATTGAGGGATGATCTTCAACATAGCTTCTCATGAGATGAACGACGTAAGCGATATTTGGATTATCTGGATCGAGGCTTCTGTAGGCGTTGTAGACATCCTCTAAATTGTGAGCCTCCGCTGCTGCTTTAATTGTTCCAATTTGCCGATCTAGGGTAGCGTCTTGATCGTCTTCCTTGAGCAAAATCTCGATAGCTTCGCCGTGGTTGCCTCTATTGCTTAATAACTGAAACTGATTGTTTTGAAGCATGGGCGTAAATACCCAAATAAAAAGTCCAAAGGCAAGAAGAATCGCGAGAGGAATCAGAACCTTCTTGTTGCGTTTTCTGGCCAAGGCTTCCTCCTCAGCTGCTTGGCGGGCTGCTTCTTCCTTAGCAGCTGCACGCTGTTCGGCTTTATTATGGAGGAACTCTTCTTGCTCGAGCTGAGAGAGGTAGGCCTGTTCATTGGAGCAACTGCTGCAACGGGTTGCACCTACCGTCACACCCCCACAGACGCAGCGCCACCACCCATCGCCAACTACGATAGCGCGATCGATAGCTTCCGCTTTCCGGATGCGAGCTTCTTGCAATAGGGTGATTCGCTCTTGAAGGGCCACGGCGTCGAGGGGTTGGAGCGCCGTTCTTGGAAGAGGTTGAATTTTTGTTTGACTTTGCCAGTCAATAGCTTCGCCCTCAGCCAGATCGATGGAGTATCGCACTGCTTGAACATCGCCATCGAGAAGCGGGGTGGGAGGGAGCGTGAGGTTGTAGCCGGGGTTAAGATCGGCATCAAGTTTCTTAACTTCAATAATTTGATCTTCCTGTTGATTAAAACTCACGGTAAAGGTGGCGTGGAAGGAAGAGACAGTACGTCCGCTCACGTTCTTGATTTTTACTTGCAGATAAGCCTCACCGGTTTCGGTGTTGCGAGAAACCTGCAGAGCTTCTGCTATCAAGGGACACCCGGGCTCCCAAAAGCTATTTTCTTGGTCCAGCGATTGTCGCAATATTACTTTGTAGTTTGCCATAGTGGTTTCCTAGACTTCAGGAAGATCGGAAAAGGGTGAAGCGCTGGGTGGTGTGGAGGTAGATGTTCTTCCCGTTTTGTCAGGCAACGCTGCCACGATGAGAGGAACAGTGAAAACAAGGGCGAAGAGGCCAATAAACCAGAGCTGCCCTTTGATATTGCCGTAACCTTTTTCTTCGGCGACTTTTGTCATAAGAAGCATGGTCATGACCCAGGCGGCTAAGTATAAGCAAGAGAAAACAAACACAACAATATTCAGGCTGATAAAAAAGATATCTGCTTCTGTGAGGAACATAACATCCCCTCCTATTACAACTTGAGTTTTGGACGTACTACGCGTGAGGTATCAAAAACTCAAGACTAGGGAGGTTTCAGCGGGGGGGGGTCTTCCTGAGGTCAGAAAAGAAGGAGGCCGCATGCTTCGTGCCCATTTCTTCCCCTTCCTCATCATGCAAACTACGGATGGGTAAAAGGGTAGGAGAGTAAAGGCAGAATTTGCTGCGCAACAAAATGAGGGCCTCCCGGTGCAGGTAATGGTTGCCTCTAGCGTGTGAGTCGGGGACCGTAGGGGGGTGCGGACGATTTTTCGTACCAACTAGGCCACCCAGCCTAG
>CAJUNI010000125.1:0-1073 GCA_910587945.1 uncultured Parvibacter sp.
CCACAGGCTCCGTGAAAGCTACTGAGCCGTATCGCTTCGCAAGTGCGTTGACCGCCTCATCGAGCGGAATGACTGCGTTATCGCTCCCGCCAATATCCGAACCGCCCCTGAAAAGGCTCTGTCCTGTTACCCATCTTATGCCCTCTTCTCCTACGTAAGCCCGCAGATAGCACCCGAGTATAGAGTCGTTGCCCAGACTGTTGTAATACCTCGTCCCATCCGAAGAGGACGCCAATGGCACGCCGTTTACATTAAAGTGAACGTGGATGGAGTACATTTCGTCTTCCGGCCCATACTCGATAGCATCCAGCGCCTTAATCTCTTCAATAGCCTGGGAGACCAGCCCCTCAGGATCCTCATCCATATCCTGATAGTCCCCTAGCCTCGTTGAGACATAGTCGTCCTTAGCGACTTCCATCTTGGAAGCAGGCAGAGCATAGGCAACCACCGAGGCCACGTCGTCTTCTTTGAGACCCATGGCAAAAATCAGATCCCATACCCACTGCATGGCAGACTGAGAGGAGAAGCCATCCAGCTCCTCCTGCTCAAACGGCGCGATGCAATCTGATTCGGGAGCATCGGCTCCCGTACCAACATAACGGTCGGGAAAAGTTGCATCGTGAAAGCTGATTTCGCTAGCGCCGACGAAGGTGCTGGCACCATCGGGCATTTCGTAGAGAACTTCCTCCGCATGCCCTGACCCATCGAAGGATATCTCTTCTTTACTTGCCACCTCCGCGCTCTCCAACCCTTTGCCCATGAGCACCTCCGCTATGGCGTCGGCGCGATCAGCAAAGCCGTATGCAACGGCGCTGAGCGAGGTCGTCGGAGCCTTTTCGGGAAGTACTACTTGGGCCTCGATCTTCAGCGATGATCCCAGCGTCTCCGAAACGTAGTTTGGAGTTGTATTCCGCATAGCCGCATAGCTTGACCCGTCGATGCCGTAATCAACGAGATGCAGCGAATCGGCGGCCCCGTCAATACGTTCCGGCGCACATCCTGCCACCGGCAGAAGAGTCACCAGCGCGGCACATGCGCACAGCTTACTCAGCAACTGCCAACAAAAACGAACG
>CAJUNI010000125.1:1083-3219 GCA_910587945.1 uncultured Parvibacter sp.
CTCATCCCGTTATTTCAAACTACGGAATCCAGGTGCCAGAAACCGTAGTACCTGTATTTCCGGTGCCTCCCACACTAGCGACTTGCCCCCAAAGACTATAGGCTTTGTTTTTCGCTCCGTAGCCGCTGAAATATGCCATGTTCTTTGAAGTGCAGGAATAAAATGTCGCGGCTTTTGACGCCTTCGTCGTCGTACTGCCCGCATGAACGCGCAGCACGACGCCGACAGAGCGTAGCATGAGAAGATTCGTTCCGTCCTTTTTGACCGTGCCTGTAGCAGCCCCGGTTCTTACCTTCTTTTTTGCCGCAGACTTATTCGTGCCATTAGCAAGGAGACTAAACTTGTAGCCATAAGATGTTGCCGCGTGAGCCTGCTCGGCAGGAACCAACGCAACAGCAGCCAGAACAAGGGTTGCAGACAACACAAGACACCACAACTTGCACGATTTCGACATCGTCTTGCTCACAGTGAACCACCTTTCCTCAATCGTGTTGCCCCAGCCAGTCGTCACTGGCCGAGGCTGGATCCTCGGGAAAATTTTCCTCTCACCCCTAGACACGAACGGGAGGCGGGAATTATTACAGGTTTCGTGAAAAATTTCGAAAATTTCCTGTTCAACGGCTAAATATGATCTTTTTCAAAATATTTTGGATTTCTGTAATAAAACCGCCTTCCCAAACGTGATAGAGAGTAGGAAGAAATTTCCTGCGCATTGCGCAACGGCTCGTCCGCAACCCGGAGAGGAGGTGACGGCCTTTGAGGAGCGACCAATTCATAGAAGACGCCATGCGCGCCCACAGCGACGCCCTGTTTCGCACCGCATGCAGCATGCTGAACTCCGAGGAAGAGGCACGCGATGCGACGCAGGAGGCATTCATCAAGCTGTTCAAAAGCGAGACGAACTTCAAGGACGACGACCACGTGCGCTGCTGGCTCATTCGGGTGGTGCAAAACGACTGCATCGACCGCCAACGGCGCGAGAAAAGGGTAGCCATCGACCTGGTAGATCCGACCGAGCCCGACGCCATCGAGCGGCTCATAGGCGACCGGGCGCTGCTCAGCCAAAGCGAAGTAGAGCTCGACGAGGACCACTTCCTTTGGCGCCACGTGGCCACACTCTCGGAAGATGACCGGCGCGCCGTACACTTACGGTATGCCGAGGACCTGTCACTTCGGGAGATCGCGAAGATCACCGGGTGGTCCTACGGCGCGACCGGCACTCGGCTATGCCGCGCCTGCAAGAAGCTGAAACGCTTAGTTGAAGCCGAGCTGAAACAGAGAAAGGAGGAAGACCGTGAGAAGATCGACAAGAAGACGATTCGAGACGTACCGCAAGCAGACCCGCACGCTGACCTTCGGGGACGAGGCCCGCGACGAGACGATGCGGATCATTCGGGCTCTGAGGGCCGAGCAAGCCCAAAGAGAGGCCGCCGCAGCCGAGGCTCCGGCCGTCGCCCCGATGGCGACGAAGACGGCCTCGCCTACGCCTAAGCCCAGAAAGCGCCCGAGTTGGATCGGCGCGAGAGCGCCCTTCGCGCTGAGGGCCGCAGCCTGCGCCGTCGTGGCCGTAGGCGTCGCGCTGTTCGCGGTGGTAGGCATTGCCCCTACCGTCGATAGAGAGCACAACATCGCCACCGCATCGTCTCCCCTCCTTCCGTATCAGCGCATCCAGTTCGACACCGAAAATGCATCCGTTTGCGAGCACCCCCTGAGGGGAATCTTCTCTTACACTCCAGTTCTTCTTTGCTTACCGGGAGATGTGCCAGACGACATCACGCTGACTTTTCAGAATACCAGCGACGTGCTCTTTTCTCTTGAAGAACCTGTTGAGTACGCCGAGTACGAAGACCTCCGACGGAAGAATAAACCCCTAACCGTTAAGACCCGCAACGGCAAAATCTGGCTAACTGCCACCTACCTTACCGACACAACCTACACAGAGCTTGAAGAGGGCATCTGCCCCGACGGATGGTGGTGGGATCCCTCTAATATCGTCGAATTGATCGAGCGACTCCGCAACTGCGAGATCTTTGCCGAGACAAGCTCGGGCGAGCGTTTCGCCTTTACCTTGAACTTTGAGGACTACCCCACACGTCAGGATATTCTCGACAGCCTCTACACCGAACACTACTGGGA
>CAJUNI010000126.1 GCA_910587945.1 uncultured Parvibacter sp.
AGCGGAACAAAGGCTGCGGGTACCAATAGGGGATCGGTATCGATGAGATGAAGCATTCCTAAGCTTATAAGGGGACATAGGCATAAAAGCCCAATGTTGAAGGGGAAGGGAAGCAGGTTCATAACCAAATAAGCCGGCGCTCCTAATCCCACGGCAGCAATAAGGCTTGCCGTGCGCTGTCGCGGCGAGAATGCTCCAAGGAGTTCGATCCACAACAGAAGCAGGCAGGCCAATCCTGCTCCAGCAAGCCCCCAAGCTACTAAATCAACGGCCAGCGGCATGGGTTGACCCAGGGAGTGGAAGGCAAAGGAGGCAGTGGCCGCCACCACAGAGAACATCACCACGCCCGCTTGTTGGAAGCGAGCTCCTCGGGCTGAGGCTAATTGGTCGGCACGAAAGGCTGCCACCACACAGGTAAGGCCTGAGCCGAGCAAAAAGACAACGCGCAAGAAGAGGTGATACCACAAAACTTCAATATCCCCATCCATAAATGAGTTGCGCATAAGCATGGTAAAGAAGCAGGCCCAATAGAGCGCAAACCCACAAGCGGTGGTGAAGTGCATGGTGCGATTGAAGCTCTGACCTGGCTCAACAGCCTCGCTCATACTTTTTTCCATAGCCATCCCCCTTGGCCTATCCCTCGATAATTCCCAGTATCGTGTCGCAGATTTCAGGGCAAAAGCCGATAGGCGCACCCCGCTCTGCGGCGTAGGGTTCGCCTTAGGGTAGCGGACGAAAAGCCGGGACGCAACGGCTGTCCTTGGCGGTTCGCGAGAGGAAAAGACAGGAGAAATGCATGAGTGAGAAGTACAAAACTATCCATCATGACAAGCCGTTTCAATATGACGAGGGGGACTACCATGTAACCCGCGGCTGTGCATGGACGGGCCCTGGATGTCACCTTGGTTGCGGTGTCATTATGTATACCGACCAAGAGGGTAATTTTGTGAAGTGCGAAGGCGACCCTGAGGATCCTTGGACTGAGGGTCGTTTGTGCATGCGCTGCTTGGATGCTCCTGAGGTAACCAACCATAAAGAGCGTCTGTTGTATCCCATGAAGCGCGATCCGAAAGACCGCGGCAAAGATATTTGGGAGCGCATTACCTGGGATGAGGCCTATGACCTTATCACCGAGAAGTTTATGGACATGAAAGAGCGCTACGGTGCCGAGTCGGTTATTTTTGCTCAAGGTACTGGCCGCGACATTGCTGCATATATTACTCGTCTGGCTTGGTCCTTCGGCTCGCCTAACTACACAGGCCTGCTTTCTGGCCAGGCCTGCTACTTGCCCCGTATTGCAGGTATGGCTGCTACCACCGGTGCTCCCTGGATTCTCGATGCTGCTCAGCAATTCCCCGAGCGCTACGATCATCCCGATTATGAGGTACCGGAGGTTATGTTTATCTGGGGTAACTACCCGCTGAAATCCAACATCGAAGGTTTCTATGGTCACTGGGTAATTGACCTTATGAAGCGTGGCATGAAGCTGGTTACTGTTGATCCGAAAGTAACCTGGCTGGCTACGAAGTCTGAGATCCATCTGCGTGTACGCCCCGGCACGGACGCAGCTCTGGCCCTCGGCATGATGAACGTCATCATTAACGAGGACCTCTATGATCATGAGTTTGTAGAGAAGTGGTGCTACGGCTTTGAGGAGCTGCGGGCCCGTGCCGCTGAGTTCCCTGTTGAGCGTGTGGCTGAGATTACCTGGGTTCCTGCTGACAAGATCGTGAACGCTGCTCGCATGTTGGGCAACGCCCACAACTCAACGCTGCAATGGGGTGTGGCTGTGGATATGACCCGCGAAGCGATGCCTGCAGGCCAAGCCATTTTGGCGCTCTGGGAAATCACAGGCAATATGGAGCGCCCTGGCGGCATGGTAGTGGCGCCGGAAATCCTTTCCGTTGCTGGTGGTTGGGGTCGTGAGATCTTAGGTCCTGAGCAAGAGGAAAAGCGCATCGGTATTAAAGATTATCCGCTCTACAACTTTGGCTTTGCGGTATCTCAGCCCGATGAGACGGTAAAGACCATTGAGACGGGTATTCCCTACGAGATTCATGGTGCTTGGCTGCAGACCACCAATCCCATTGCTTGTATGGGTGCTGATCCGCAGCGGCTCTATAAGGCCCTGAACAAGCTGGACTTTATCGTGGTTGTTGACTTGTTCAAGACTCCCACCATTGCTGCTTTGGCTGACGTAGTGCTGCCTGCTCAGACCTTCGCCGAGCGCAACGGCATCGCCTTTGTCTCGGGTGCTCAGCGTGGTTCCACTATCAATAAGGTGACCTCCATTGGCGAGACCAAGTCCGACATGGAGATCAATCTGGAACTGGGTCGTCGTTGGAATCCGGAAGCCTGGCCCTGGGACAACGTGGACGATATGTTCACCGACATGCTTGAGCCGACAGATATGTCCTTCGAAGAGTTGCAAAAAGTAGCACCGGCCTATCAGCCGATCGAGTACTATCGCCACGAAAAGGGCATGTTGCGTCGCGATGGCCAACCGGGCTTCAATACCCCCACGGGCCGCATCGAGCTCTGGAGCAACTTCTACAATGGTGCCGGCCTTGATCCGCTTCCGTACTTTGAAGAGCCTGAGCCGGGTCCGGGTTCCACTCCTGAGTTGATGGAGGAGTACCCGCTGGTTATGACAAGCGGCGCGCGTTTCTGGGGTATGTTCCACTCCGAGCATCGTCAAATTGAACGTATGCGTCATTATCGCCCCTGGCCGCTCATGGAGATTCATCCCGAGACGGCAGAGAAGTACGGCATTCGCGATGGGGACTGGGTCTGGATGGAAGGTCCGCTGGGTCGCGCTAAGCGCAAGGCTAAGCTGACGCCGGTTATGGATCGTCGCATGGTTTCTTGTGACCACGGCTGGTGGTTCCCCGAGGGCGATCCTGAGAAGTTCTATGACGTATTCGATCTCAATATCAACAACACACTCCCGTGGATCCCTGGCAAGAGCGGCTTTGGTTCGAACTACAAGAGCTCCATTTGCAAGATCTACAAGGTTGAGGAAGGGGAATAAACCATGGCGAACTACGGACTTCTTATTGATGCCCAGTGGTGCTCTGGATGCCACAGCTGCGAGATTGCCTGCCAGATGGAGCATGGCCTGCC
>CAJUNI010000127.1 GCA_910587945.1 uncultured Parvibacter sp.
GGACTCCTGTCGCTGGGTTGGAATTTCTAAAGGTAGTAGATAGGAGCGAATATTCGAGCACAGCAAGGGATTTTTGCGATGGAGGCTGGACTCAGAGAGGGAGAGGCTTGGGGCGACTGACTAACTTTGGAGGAATCTCCAAATCCACAGCCTAAACGTGGAATTACTTACGGGTACTATCGGTAGGAAAGGCTTTCATAATTAGGGTACTTCGCAAGGCAGGGGAGAAATCCGCGGAGAACACGTTTCGGACAATGGTTCGTTCAGCATGCAACAGCTGAAGGGGCTTCATTGTTGACGTCAATTCTCTAAGGGGGTTCACTCAATGGAAGAGCAATTGCTTCCAAGGCGATGGGGAATTCTGGTTGGCATGACCCTAATTTTGGTTGCCATCCAATTTGCATTTATTTTGCCCGGTGGCGCCGCGGTGCTCATTATGATGACCTATCAAATTGAGCCTATGGCGTTCTCTATGATCATGTCTATTCCTTATTTCGCCGGCTTCTTATTTGCTATTTTGGCGGGCACGCTGGCTGACCGTGTGGGCTTGAATAAAATCCTTCTCATTGGTTTTGCCTGCGCCCTGTTGGGCAGTATTGGTCGTATCCTAACGGCTGGCAGCTATCTGGGCCTGTTCTTGTCCACCATGGTCATGGGCTTTGCGCTAGCTGCATTAAATGCCAACTCCGCTAAGCTCTTGCGCTATTGGTTCCCCGGCAAATCAAACTCTTTCGCTATGGGTGTTTACACCGCAGGGATGTCTGCGGGTGCTGCCATCGCTCTGTACTATGGCTCTCATATTGCTACGGTAGAAGAGGGATGGATCTTCTCTACGGTCCTCATCGTAATCGGCATTATTGCCTGGATCGTGCTCTATCGCGATCATCCAGTACACAACGAGCTTTCTCGGGAGCCGCTGGGTGAATACATGAAGGAAGTGCTTCGCAACAAGCATGTCTGGGGTATCTCCATTTTCGCCCTGCTCGTTTTTGGTATGACCAATGTCAATGGCTCCTACATGGTGCCTGCTGTGACCACCTTGGCGGGCGACCCGAGCTTTGCTGCTGAGGCGGGTACCTTATCTACGGTTAATACCATCATTGCCTGCATTGCCTCTATGGTACTGCCTGTAATTTTTGTGGCGCGGTTTAAGAATATGCGCGCGCCCGCCTGGATCTGCTTCATTGGTACAGCGGTGTGCTTTGGCGTGGTATTCTTCCTGCCTTATGGACCGATTACCTGGGCATTCTTCATTATCTGCCCCATCTTCATGGCGTCGTTGATGCCTATCACGAAGATGCTGCCGGCCCTGTTGCCTTCTGTCAAGCCGGAACATTTAGGCGTTGTGGGTGGCGTGCAAGCGACCTTCCAGAACTTCGGTATGTTTCTCTTGGCTTCCTATGTCCTGTCTCCCATTGCTATAGCAGTGTCGGGAGCACCGGATGGTCTGGGCTATTATCAGGTGATCTTTGTGGGAACGGCGGTGCTGTGCATCTTAGGTGCTCTGAGCATGTTCTTGTTCCCCAATGTACGCTCGAGCGTCATTATGGAAGTGGAAGAAGAGACCATTGGTGGGGATGTGACTCCTACGGTCTAAGCGCCATTTCGTTTCTGTGTTCTGATACTGCCGTGGATGGGAAGGAGGGCCCGCCACGGCAGTATTTTTATGGGCAGAAGGAAGTACTAGCTCTCACGTAGGGTGTCCCAGCGATACTTTCCTTGGGAGAGGAAAAACGTGCGATAGTCACTTGCTATTTTCTCGCGCATATTGGAGTCATTAAGATCAATCCGGAAGCGCTCCTCAATTTTCGCAATGCGATACAGGACCGTATTGCGATGAACATACATAGATTGAGCTGTTTTGGTGGCATTGCGCTCGTTGAGGAGATAGGTCCACAGCAGTCGGAAATCATTGGTGTCTTTCACGGCATCTTCTTCAAGGATGATGGGCAAAAACGACGTTTGATTGACGAAGTGGAGAAAACCCTCATCTTTAGGGGCGCCATCCACGAAGTAATAAGGAACCGCTTCGTAGAAATAGTAGGTATCGCCACGCTTAAGGGTGCTGCGTTCGACTTCTCGTTGGCCCTGGATGGCGGGACGAAGAGCTAAGGCTATGGTGCATTCGCTCAAGGCGTGGCGGAGATCGACGATATCGCTAAAGGGATCTGACACACCATAGGCAATATCAAAGCGGGTGTAATCGTAGGAGGAGAGGATCTTTTCCGTTGTGAGATGGGAAAGATCAGGTCCGGTGGGGGCATATTGCAAGGCGAGAAGTACCCCGTTGTGGAAGAAGCAGCGCGTATCTACGCGACTGTCAGACAGAAAAGTCATGGCAAGAAGCGATGCCTTGGCTGCTTCAAATCCCTCATCAATTTCAGCAAGGATGAGCTTGAACCAGGAATCCGGGGGGATACCTAAGTCTTCAAGGTGACGGCGCAGGGACATTCGTTCAAAACGCTCACCATCAAGGAGCATATCGAAGAACTGAATCTGGGGAATGTTGGCGCTCACATGGTTTGAGGAAATACGCGAAAGCATCGACGCTGCAATTTCACCCACGCTGGTGAGCCGATCCTTCATTCCTTGGGTTACATCAGTTGCGGGACAGACCAAAGACAGGCAGCCGCAAAAACTATGGTGAATAAATAGCGGAAAGACTAAGCGATCGGAGGTGTTGGGTTTATCGCCCAAAATAACCGTAGCTTCCCCTTCTCGCAGGCGTTCTCGCAGGGATTCAATGGGGGAGTGAACATAGCCGGAAAGACTCAAATTCCGATAGTAGTCATTCGGTGCTTCTACTTTGGTGGAATGAGCAAGCACACAGCTGTTTTTATCCGTGATGAAAAGGTAGTAGGGTAAAAGGTCGGCGGAAATGTCCAAAAGCGATGAAAGCGGACGTTCTTCTCCTTGAACATGATTAACTGCCTGGCGCCAGGCCAGGGTGCGCATAAGTAAATCTTTGACTAGAAGATAGATATAGAGCGGATCTTGTTCGGTGCGAAAGACCATGGTGTGATCCGATAGGGTAGGTAGGATTTGCTGCGGTTTTACAC
>CAJUNI010000128.1 GCA_910587945.1 uncultured Parvibacter sp.
ATGGTAGCGTGTCCAGAGCCAAGCTCATCGGCCGCAAGAAGGTCAATTTCTCCATGAAGGGTCTCGCCCTTAACCTCAATCACAAACGGCCACTCCGCAAATGTATAGGCATGACTGTAAACCTGCTGCCGCAGATCGCTTTGAAGCCAATGACGAGTAGCTTGCTTCAATCGTGCTGCGTCTTTAATCTCGTAGGTTTGAACCAGCGGCTCCAGTGATTCCCAAGCGTTATCCGAGCCCTGCAAGGCATCGATTTGAGCCACGCGATGTAACGCTGAGCCAAACTGGGTAGCCTTGTCTGCATCGGAGCACAGGGCAACTTGCAACGCCGGTTCTTCTTGGTCCAAAGGAATAGCAAAACGCAGCGCAGGGCCATGGTCTTCAATTGAGTCAATATCGACTTCGGCATTACCCAACGAACAGCCCGACACAAAGTCCGTCAGTGTTTCATAGAAGTCCTGAGCCCAGCCGCCCTGATCACAGGAGTCATGAACCGAATCAGCTAAGGAGCTGTAGGAATAAAGCGGATCGAGAACGGCTGGTGACCAGTGGAGCTGCCTAAACCGACTCCGAGTTGTAGTGCCCTGAGGCACCGTCAGCTCCCGGATCTCAGCCGTGCTCACCAAAGGCGCCTCCCCATTCTCACGAGATGGCAGGTCCGGATTCTTCTCGCTCTGATCCTGTAGCCAGCGGCGCGCACTTATCCATTGATAGGCCAAGGGCTCTGTTCCCCCGTAGTCCACCATCATGGATCTCTGAGGGAATTCTCCGTCAAACAACCCCTGAGCAATATCGTCGCGCACGCTAGAGGAAGTTGCTGTGCTTGCTCCCTCTTTCTGCAGACAGCTAATGAACATTGCCTCACTCGCTCGCGTTGCGGCCACATAGAAGAGGCGACGCTTTTCCGCGAGTGCTTCATTTTTTCGCAAGGCCAGCAACGCCATCGCGTAAGCAGCGGTATCTGTGGCCGCTAAGTGATCCAGCTGATTGGCCGTAGGTGGATATTCCGCGAATTGCTCCATCATCGCTTCACGGAAGCTACAACCCTTCTTCTGAGGTATTTTGGCGCGTTCGTCTGTAGGTAGTTGAAGGGCACCATAGACCTGGCCTTGGCTTACCAACAAATCAAGGGTTTGTGCCTTTTCATTCACATCAAAACACTCAGCAACCGCAACGAATGGAAACTCCAAACCCTTAGAGCCATGAACCGTCATAATGCGCAAACTTCCCCGGCCCTCACCACTTAAGGTACCCAGTTTTTCCTTCTCATAAAAGCGGGCCTGAAACGCCAGAGAAAGCGATGACGCGTCTAAAACGGCTCCCTCTTCAAGTTCTGCCACCAAATTGAGCGCTTTGAATACATTGGCGGCTTTCGCGAGATCCGTCACATCTCCTTGCTGCAAGTGCTCAAGATAGCCACTATTAATAAGGATTTCTTCCAAGATAGAAGAGGACTTTTGAACACCACGGGCTTGCCACGCCTGACGCAACAGCCCTAAAGCCCATTGCATCTGCGGTGATGAGTCGGCTTGATCCATGAACATAGCCCGGCCAACAGATTGTCTCCTTTGGGCAGGGGCAGACCGATCTTTGTCCTCGGCTTCTTCCACCTGCTTTGTTCCCAGCTCTAGAAGCTCCTCCGCGTTGAGGCGAAAGAGAGGGCTTGTGAGAACCTTCAACAAAGGTTCCTCGTCAAGAGGATTTGCCAATACCGCCAAAAGCGCTGCCACTAAATCCGCTTCTGGGGTTTGAAAAAAGCCTGACCCCGCCGCCATAACCGGTGAAAACCCGTGGGCACGCAACGCATCAATATAGATATCAGCATAGGTCGTCGCGCCTAAGAGCAGCACCATTTCGCTAGAATCATGACCAGCTGCCCGAAGTTCGGCAAACCATTCCGCTATTGACTGGGCGGCAGCAGCGCGGGCCACATCCACTGAAATCTTTGTACCATCGTCAAGCGCCTTGCCGTCATAACTCACGAGCGATAGGCTTACTCGCGGCTCACTTCCCTTATAGCCGCGCCCCGAGGCCTGGACGCGCTCTTCATCTCGACCTGGCTGAAGATCAAGGAACTCTTCCGCAAAGAATCCGGGCTGCCCACAGACGGCTCGCACGAAAGCCAAGATATCGCCGTGGGAGCGGAAATTCAAATCAAGCTGCGTACACTGAGCTCCTACCTGAGGGTTCGCCATTTCCTGCTTATGCTGTAGATAGACCCCGACATCGGCTCCTTGGAACCGGTAAATAGATTGTTGAGAGTCGCCTACGGTACAAAGATTGGCTAGATGGGGTTTGCAAATCATGCTGATAAGGTCAATTTGGAGCTGGTTAGTATCCTGAAACTCATCGACCATAATCCACTGGAAACGCTCCTGAAGTTGCGCACAGAGTTCAGGATGGGCTGCTAATCCCTCGTAGGTTTTACGGAGAATATCATTAAGTTCCATGGCGCCCTGGTCTTGCTTATGAGCCCAGCTTAGATCCTGGACCGCTCGAGCCACTGTCATTACCGCGCGAGCCTGCAAACGGCCTGCCCCATAGTTGAGTGCCAAGCCACAGCGATCTCCCTCATAGCAAACTGACTCAAAGAGCTCTTTGGCTTTGCCGCGCATCGCTGGCCAGCTTAGACTATTAAAAACCTCAATGGCTTGCTCATAGCCCTGAATGTCATCGGACAACCCGCAGGTCAGCACACTCGAAAGCGCTAGGACATTTTCCTGAATCCCCTGTTGCTGTGCCTCTGTTAGGTCGGCGCCCAAGAGCTCTTCAAAGGCAGCGCACAATGACCGCAGTAGCGACGCCGGAGTCTCCTTGCTCGTCCACCCAAAATCGAACGCCTCAAGGCCATCGGTAAGGGATGCCGCACGATCCAGCACGTCATAGACCAGGCTCTTTGCTTGGGACGGACCATACATGGC
>CAJUNI010000129.1 GCA_910587945.1 uncultured Parvibacter sp.
ACATTGAGCTTTTAGGTAGCCAAGAAGCCATTGCTGATGCGAAAGCTGAGTTGCTTTCCGCTCTTCCTGCGGGTACAGGATGCGCGTTTCTTCCGGGCACTGATGGCTATTTACAGCGACTCATAACCACGGGCGATCTCGAAGCCCGTTCCGTTCGTTCCGTTTTCTTTGGCCCGGAGGTCAAAGAGGTGTCTCTCAGCGAAGAGGGAAGTCCACGGGTCGTGGCGGAAGATATCCAGCTTGATGAAGAGGGTCGTCCAAGTTTCCGGCTTGTAGCCCAAGGGTTTGGCGAGGGCGAACAATCCATTCGCTGCTCGCTCGGTCTTCGCGGAATTCATAATGTTACGAATGCCACGGCGGCGGCTGCTGTCGGATTTGCTCTCGGGTTGTCCGCTGAAGCCATTGTGGGCGCCCTTGGCCGGGCATTGCCTGAGCAAGGCCGCCAGGAAATTTTGAAAGCCGGCCGAGGCTTTACTATCATTAATGATTGCTACAACGCCAATCCGGATTCCATGCGCGCCTCTTTGGCCGCGTTTCACGCGATGACCAGTGCCGGGCGCAAGATAGCCGTTTTGGGCGATATGGGCGAGTTGGGAGACTTTGCGGCGGAATGCCACAAAGGAGTGGGTCGCGCTGCGGCCGACGCTTCCCTGGATTTGCTCATTTGTATTGGCGAATTAGCACAAGGTATTGCTGACGGGGCAAAAGAGGCAGGAATGGATCCTTCAAAGATTATCGAGGCGGATTCCATTGCTCGTGTGTTAGAGGAACTTGATGTGGTACTTGAAGAGGGCGATACCGTGTTGGTAAAGGCTTCTCACTCCATGGGGCTCACTCGAGTGGTAGAAGGATTGGTGCGCTAACCATGTTCTCAATGTTCTCGGTTTATCCGACCTTTTTAGTCTTTCTTGCGGTCGTAATCTCTATGGTAGTAACCATGGCGCTTATGCCCATTTGGATTCGCTTTCTCAAATCCAGTCACATTGGACAGCAAGTTCGCGCTGATGGCCCCCAGAGCCACTTGGTAAAACAAGGTACTCCCACCATGGGTGGCGTCATCATGCTGTTAGCGGTGGTGGTTTGTACCTTCCTTATTGGTGGACCTACCCCTGAGATTTGGCTCTTGTTAGCGGCGCTGGTACTTACCGGTCTTTTGGGACTCATTGATGATGGCTCCAAAGTAGCTCACGAGCGCTCTTTAGGGCTAACGCCGAAGGCAAAACTCATTGGTCAGTTTGCCATAGCCACCGCCTTTGCCCTCTGTGCCGTCAATTTAGCCCATATTGCCCCCACGGTAGAAATTCCTTTCCTCTATACGTTTGACCTGGGGATTTTGACTCTTACCATTCCCTTTGGCGATGGTATTGCAATACCGGTGCTCTATATCCTGTTTGTGGATATTTTGCTGGTAGGCATGTGCAACGCCGTTAATCTTACCGATGGCCTTGATGGTCTTGCGGCAGGATCGGTCATGATCGTCATGATTGTGATGGCAGCCATTGCCTATCGCGAAAACCTCCTTTCGCCCGCTATTTTTGCGGCGGCTCTGGCGGGAGCCTGCGTAGGCTTTCTCTGGTTTAATTCCTATCCCGCAGAGATATTTATGGGAGATACCGGTTCGTTGGCCTTAGGAATGGTGCTGGGTTGTTTAGCGGTGGTCACCAAAACCGAGTTTGTCTCTCTTATTATTGGAGGACTCTTTGTGGCCGAGGCGCTCTCGGTAATGATTCAGGTGGTGTATTACAAACGCACCAAGAAACGCATATTCCTCATGGCACCGCTTCACCACCACTTTGAGAAGAAGGGGTGGAGCGAAACAAAGGTAGTGGTGCGCTTCTGGATCGTGTCGTCGGTTTTTGCCGCCTGTGGGTTTTCGCTCTATTTCGCCGGGGGAATGCTCTGAGTTAGGAGCGAGCCGCTATACTTCAAGGACGGGTTCCCTGATCCCATGCAAACGCACTCAAAGCGCTACGGCATTTGCGGTAGCGCTTTATCACACAAGATGGGGAAGTGATTAACGCTTATGGATAGCCAAAACCTGGTACCAGGAACAAAAGCTGCGCCCGAAAACCTCGGATCAGTTTTGGTGGTAGGTCTGGGAAAAAGCGGTCGTGCGGTAGCAGATTACTGTCTGGATCGCCTGGGGGAGCGTGTACAGAGCGTGACCATTGTGGCGGATTCCATCGAGGGTGAGGCTGCTATTTGGGCGCGCGGCGCCCAAGCGCGGGGTGCCCAGGTAGGCGATAGCTCCCTTTTGAACGAAGACATTACCCTTGACTATGGCATTGTAAGCCCCGGCATTTCTGAATCAGCGCCACTGTATCAACGGGCGGCTCAGTGCTGCAAAGAGTTTTTTGGAGAAGTGGAATTTGCCTGGCGGGAAAGTAGCCAGGAAAGCCGTTGGGTGGCGGTTACGGGAACCAACGGCAAGACCACAGTTACCGCGCTTATCGCTCATCTCCTTTCCGTTGCGGGCTTAGAGGCCGAAGCGGTAGGAAACATTGGCGACACCTGCATTGAAGCGGTAGCCCAGAAGCATCCGGCCGTCTATGTGGCAGAGACCTCATCCTATCAACTGGCAAGCATTGCTGATTTTGCGCCTCAGGTGGCGGTGGTGCTCAATATCACCCCCGATCATCTTTTGTGGCATGGTTCCTTTGAGGCCTATGCCCAGGCTAAGTGGAATATCTTGAAGAATCTTCCTCAGGTACCCGAGTCAGTAGCTGTATTGGATGCCGTGGATGATGAAGTGCGGGCAAAGATTCGGGAGCTTAAATCTCAGGATGCCGAGTAGCGCGGGTTTGCCTATATTCCTGTGG
>CAJUNI010000130.1 GCA_910587945.1 uncultured Parvibacter sp.
ACCGAGGCTATCAGCTGGTGGACGCCACCTGCCCTCACGTGGCACGTGCTCAGAAAGCGGCGGAAGAGCTTGCCCAATCGGGCTGCCGGGTGGTGGTACTCGGCGAAGAAGGTCATCCCGAAGTTGAGGGGATTACTGCTTGGGCTCGTCAGGCCGGGGGCAAAGTGGATGTAGTTTCTGGGCCAGAGGATCTTCCTGCGGGGCTCTACGATCCGGTGGGGGTGGTGGTGCAAACCACTCAGCGTCGCGAGAACTTGGAGTCCGTGGTAGCGGCTCTTGAAGCTCAAGGCCTCCATCCGATGGTTCGCGATACGATTTGCGCGGCTACGGGCCAGCGCCAACGATCCGCTGCAGAGCTGTCGGGTGTAGTGGATGCGATGGTGGTCATTGGGGGTCGCAATTCTTCCAACACCACACGGCTCGCTGAAATCTGCGCGGATAGCTGTGAGCGGGTATTTCACATTGAAGCGGTAGAGGAAATTGATCCGACCTGGTTTGCCCAATGCCAAACGGTTGGGGTGACGGCTGGGGCCTCAACCCCTGAAGAGCAGATCGCAGCAGTGGAGGACTACCTTCGCAGACTCTAAGGGTTGCAAGAGTTTGATGGTACGGTTTTGAGGTTTTGTTGGCTTGTCTTAGGAGTGCCACTTGTCGGCCTGCGCTAGGACCCTCACCCCTTCCTCCTTAGAATGCGAGGCTTGATGGCGCGTTTTTGCGGCTACGTATTCTTCCCGCAAACTTACGAAAGCGTGCATAGACCGCTAAGAGGAGTGCCGGTGAAGCCTAAGAATAGCACTCCGTGGTATCCTTTGTAGTTCATGCATGAGTTGTATCGTCTTGGGATGAGGTTTATGCCAAGCCGGCAATTCATGATCTACTCAACTCGTTTATGGAGGAGTTTGATCCCCATGCCACTTCCTATTGTTGCCGTGGTCGGTCGTCCTAATGTGGGTAAGTCGACCTTTGTTAATCGCATCGCCCAAGCCGATGAGGCCATTGTTCATTCGATGCGCGGTGTGACACGAGATCGGTCCTACCACAATGCCGACTGGAACGGCATCGATTTTACCCTTATCGATACCGGCGGTATTGAAATGGGAGGCGATGACGCGTTCCAGGGCTCTATTACGAGCCAGGCCCTAGAAGCTGCTCATCAGGCCGATGTCATTATCTTTTTGGTGGATGGGAAAACAGGCGTCAATGCCGACGATGATGAGGTGGCGCGCGTGCTACGTCGCTCCGACAAGCCGCTGTTCCTGGTGGTCAACAAGATGGATAACCCCGCCAATGAAGAGGGACTGTGGGAGTTTTATAACTTAGGGTTAGGGGATCCCTATCCGGTGAGCGCCCTTCATGGTCACGGGACGGGAGATCTTCTTGACGATGTGGTCGCTGAACTCAAAAAACTTGATGTGGAGCCCTATGAGGAAGTGGACGCCATTAATGTGGCCATCATTGGCCGGCCGAATGCGGGCAAATCTTCCTTGACGAATCGTCTGACGGGAAATGAGCGCTCTATTGTCTCGGATGTTGCGGGCACCACGCGCGATGCTGTTGATACGTTAATCGAACATGACGGTCGGCGTTACCGCATTGTGGATACCGCCGGTCTTCGCCGCAAAAGCCAAATTGATGAAGACGTTGAGTACTATGGATTCGTCCGTGCCATGCGTGCGATCGATCGCGCTGATGTGGCTTTGTTGGTAGTAGATGCCTCCATTGGCCTTACCAATGAGGACCAACGAGTGGCGGGCTACGCTGCAGAGCGTGGTTGTGCCATGGCCATTATTTTGAACAAATGGGATTTGGTGGAAGGACCCGATGCGAAAACGGAAATCCGGGAGCGCATTGCGGATCGTATGACCTTTGTGGGCTACGCTCCCGTGGTAGCTATTTGCGCCTTGACGGGTAAAAAAGTAGATCGCATTTGGGACATCATCAACACCGTTTATGACCACTATTGCGAGGTCATTCCCACTGCTCGCTTGAATAGCTTCTTGGCGGGTATTCGAGAGCAAGGCCACACCATTAGCAAAGGCAAGGCGGTGCTCCGGATGAAGTATGTCACTCAAACCGCCACGAAGCCTCCGCAATTCACCTTCTTCTGCAATCGTCCCGACATTGTGGACGATAACTACGAACGCTATTTGGAGAATCGTCTGCGTTCCTCCTTTGATCTCACGGGCACGCCGGTGCGCCTTAAGTTCAAGAAGAAGGATTAATGCCGATGATGGTTGCGCTGGGTTATTTGGTTCTTCTCTTTCTTGTCACGTTCTTGCTAGGGTCGATTCCTTGGGGCGTGGTTATCTCTCGTTCTATCTATCACAAAGATATCCGTAATGAAGGATCCGGAAATATCGGAACCACTAACGCGATGCGTTCCTTAGGGAAGGTGGGCGGCGCTGCAGTCTTTGTATTGGACTTTGGCAAAGGGCTCCTGTCCGGCGTTCTGGCGCTTGGGATTGCGGGACTTCTTGCGGCAGATAATAGTGCTACAGGAAACCCTGTCCTAACACCGCTGCTTTGCATGGTAGGTTTTGATAAAGGGGATGCCATTATCCAGGCAACCGTCTTCGCTACCCAATGGTCCTTAGCAGTAGGTTTTGCTGGCTGTGTTCTCGGCCATGTATTTAGTCCCTGGCTTGGCTTTAAAGGTGGCAAAGGCATTGCCGTGGCCATCGGTGAGTTGTTCTTCGCCTTTGGTGTGGCTGGTGCCTGCATTGAGATTTGCATTTTTGCCGTACTGGTTATTGCTACCCGATACGTGTCGGTGGGATCCGTTGCGGCCGCTATTGCGTGCCCCTGTTTGGCCCTC
>CAJUNI010000131.1 GCA_910587945.1 uncultured Parvibacter sp.
ACTTTCTGTCTATCTTTACGGTCGGTGTCTTTATCATTTGGGAAATGCGACGCTTACGAAAGCTTATTGCTCCGTCATCCGAGCCAAAAGATGCTTCGAACCTGAAGTAGAACCAAGCCTCGGACACTCGCTTCAGGAGGCGGGGGAGGTTGCGGTTGGCTCGCAATTTACCAGGCAAAATGACAATTTAATACTCAAAGTATCAGGAAACCAATACTGTAGGTCGCAAGACGCCGGGGGATTTCATCGTCATGATTACGCCCATCCTATTGCAAAAGCAAAAGAGGGGTGAGGGTTCTGTCAAAGCGCTCACCCTACTGGACGCAACGGGGGTGGCGCCAATGGGGGTTTTGCTTGAGCGAGTCGCTTCGTATTTCAAAGTGAGATACGCCATTCTTCTTATTCCAATATGCGGATTCGCTATCTACGACAGCGTATTTCAGTCATTTTCGTCATTGTTAGGCGTGCTGAAGGATACGTATCCGGATGTGCCGATTACGGTCATTCAGATGATCATTGCCATACCGCCTATGATGAGTATTCCGGGCACATTGCTCTCCGGTTTCTTGGCGGCCTATATCCATAAAAAACGTATTGCGGAATTTGCTCTTATTGTTATTTTTATTGGCGGAATGATCCCGGTAGTATTTCCCACGCCAACCATTTACGCGATGTTTCTTTGCAGTGGGCTCATCGGTGTAGGCCAAGGATTACTTCATCCTATGGCCAATGCGGTCATCTGTCAGCGATGGGCTGATAATGACGAGGAGAGAAGTCGCGTCCTAGGCTTCAAGCAGTCCTTTAACTACATTGGTGAAGTGTTAGTTACCATGGCTATCGGAATTCTGGCGTTAGCGCACTGGGGCAACGCTTTTTTGGTCTATCTTGGGGTAATCCCCGTATTTATCCTTACCGTTATTTACCAGCCTAAGGGCACTCTGGACAAGAAGCTGATCGATCGAAGCCATCGTGCTGAAGGTCTCAAGGAGCTATTTGCCCCCAAGACGGTCTACCTATTTATACTGTTCTTCTTTGCCATGATGTTTATGTATGGCTACTACACCAACATTGCATTGCTGGTTCAGGATCGCCAACTTGGTAATACTGCCGATATTGCCGCTATTTCTTCCACCATCAGCGTTGTCTCGCTTGTCTTAGGCATGGGTTATGGTGCTGTCTCAAAACTATTAGGACGCTATACGCTCATGACGGGCTTCGGGTTGTTATCTTGCGGCATGTTCATTGTGGCGGCGAGCGTCAATCTGCCAATGATTTTCATCGGGGCAGTTTTTCTGGGGTTTGGCATTGGTATTCAGCAAATCAGCACCATCTACTATATTTCGAAAGCGGTAAGCGCACGGCTGGTTACATTAGCTATCTCTTTAGTACTGTGTTTTATTGCTGCGGGAGCAAGCTTGGCTCCGGTAGTTATCACCGGGTTAGAGTACCTTCTGTTCGGTGGTCAGTCGGCTGTATCCGGCTTGGTGATAGCAGGGTGTGGTTACACCGGTCTCATGTTGATCGAAGGTTTGCAAGCCAAATATGCAAAGCGTTCTTACGGCAATGATCATGCCGACCATAAAGAATTAGAAGAGGATCTTAAAGCGCTTGACGAGCTTGACTAATACTTGAAGGAAACGAGAAAAGCCCCTCGCTGACATGAGAGTCAGCGAGGGGCTTTGTGGTAATACGCTTGTTTTGGCTATTGTCAACCGGAGATTTCGTGTGGACTTAGAGGCTTTGCGCTATCAGGCTATCTAGTCCTTGTCGGAGGGAGTGTCCTCGACGATGTTGATGAGCTCCTGTTGAGAATGAATGCCCATCTTCTGATAGATGTGATAGGTGTGTGTCTTAACCGTGCGCTCGGCGACAAACAGTTGGTCGGCAATGTATTTCGCATTACGCCCCTTGGCGAGGAACGTGAGAATCTCTCCTTCACGCGGCGTGAGATCGTAGTGTTGGGAGGCCCTCAAACACCGATCGCGATAGGAGTTTTTGCGGACGGCGGATCCATCGAAATCCTCGGGGGGGGGTCTCAAATTCAGTGCGCTCTTCGGGGCTACCGTCAATTAAAGGAAACTGCTCAGGCTTAAGGGCGCCGACGGTGATGTAGCAACACAAAGCAACGGTTAATGCGGTGACTACGGGGGCGAGGAGCCAAGAAAGACCAGGTACGAAAAATACCGCAGCTAAAAACCAGCCCACTGCCTCACCAACGATAATGAAAATGCGTCCATGGGCAAAACTATAAGAAGGGGATATGCCTAACAGATTGCCCCTTAAGGACAAGATAGACAAATTGACAAAGTCGAAGAGATAGAGAAACACGAAGAGGATAAACGCCGCAACCAGGGAAGGAATCCCTGCATAGTACGCCATGACAGTAAGGCCGCCCACCAGCACGGGAAGGAAAATGAGCTGACTGCGCTCTAGGGAAAGTGCTGCGGGATTGAATCGTTTGAGGCTGTAGAACAGTAATGCAGTGCCCACCAAAGCGGTGCCTACCAGGTATGCGGGGGCGTCGGTCTCCTGAGCGGGCTTTGCCATGACCAGTATGCTTGCGCTAAGGGTGATTAGAGCGCCATCAACCAACATGACATAGGAGCCACTTAAACGGAATTTACTCTGACTGCGAAGCCATTTGAGGTCGTGCTCATCGGAGACCACCGCGTCGTTTTTCGGTGCGATCAACAGGAATACTGTAGAAAGCAACAGAGTGCCGAGGAG
>CAJUNI010000132.1 GCA_910587945.1 uncultured Parvibacter sp.
GCCGTACCCCGCCGGCCCCAAAGCTCTGAGAGGCCGAAGCGCCGGGGTATGCACTCCCCGCTGGCGCAGGAGCCGCTCCCGGAACCGGATTCCCACCGACCGCCGGTTGAGCAGCGGCTGGTTGCTCGGCACTGCGAACGGCAAAGTTATAGCCGCATTTGCCGCAAAACGCTGCATCGTCCGCAGCATTAGCGCCGCATTGAGGACAAAACATCTTCAGTTCCCTCCTTCATAGATTTGCCTTCACTCTGCAACCCACACAGAGATTCAGGGCATAAAAGAGGGTGCCACCAACCTTCCCCGTAAAGTGGCACCCTGTTTGCAAAACTATCGCTTAGAAGCGGTCCTCTAGTTAGTGAACGTACCGCCTGCTTGGGTTGCCTTGAATTCGTTTTCTGCCGCTACCGCTTCATCGGCCATGGTTTGAGCCACTGCAGCCACCGGAGCACCACAGGACAGACAGAAGCGGTCAGTTTCTGCTAAGGGGTTACCGCAGGAAGCGCACACCAAACCCGCTGCTACCGGAGCCTCCATTGGAGCTGCTGTTACGGCTTCTTCGGTAACCATTACCGCATCAGCACTGGGCTCGGGAACGGTTGCGCCACAATTCATGCAGAAGCGATCGCCCTCATTTAAGGGAGCGCCACAGGTCGGACAGGGAGCGCCCTGAGCCGTGATTTGCTGAGCCACCGCTTGCTCAAAGGGCGTACCGCAGCCAGCACAGAACATGTCAGCGGAGGTCAAACGAGCGCCGCAAACGCTGCAGGTATATACTCGAGCGGCCTCTTCGGCAGCAGCAGCCGCTGCATCAATGGCAGCGATCTGGCGGTTGCATTCATCGCGCTCGGCGTCCAAAGCAGCAATGCCATCATAGAGACGCTCACGACCCTGGCGCAGCGTCGGATCATTGCGCGTGTCCTCATAGAGGCTTGCACCCAGCTGAGCCACCAAACCCTGACGGCGCTTAGCGATATCGGCAAGCTGAGACTTGATCTTCATTTTATCAGCGCTTCGGCCCGCTGCTGCGGAGCCGCGATTTACTGCTGAGGCCACATTATCCAGAAAACCCATTGCGTTATCCTTTCAGAAAAAGTTGCACCCAAATTGCGTTCATTATAATGGTAGGAAGAACGAATCGTTGCTATTTCTCGGGTTCATAGCCTTTCCATTCTACCCAAAGGAACCCCTTGATTTGTTCGCTCTCCCCTTCCATTCAGTAAAAGCAGTTTGCCTTCTGAGTTATTTGACGGTTTTAAGACTAATGGCACTCCTCGCTATAAATTTGCGCAATTCTTACCGCGAATTAGCGCACTTGCATCACTAAAAACACCGTGGTATCCGCCAAGCAAAGCGCATCGCCCGGCTGGATTTGTACCGGGGGCGCGTCGTTGGCGCCTTTGCGTTCAGCGCGCGGTGGCTCAATCACCACGGGTTCTTTCGTGGCCCCCTTAATAAGAGTAGTGCCATTAGTAGAGCCTAACCCTTGAGCAAACCAGCGGCCTTCCTCATCCTGAAAGATGCGCAGATGGCGCCGAGACACTAAGGGACCTACATTATTTAAGGAGTGCTCATCGGTGGCCATGGAACCAATGACAGTGCCCCCCTCTTGACCATAGAGTCCATGGACGCTTTGTAGATCTAGCGCACCATCCACCACCCGCACCAATCCGAGCCCTGCGGCGGGACGCTCAAAGCGCACCACTTCATCGGCTTCGGTAGCAGGAGTGGTCATAAAGCCGTGGGTTTGGGCAATGGAGTGCAAGAACTGTTCCACCAATGAAGAGGCGGCTGCAGCACTTCCTAAACAACCAACCCCAATGAAAGCCAGCATGGCCAGAGAAGCCCGATCCGCATCACTAATCGATGGCAGGGCTTGGATCTTTTCCACCACATTGGTGAAAAGCGCGGCATCCCCCTGATTATCCTGGAGCGCTTGAGCCATCAAAAGCGCTGGACCCTTCCCCAACAATTCAGCCAAGGAAGCTGAGCTGAGTTTGCCCTGAGAAGCGGCAATGATGCGGGCACACAGGATATGCGCAGCTTCTTCCAAATTGGCGAAGAACCCCGCATGATATTCCCCCGGAGCACTATGAACCACGCGATGCAAGTAGGTACGCTCATTAATGCGATCGCGCGGCGCACCCCCTCCGATTGACCCCTGGTCAGAAAGAAGAATGGAAGCTGCCTCTTTGTTATTCACCTTGAGCTGCTTGAGTACGGCATACATCACCGCACTGGGAGTTTCAGTGGTGGCCACAAACGCTCCTTGCCCTTGTTGATGGTATTCACGTACGCCATTGTACTCTAGCG
>CAJUNI010000133.1 GCA_910587945.1 uncultured Parvibacter sp.
GCCTACCCTGATTGACCCGGTGGTGGTTTGGGATGAAGCTACCGATAGCTGGAGTGCGCTTTCTCAAGCAACAGACCCGGCAATCGAGGGCACCTACACCATAGACGGCTTTACGGTAAGTCCGGTATTCGCCACGGTGCTCGACAAGATTGGTTCCTACACGATTGAGGGCGCGGCAGAAACCTGCGGTCTTGAAGCTGATGATATCCGCGAACTCGCCCGCGTCTACGCTCAAGAGGGTCCTGTCTACACCATGACCTTCCAAGGCTTGGGCCATCATGTGAACTCACATCACAACTACAAGAACCTGGCAATGCTCCATGCCGTAACGGGCAATGCGGGCAAGCCGGGAGCCTCAGTTTGCGGATCTCCATCCACTGGCTTGGTGGGTTACAACACAAAGGCTCTCATGATGGGTATGCCGGGTCCGCGCTTCTGCGGTATGTACCTGCCCCAAATTATGGAAGAGAAGAAGTTCGGGAAAACACCCATTGATTTGCAGGTGCTTTGGATTTGCAATGGCAATGTGCTCTCCTGTGAATCAGGTCGCCAAGAGTTGATTGAGGCTGTAAAGAAGGTGCCGTTTGTGGTCTGCGCAGACGTGAATCTGAACGACTCGGCGCAATGGGCCGATGTGGTGTTGCCGGTGCCTCATGCCTTTGAAGTTCTGGATATGGACCCCGTTTGCTCCGTACCCTATCCCACGTTGGCTCAAAAAGGTATCGAGCCGCTCTATGAATGCAAGTCGGACTTAGACATTATGCGTGGTATTGCACCCTACATCGGGATGGAGAAGATGTTCGCCCAAACCGATGAGGAATTCTTGAGCCTGGTCTATGACATTCCCACTAATACTGCTGGCGGCGTGTCCTTTGATGCCATGAAGGATGGCGCCTTGGTTCGCCAGCCCGGTTATACCGAAGCTAAGCACGTAGCTGCGGTGGGAAGCGATGAGGCAACGCGCCTGAAGTACTACATCGAAAAGCCCACCGCTCGTAATGATTTCGGTCAGGAAATTGCTGACTATGAGCGTTATCCCTATTACGAGCATGCCTATGAGTCCTATGAGGAGAATCCTCTGCGTGAGAAGTATCCGTTGATGGGGTGCTCAGAGCACAACAAGTATCACGTGCATTCGCAGCTGGCCTACACGCCGATCATGCGCGAACTGGAGCCCGAGCCGCTGCTGAAGATTAACGCTTCTGATGCCGCTGCGCGCGGTATCACCCAAGGTGATGTGGTGAAAGCCTACAACGATCATGGCTATGTCGTTATTAAGGCACTGGTAACCGAAGGCATTAAGCCCGGTGTTATTTCTATTCCCCATGGCTTCCAGGCAGACCAGTTTATTGAGGGGCACTCACAAGACCTCACCAGCGTTTACATGAATGATTTTTGCTCGAACAGCGCCTTCTATGACTTCCTCTGCGAAGTTGAGAAGTACTAAGAGGGGGAGGAATAATGACTCATTTTGGAATGACCATTGATACGAAGCGCTGCGTGGGTTGTAACGCCTGCACGGTGGCGTGCAAGATTGCCAACAATCTTCCCGCCAACATTTTGTGGACGCGGGCGCTGACAGATGGTGGTGATGTGGCCGATACGCCTAAGGGGACGTTTCCTCATGTGGCTATGACCTATGTGACGGTAGGGTGTCAGCACTGCGAGAACCCCGCTTGCGTGAAGGTTTGCCCGGTAGGGGCTACCTATAAGGATCCCGAGACGGGTGTGGTGCGCCAAGACTACGACAAGTGCATTGGTTGTCGTATGTGCATGAGCGCCTGCCCCTACACCGGCGTGCGTTCCTTTAACTGGGAAGAGCCGGCCTATGACGTGGACTATGCCCTCGGTGACGCTGACGTTCCTACCCATCAAAAGCATACGGTGGAGAAGTGTACGTTCTGCTATCAGCGCACCTCTCAAGGGGAAACGCCGGCATGTATGGATCTTTGCCCAGGACGTGCCCGGCATTGGGGTGATTTGGATGACCCCACCTCTGAGGTAAGCCAGCTCATTGCGACGCGCCAGTACAAACAGCTCTTACCCGAAAAAGGTACGAAGCCTTCGGTGTATTACCTCGTCTAGCGGTTTTGCCGTTGATGACTCGCTATCAAGCAATGGAGCTTGATGCTTACTTGCTTCGTCAACTTCAGCGCGCAGTGCGCTAGAAAGGTGCATAACATGACTGAACTTAACAGCGTCGCCGTAATGGACGACGACTTCACACCTGCTGCCG
>CAJUNI010000134.1 GCA_910587945.1 uncultured Parvibacter sp.
GGGTGACACCTATCTTTGAGGGTTCCAATCTTTTGGCTTCTGGCGTGCGTATGGAGGGTTGGAGCGTGGAGGACGAGGGCGAAGGCATCTGCTTCGACGTCTACTGCTATAACGTACAGCCAGGCGTGGTCATCGACTATGCCACCGGTGATAACCATCTGGCCTAGCTGATGGCAATAAAAGAAAGGGTTCTTAGCTTGATGGCTAAGAACCCTTGGAAGTTCGTCTCTAAAAGCCCGCGGAGAGAAGTATTAGTAAGCGGTGCGAGCGAGGTTGCCCTTCTTGAGGCAACGGGTGCAAACGTTCATCTTGCGCTTCTGACCATTCTGCACGATGGTGACACGCTGGATGTTGGGACGGAACTTACGATTGGTAACACGGTGGGAGTGGCTAATAGAACGGCCAGCTACCGGGTGCTTACCGCAGATCTCGCAAACCTTCGACATGTTGATTCCTCCGTTACGCGGGCGCCATTGCGCGCGCTTATAAGCAATAGCTGTCCAACTATACCACGCACCTTGCAGGCTGCAAGGAAAAATGCGCAACACCCTAGAGTTTGTGGTCGTTGGGTGTGGTGTCCACAAGAAGCTCGGGCGATCGCCCATCATGCACTCCCCGTTTGCAGGTCTTATGAATAGGGAGATCTCAGGAGGATCCCTATGGGAAATCAGTAGACTTGTAAAAGATTTCTAGTAGAAACAACTAATAGCGAAAACTACTAGTAGGGAAGTGTCATGAGTAATCGCAAGATGCGCGCACCCTTGGGCCCTCCTGTTCAATGCGAGCCGCCTCAGGTGCCTGAGCGCTTTCAAGAGCTGGGCCGCCAGCTCAATCTGGCGATCATGGGGCTGCGTTCGCTCCACAGCAAGCTTCCGCGACCCCCAGAGCCAGTACCCTTGACATCCGTCGATGATTCGGCTGAGGAAACGGGCACTTCTCCGCAAAAAAAGAGGGGCGGCCATGCGCATAGGCGTTCCTTGGAAGGCTTTGACGCGTCGCTCAGAGGGATGCCGCTCATACTCAGGTATCTGTCGGAGCATGGAGGAAGCGCGTACCCCTCGGAGCTCAAGGCGGCTACTGGGCTTACTCAGGCGCGAATTTCCAATGCATTGGCGGCTCTAGAGGCCAGGGAGCTTGTGAAGCGCACCACCGACGGCAAGGATCGCCGCCATGTAGTGGTGACCCTTACAAAAGCCGGTGGACGCGCGGTGGCTGAGCGTATGGCTGCTATGGATAGCTATGCTGGCAGCCTGCTGGAGCTTTTGGGCGAGTCGGATGCCAAGGAGCTGGTACGCATCATTCAAAAGCTCTCGCGGGCGCTGGAATCTCAAGATGCGGAATGCCGAGAAACCCGTGCCTTCGCAGCTGACGAGTCAACAGGTGCAAAGGAGCCTGCTTCTGCCGGTAAAGATGGGGAGGGTGCATGAAACTCCTGGGCTTTTTGAAAAGGCATCTGGGTGCGGTGGTCATTTGTTTCGCACTTATTTGCGGGCAAGCGTATTTCCAGCTGATGCTGCCTACCGCCATGAGCGACATCGTGGATGTGGGCATTCAGCAAGGAGGAATCGACAGCCCGGTGCCACATACCATACGAGACACGGCTCTCAGAGACCTTGAGATGTTTATGAGTGAAAGCGATGCTGCCAAAGTGGACGGCGTCTATGGCCCTGCCAATGGCAATGGCGTGCGCACATTCATCGGCAATCAGCAGCAGGCTTCTGCTGAAGGTGAGATCGCCCGGCTGATCGCGGTTCCTGAATGCGTGCCGCTTTCGCTGGAGAAAGGCATTGATGCCAGCGCCCTGTCGCTGGATTCCGGCACTTCTATGGAAGCGCCAAGATCCCAGCTGCCTGTCACCATTACCTTGAACGAGGTGCGACAGCTTTTTGAGGCGGGGCTTATCGGCAGGGATGAGCTGGCCCAAGACGCTCAAAAGATGATGGACGCCATGGGTTCTGTGGCGGGATCCATGGTGGATCAGCGAGCGGTGGACTATGTGCGGGCCGAGTACGAGGCCCAAGGCCTGGCCCTTAACGAGATCCAGACCAATTACCTGGGCACTATGGCTCTCAGCATGTTCTGGCTATGCGTGGGGATGGTGCTTTGCTCGGTAAGCGTGAGCTTTGTGGCGGCCCACACCTCGGCGAGGGTGGCG
>CAJUNI010000135.1 GCA_910587945.1 uncultured Parvibacter sp.
GTCACAATGTTTCGAGCGCCAACTTTAGAAAAGAGCTTTAGGCGCCGTTCCATTTCGGCGACACCCCAGGAAAGGGCGCTGGCCGCCTCTTTACACTCGGTGACCACCGGCACGTAGAGGTGAGGAATGCCGTTGTAGCCGCTGAATTCGACTCGCTTGGGGTCGATCATGATAAAACGCACTTCATCTGGGGTGGCCCGCATAAGGATTGACATAATCATGCCGTTGACTTCTACGGACTTACCAGAACCGGTTGTACCCGCAATCAACAAGTGAGGCATCTTGGATAGGTCGCCCGTGATGGAGTTGCCTTCAACATCTTTACCGATGGCAATGGATAAGGGACTGTCATCTAAGTCGTGCAAAAGATCGGTAAGGAATACGGTCTTGCGTTCCCGATTAGGTACTTCAATACCCACGTAGTTGGTACCAGGAACAGGCGCAAAGATACGAACGCCAGGGGCCGCCAAAGCTAATGCAATATCGTCATTGAGGGCTGTAACCCGACTTACACGAACGCCTGGTGGCAGCTCGATCTTAAACAGCGTAACGGTCGGGCCTGCAACCCAGCCCTTAACCACAGCCATAATGCCAAAGTCTTCGAGAGTTTCTTGAAGCTCAGCCCCGGTTTGCTGAAGTTCGGCATCACTTGCACCAGCGGTGCGTCCATCCCCTCGTACGAGAAGTGCCTCGCTCGGTAGTTGATACCCGTCTTTATTGTCATTGGCGCTCGTCGGGGTGGGTTTAGGGGTTGCCTTCTTCCGCGGCGCCTTCTGAGGCTTTTCGGCCGGAGCATTCTTGACTCCGAGCTTGCGGGTAAGCGTTGAGGGTCCTTCATCGCCTAGCTCAGCTTCATGACGAGTAGCGGGCATCGGAGCGGGAATAGTCTCTTCCACCACGACGGAAGTTTTAGACGCTGGGGTCTCTTTAGAGACGCGACGACGCCGCGGCTTTTCCATGGGAGTGAGATAGGCGGTGTCAGCTGCTTCGAGGTTACCTGTGTCCTCGGAAGCTTCTTTCATGCGACGACTCGAACGCGCAGACTGCTCATTTAAAGTTCCTCGACGGCCGCTAGGGGAATTAGCTCCGAGTGCCATAGTGGCTTCAGCGGCCGGAATGACATCTCCGTAGGCATCGAGGGCATAATTATCGTCCAAATCATTTTCCCCAGTTCCCTTCTTGCGGATTTTTGCGAAGGGACCGCCTTTGGAGATTTTCTCGGTACCGCGAGACTCCAGGCGTAATGTACGTTCTTGGCGCTTGGTTTGAATTGTCTCAATAAGGGAGGAAAGGGAGAAGCCGATAACCGTTACACCTACCACAATCAACCCGACTAAGATAATGCCGGTGATGATGGGTCCAAACAATACATAGCCACACCAAGCAATACCCGCGCCAATATAGCCGCCATAGGCGATTAGCAACTGGCGAAGGAATAATTGATCGTAGTCACCATTTTGAATGGGGCTGGCTAGGGCTATAAGACCCAGAACCGCAATAAGGATAACGGCGAGTCCAATAGCGACGCGGGCTGGAACCCGTTCACGATCAAAGCGAACCAAGAAGGTAATACCGATGGCTGCTAAAAAGAGCGGCACAATGTAGGCGCCAATACCAAAAACGGTATGGAGACCTTCGGCAATAGCGCCACTGACGATGCCATCAGTGGGTTGTATGGCGGCAACAAAGAGGGCTACCGCCAAGACCAAACAGAGAATACCACCGATGTCTCGGCGGGTCCGTTCATCAATAACTGATGGTGATGGGTTCGATTGTTTTTGACGAGAAGCTTGACGGGATGCGCTAGATTTCCTTCCAGCGGGTTTAGATTGACCCGACGTGCGCTTCGCTTTGTGGGGTGTTTTTGCCACGGAACTACTCCTCGGCGTATCGCGTTTTAGACGGCAAAGCGTAAGGTGGACATTAGTTTACTTCGATAAGGCTGACTTCGACCATAGGGCGTTGCTTTGTGCGGTCCCAGAGTAAAGACAGAAGGGTGTCACGCAGGGCCTTTCGAACCTCTTTTTCGTGACCACCTTTGGAA
>CAJUNI010000136.1 GCA_910587945.1 uncultured Parvibacter sp.
ATCAATGAGGCGCATAACCTTCTTGGCATCAGATACTGAAACCTCGGTAGGCGTGGTAGCTTCCATGGTCATTTCAGCACCTTTAACCTCGATGCCCTGCTCCTCTAAGCCCTTCTTTACGGCCATCAAGTCAGAGGGTGCGGTGTAGACAATCCACTCCTCGTCGGCGTCATCATAGTCGTCGCCACCGGCCTCAGCCACGGCCAACATGAACTCTTCTTCATCAGCAGCAGCACCGTTCGGGCCGATCGGGTTCTTCTTGTCGCCCGTTTCAATTTCTTTAGCCACGATGATTTGGCCCTTGCGCTCAAACTGGAACGCAACCGAGCCAGAGGTACCAAGGTTGCCCCCCGCATGAGAAAACGCGCTGCGAACATCGGCAGCAGTAAGATTTCGTTTGTCGGTCAGTGCTTCGCAATAGACCGCAACGCCTGCCGGGCCATAGCCTTCGTAGACCCCGGTTTCGTAGTTTGCGGCATCCTTGCCCGAGCCGAAAGCCTTATCAATAGCTACTTTGATTTTGTCTTTAGGAAGTGAATTGGCCTTTGCCTTTTCAATAGCTGCCGCCAAAGAAGCATTGTTATCGGGATTAGGGTCGCCTCCCTCTTTGGCTGCAACAGTGATGTTACGAGAAAGCTTGGAGAACAGAGCAGAGCGCTTTGCGTCCTGAGCTGCTTTACGATGCTTGGTGGTTGCCCACTTTGAATGTCCAGACATGAAAGGGTCCCTTCCGATTCTTGCAAATACCAGCCGAATATATTAGCACAAGCGCACCCTAGACGCCCCTTTTGCTTCCCAAGACACGAAGCTTTAAGGCCGATGGATACCGAGCGGTTACCGATGGCAGATACCTAAGCCCCCTACAGAGTCCTACGAGGGAGCGAAACCGAGAGCGAGTACCGGCTTACTACTCCTCGGAAAGCTGGGCTACATACATCACATTGGTGGGTGCAACACCCGGCTGACCAAAGGCGTTATCTTCAGCCGGAGCCGTTGCCTTGTCTCCCACGGTAATAACCACCACATCGCCCGGTTCCGCCGCGCCGTTTCGCACCACTGCCGACTGAGCATTGGAAAGCACGTGCTGCATATCACCTTGGACGTCATCCAAAAACGCTGTGACTCCCCAGCTGAGCGACATCTGACGTCGCACCCGAGGAAACGGTGTTACCGCATAAATTGGCATCCGCGGACGCAAGTTTGAAATCAAGCGTGCGGTGCGCCCTGACATGGTGGGCGCAATAATACAAGCGGCATCGAGGGTCTCAGCGGTTTGTACCGCCGCAATTCCCACCGCCAAGGAGGGTCGGACGCCCGTGCGCTCACGGTCAGGATTACCTTCGGCAAACATCAACGGCTCAGTTTCTTCGGCGATGCGCACCATGGTTTTTACCGCTTCGACGGGATAGGCGCCCGCTGCGGTTTCGCCCGAGAGCATCACACAATCAGTGCCGTCATAAATTGCGTTGGCCACATCGGCCACCTCTGCCCGCGTCGCACGAGGATTTCGAATCATAGAATCCAGCATCTGCGTAGCGGTAATTACCGGCTTAGACTCCCGATTGCATTGACGAATAATGGTTTTCTGAATATGAGGAACTTTGTATTCGGGAACTTCAACACCCAGATCCCCTCGAGCCACCATAACCGCATCGGCTTCCTGGATAATGGAGTCGATATTGATAACCGCATCGGCACTCTCGACTTTTGCCACAATACGAATATCGCCGCCACCATGGTCAGACAAAAATGAGCGCACCTGCTTCACCGCTTCGCCATCACGAATAAAGGAAGCGGCTACGTAATCCACCTCTTGCTCGATACCAAAAATGAGATCGGATTCATCCTGGGCGGTAAGCGCCGGCAGAGGAACCGCCACACCTGGCACATTAATGGACTTACGCTGACCGAGATCGCCTTCGTTTTCGACACGGCAGAAAATATCTTCGCCTTCCACAGACTCAACGACCAGACCAATGAGCCCGTCATCAAGCAAGATACGATCCCCTGAGCTAATGC
>CAJUNI010000137.1:0-1181 GCA_910587945.1 uncultured Parvibacter sp.
CAGACGAGACCTACGCATGGCGCGCTGGTGTCCCTGCTACGGGCAACCACCTCATACCGTATGGCGTGAGCATGCCCGATGCACCGCTCGTGCTCAACCAAGACGAGAGCGCAGAGCTTTTGGGAGATACAGGATATCTCAAATCAGAAGGCCGCATCGATGTGCGCTATGCCTATGATGCAGCACCCATCAGCGTGGATCCCTCAACCGGTACCGTCACCGCCAAACAGACCGGCAAGACCACCGTGACCGCACAACTGAGACTGAACGACAAACTGCTCGCGAGCGCATCCCGTGCCGTCATCGTGGCCCTCGCTCCCAAACCAGAAGAGCCAGCAGAGGATGATGCTGAGTCTGGCGAGGGTGACGAAGGAGCAGCCGAAGAAGATGAGCGTGATACATCTGATTCTGATGAAGCTGTTGGTGAAAATGGTGAGACAGAAGAAGAGCTAAAAGTACTGAATACACCAAGCATTTCCTATGGCGAGCAATTGAATATGGAAGGCGATTACTTTGAAGAAGGTCTCTTTGAGGCACAAGAGAAGGTCATCAATAGAACCGTTGCTCTTGCTGATGGGGGCATCAGTCCTATGAGTCTTGAATTGCCTAGTGTTACTGACTACAGCAAGCATGTTGGTACTGCGGCAAAGGGCATGCTCGTAACATACACTGCAGCTGATCGAACTCTTACGCTGAACTACACTGGCGATTATTACTACGATGGTCATACGAGCGAAACCGCAAGCGAGGGCTCTACTAATCGAGTGTGGCGTCTAACGAATAATAGGATGCAAGCCATACGTCGGGTTGTTGTTAACAACATGTGGGACAAGAATTCCGAGTTCGTGTTCGCGAATATGCCCAATCTCGAGACGATCGAATTCAACGGTACTACAAGACTGGGGTATGGAAACCAAAACAGCGGTGATTATGGTACGGCAAGGCGTATGTTTTGGAATTGTTATTCACTTCGTGTGATACCGAATTTTAGGTACTCTGGGATCAAAACATCAACTGAAATGTTTGGCTTCGATTCTAGCTATCGAAGCACGCTAAGTTCAAACAGCCAACTAGTTAATGGCAAGCTTCTCACTACCTATGAAGGCTCTGACACTACGATCAAAAATGCTCTTAGTGCGGCATCACCCAATGAGATTAGGAGCCTTGTTACTTCTTATCAC
>CAJUNI010000137.1:1191-1653 GCA_910587945.1 uncultured Parvibacter sp.
ATCGAGTTCATCCAGCACGAAGACCTACACCATTAAAGTTCCGACCGGATCTCCCGTTCCTGAATTGATTGGCACGCCGTCTTATAGTGACTGGAAATTTGCTGGGTATGTCGACAATTTGAATAACTCGCCGAAAGAGTTTGTGCAGTTCAACGGGCAATCGTCAGGCGTGATGGTGGACGGGCATGTTCAGTCGGCTGTCGTTACTTCGGACATGACGCTGAAGGCTTTTTGGTATAAAAATGCTCAATTCTATGGGAATGGGGGCACAATTGAGAATGGACTAACTTGGTATGCGCGCCTTCCGAAGGGCTACACTGTCTCCAAACCGTCAGGTTTCGCCTACGCTTCCTTGCGGAATTATGGTTTTTGGTCTGTTGATACCAGCACAATGTCAACTACCAATCGTATTCAAGCTCCAACTGCAACCCATGCGGATGGGCGGTCGTTCCGGGGATATAC
>CAJUNI010000138.1 GCA_910587945.1 uncultured Parvibacter sp.
GGCCAAGGTCTTCCACTCGCCCGCCGGTTGCACGGGCGCGGCAGATTGCCCGCCCGTTCCCTCGCCTGTCGCCTCTACGCGGTTATCGCAGCCGTACAGCGACGACGACGCGCCGAGCACGGCCACGGCGGCCGCGCCTGCCGCCACAAAGCCGCGGCGGTCCATAGTGAGGCTCTTGAGCTTGATCTCGCCCATGTTCCTCCCCCTTCTTCTCTGGGAATATCCTCTGCACCCCGAAGCCTACGCCCGGCAGCCTCGAAAGAGCCATAAACCAAATCTCATATCTTTCCGACAAGTTATTGCGGAAATCTTACTTGCGTTTCATTTCTCTTTATCACTGAATATCATTTCCACATGGGCTGGCTCTGACTGAAATGAGAGAAATCACTCTGAACTGGGATTTTTTCAATTAGCGACTTCCCATCATCTTGATTTTTCTTTATCACCTCTTTATCATCTTATTATCAAATTAACTCATAGTTAGGAACTTTCCCATGGCGGACCAGCATGCAATGGAGCTTATCTACTCCCTCGTGGGCTACCCCTGCGAGACGGAGTGGCTCGAGTTCAAAGAGGACAACAAGGATCCCTTGCGCATCGGAGAGGACATATCCGCTCTTGCCAATGCCGCCGCCTTTCATGGGCGCGAGTTTGCTTACAAGATCTGGGGCGTGAAGGACACCACGCACGAACTGGTTGGCACTGCCTTCGATTATCAGCACGCAAAGGGCAAGGGGAACCAGGGACTGCTTATTTGGCTTGCCCGCCAGCTGACGGCGAACGCTCATTACGAGTTTTCGCAAATCGCCTCAGACGAGGGAAAACGTTTCGTTGTGCTGAAGGTACGAGCCGCGTCAGGTCAGCCTGTATGCTTCAACGGCATCGCGTATATGCGAGAAGGCAGCTCCACCACACGCCTCGCAGCGGGAACGGCCAAGGAGTCGGAGCTATGGCGCAAGCTGCAGCGATCCGACTTCGAATACCAGATCGCAGCAGCGGACATCCCGGCAGCAGACATTCGAAACCTCCTCGCCATTGATGACTTCTTCGACCTGCTGCGGCTTAAGCAACCCACCGACCTTGACGCCTCCCTCCTTCCCCTCGAAGAGCAAGAGCTTGTCAAAGTACAGGACGACGGCTTCTACTCAGTCACCAACCTCGGCGCACTGCTCTTAGCCAAACGCCTCTCCGCCTTCCCTTCCTTAAGGAAGCGCCTTCTGCGAGTTATCAGATTCGATGGGAAGGGCAGCTTCGATATCCGCGAGGACCAGGAATTCGATGAGGGTTATGCCCTGGTCATACCCCGAGCAGAGAGCTTCATCATGAGCGCAATTCCAGCTCGAGAGGTGAGCGAGGGCGCCTTCCGCAGAGTTCAGCACGCCTACCCGCAAGCTGCCATCCGAGAGCTTTTGATAAACACGCTCGTGCACCAAGACGCAACGGTAACGAGCTCGGGCCCTTTAGTGCGCATCTACGACAACCGGCTTGAGTTCAGCAACCCCGGCGCCA